>NZ_JBLXIB010000006.1:0-210294 GCF_048269745.1 Zunongwangia sp. | reverse complement strand
AAGCCCTAATTCTTGACTTAATGTATTCTCCGGACCAGTAAATCCTAATGCCAATAATACAAGCTCACAAGGCCATTCCTTTTCACTGCCTGGTACTTCTTGAAGTTGAGGGCGTTCTCCTTTAGCTCCTTTTACCCATTCTATATTTACGGTTTTTAAAGATTTTAAATTCCCAGAACTGTCTTTGATAAATTCTTTGGTGCTAATACTCCAGTTTCGGTTAACTCCTTCTTCATGGGAACTGCTAGTTTTTAGCGTAAATGGCCAATATGGCCAAGGGTTTTGTTTTTCTCTAGAATCTGATGGCATGGGCATAATCTCGAAATTTGTCACACTCTTTGCTCCATGCCTATTGGAAGTACCAATACAATCTGAACCTGTATCTCCACCCCCAATAACAATTACATTTTTACCTTCTGCAGATAAATCGGTGTGTAATTCTTGTAGATTATCTACAACTTGATTATTATTTTTTAGAAAATCCATTGCTTGAACTACTCCCTTAGCGTCGGAACCAGGGATAGGTAAAGATCTTCGTTGTGTTGATCCTCCACATAAAACTACTGCATCAAATTCTTTTAATTTTTCTGTTTCGTAATTTACACCTACGTGAGTGTTAGGTTTAAAAATAATACCTTCTTCTTCTAAAATTTTTAAACGTCTATCAATGATTTTCTTTTCTAATTTAAAATCAGGAATGCCATAACGTAAAAGTCCACCAAGTTTAGCATCTCTTTCGAATAAAGTTACTGTATGACCAGCTCTATTTAATTGTTGGGCTGCAGCCATTCCTGCAGGACCAGAACCTATAACAGCAACAGTTTTACCTGTTCTGTTTTTAGGCGGATTGGGTTTAATCCAGCCTTCTTTAAAACCTCTTTCTACAATATATTTTTCAATCAATTCTATAGCGACTGGAGGTTCTATTATTCCTAAAACACAGGCAGATTCACAAGGAGCTGGACATAATCTTCCCGTAAATTCCGGGAAGTTATTTGTAGAATGAAGAATTTTTAATGCTTTTTCCCAATCATTTTCATATACAGCATGATTAAAATCAGGGATTAAGTTTCCTAATGGGCAACCACTATGGCAAAAAGGTATACCACAATCCATACAGCGGGCACCTTGTTCATTAAGATCTTCGACTTTTAAGTCTTTGGTAAATTCTTTATAATTTTTAACTCGTAATTCAACTTCTTCAGTTTTTTCACTTTTTCTATCGTATTCTAAAAATCCTCTTAATTTTCCCATTTTAAGCAGTTTTAAGTTGCAGGTTTTCTTCTTCTTTTATTTTTTGAAGTGCTTTTTTAAATTCTGTAGGCATTACTTTAATAAATTTAGATCGAGCGTCTTCCCAGTTACTTAAAATAGCTTCTGCAACTTCACTTTCTGTATAGTGATAGTGTTTTTCAATTAATTCTTTTACTTCCTCTTGGTCTTCGTCTGATAAATGTTCTAATTCAATCATTTCCATATTGAAATTATGATTGTCTAGTTGATTATCTGGATTGTAGATATAAGCAATACCACCACTCATTCCGGCAGCAAAATTTCGTCCTATCTTACCTAAAATAACGGCGCGTCCTCCGGTCATATATTCACATCCATGGTCACCAATTCCTTCAATTACAGCTTTTGCACCTGAATTTCTAACACAGAATCGTTCTCCGCCGATACCATTTATATACGCTTCACCATCTATAGCTCCATATAAAGCTACGTTACCTATAATTACATTTTCATTCGATTTAAAAGTTGATTCTTTTGGTATTTTAACGGTTAGTGTAGCGCCACTTAATCCTTTTCCAAAGTAATCGTTTGTATTACCGGTAACATTTAATGTTAAACCTTTAGTTGAAAAAGCACCAAAGCTTTGTCCAGCTGCTCCGAAGAAATTAAGTGTTAATGTGTTTTCTGGTAAGCCTCCTGATCCATGTATTTTTGAAATTTCATTACTTAAAATAGCACCAGTGGTTCTATTGATATTAGTAATCTCAAAATCAAGGCTCATTTTTTCTTTTCTATAAATAGCAGGGTGTGCCTTATTTAAAATTTCAAAATCTAGTACATGTTCTAAACCATGTTGTTGGTCTTGGGTTTTATATAAGGGAATATCCTTATCTATATTTGGTTTGTATAATATGTTAGATAAGTCAATTCCTTGCGCTTTATAATGCTCAATAGCATGATTCATATCTATTTTTTGGCTTTGACCTACCATTTCATTAATAGTTCTAAAACCAAGACTGGCCATTATTTCACGTAATTCTTGAGCAAGGAAATACATGTAATTTATAACATGTTCTGGTGTTCCTTTAAAGTTTTTACGTAATTCAGGATCTTGAGTAGCAATACCTACTGGGCATGTATTTAGATGGCAAGCACGCATCATGATACAACCAGAAGCTACTAATGGTGCAGTTGAAAAACCAAATTCTTCAGCTCCTAATAAACAAGCGATAGCAACGTCACGTCCGGTTTTTAATTGCCCATCGCATTCAACAGTAATTCTACTTCTAAGATTATTTAATAATAAGGTTTGTTGTGCTTCTGCTATACCTAATTCCCATGGTAAGCCTGCATGTCTTAAAGAGGTAAGGGGGGAAGCACCGGTTCCGCCATCGTAACCAGATATAAGAACTACATCGGCTTTTGCTTTGGCAACACCAGCAGCAATTGTACCTACACCAACTTTAGAAACAAGTTTTACATTTATACGTGCTTCCCGATTTGCATTTTTTAAATCGAATATTAATTGTGCTAAATCTTCAATAGAATAAATGTCGTGATGGGGTGGTGGTGAAATAAGTCCTACATAAGGAGTCGAATTTCTAGTTTTTGCAATTTCAGGATTTACTTTAGCTCCTGGTAATTGACCTCCTTCTCCTGGCTTGGCACCTTGTGCCATTTTTATTTGAATTTCTTTTGCGCTACTCAAGTAATTTATTGAAACGCCGAAACGTCCAGAAGCAACTTGTTTTATAGCGCTATTTCTCCAATTTCCATTTGCATCTTTAGTAAACCTATCAGCATCTTCACCGCCTTCACCACTATTACTTTTACCTTGTAAACGGTTCATTGCGATCGCTAAATTCTCGTGGGCTTCTCTACTAATAGACCCAAAAGACATGGCACCTGTTTTGAAACGTTTTACAATTTCTGTCCACGGTTCAACTTCATCTAAAGGAATAGGGTTTAGTTCTTTAAATTTGAACATTCCCCGAAGCGTCATTAAATTTTTAGTTTGATTATTAATGAATTTCGCATATTCTTTATAAGTTTGGTAACTATTTTGTTTTACTGCTTGTTGTAGTTTGGCAACAGAAGCAGGGTTAAACATATGGCGTTCGCCATTTCTTCTCCAGCGATAGTCTCCACCAATTTCTAAATCAAGTCCAGTGTCTACCTCTGGTGGATTGAAAGCAGATTGATATCTCTTTTGAATTTCACGTTCTATTTCATACAGTCCGATACCTTCTATACGGGTTGGTGTATTTGTGAAATATTTAGATACAAATTTTTTGTTTAGTCCTAGAATTTCAAAAATCTGTGAACCTCGGTATGAGTGTAATGTCGAAATACCAATTTTGTTCATGATTTTTACAATACCTTTTCCTATTGCTTTATTATAATTTTGAACAGCAACTTCTGGTTCTGTATCAGCTATATCTCCTTTTTCAGCTAATTTGTAAATTATTTCATTAACCATATATGGGTTAATAGCACAAGCACCATAACCAAATAGTAAAGCAAAATGGTGTGGTTCTCGAGGTTCTGCGGATTCAATAACAATTCCAAAAGAAGATCTTCTTTTGTGTTTTTTCAATTCGTGATGAACGAAAGAACAAGCTAATAAAGAAGGAATAGGAGCAAATTTTTCGCTAATATTTCTATCTGATAGAATAATGATGTCGAAACCATCATCAACTGCAGCTCTAATTTCAGTTATAATTTCATCTAGTCGCTCTTCTAATCCGTTTAATCCTTTTTCAACTTCATAAATAATAGAAATAGATTTAGCTTTAAAATCTGGATGTTCTATGTATTTAATCTTGTCTAAATCTTCATTAGAGATTACGGGGTTATTAATCCGTAATTTTTTAGCATGGTCCGGAAGTATATCAAATATATTCTGATCTCTTCCTAGATATAAACTAATGTCGGTTACAATTTCTTCTCTAATACCATCTAATGGAGGATTTGTAACTTGAGCAAAAAGTTGTTTGAAATAGTTGAAAAGCAATTGTGGCCTATCCGATAAAACTGCTAGAGGAATATCTGTTCCCATTGATCCTATAGCTTCTTTTCCGTTAGTGGCCATAGGCGTGATTATCGTTTTTATATCTTCTAACGTATAACCAAAAAGTTTTTGCCGTAAGTTATAATCTGCTTTTTCAATTGGAGTTTTATTACCAGTGTATGGGATTTTTGCAAGCGGTAATAAATGATTATTTAACCATTTTCGATAAGGTTGCTTATTAACAATTTGTTTTTTTACTTCTTCATCTCCAATAATTCTTCCTTCAACCATGTCTACTAGAAACATTTTACCTGGCTCTAGACGACCGTGTAACTCTACATTATCAGGTTTAACATCTACTACCCCTGTTTCCGAAGACATAATCACATATCCATCTTTAGTTACTGTATAACGAGAAGGGCGTAGACCATTTCTATCTAATAAAGCACCAATATATTGTCCGTCTGTAAATGGAATAGAAGCAGGGCCGTCCCAAGGTTCCATGATACAAGCATTGTATTCGTAGAAAGCACGCTTGTTATCTTCCATAGAAGGATTTTTCTCCCAAGCTTCTGGAACCATCATCATGATGGCTTCTGGTAGTGATCTGCCGGTTTGTAGTAATAACTCCAAAACCATATCCATAGAAGCAGAATCTGATTTACCTTCTAATGTTACCGGTAATAATTTTTTAATATCATCGCCAAAAAGTTCACTTTCAAATAATTCTTCTCTTGCTTTCATTCGGCTTAAATTTCCACGTAATGTGTTAATTTCACCGTTATGGCACATATATCTAAATGGTTGTGCAAGATCCCAAGTAGGAAATGTATTTGTAGAAAAGCGTTGGTGTACTAAGGCTAGTTTGGTAACTAACTCCGGATCGTTTAAATCTTTGTAGTAAATATTGATGTCTTGCGGCATCAATAAACCTTTATATATAATCGTGGTTGTAGAAAGGCTTGAGAAATAAAAATATTCTGCTTCGCCTAAGTTAGAATTGTAAATTTTATGTTCTGCAATTTTTCGAGCGGCATATAATTTAGATTTAAAAACATCATCACTAATGTCTTCATCTTTGCCTATGAATATTTGCTGAACGGTAGGCTCGCTTAATGAAGCTATGCTACCCAAACAAGATTTATCAATTGGAACCTCTCTCCAACCAATTACATTTAAACCTTGGTTAATAACTTCTTCTTCAAATTTTGTTTTGCAAATTGCTAATTGATTTTGAGATTTTGGTAAAAAAACCATTCCCACAGCATACTGTCCAAATTCTGGGATTTCAAAATCGCAAACTTTTTTAAAAAAATCATGAGGAATTTCAATTAAAATACCAGCTCCATCACCAGTTTTTCCATCAGCACTTACGGCCCCACGGTGTTCTAAGCGAATGAGAATATCTAAGGCTTTATGTATAATATCATTTGTGCGCTTACCCTTTAGGTTGCAAATAAACCCAGCGCCACAATTATCTCTCTCAAATTCAGGCAAATAAAGCCCTTGTTCTCGTGGTTTCATACTCTAGTTTCGTTAAATTATTACTACGGAAATACCGAATTTAATAAAGAATAATAAGTTTGGAAAAGAAAAAGGACTATTAAATTCATCTAAACTTAATAAAACATTAATTTTTGTTAATGCTTTAATAAATTATACTTTTAATTCCGAATTTATTAATAGAGAAAACTAGAAATAGTATGTATTTAGGTGCTTTGGAATATTTTAAGAATTATGAAAACTTCTGGATATTACGATTTTCTGAATTTCAGAAGTTCCTTCATAAATTTGAGTGATTTTGGCATCACGCATAAATCGCTCTACATGATACTCTTTTACATATCCATTACCACCGTGAATTTGTACGGCTTCTATGGCTACATCCATTGCTGTTTTTGAAGCTTTTAGTTTAGCTAAAGCACCACTTCGATCGTAATTTTTATGAGTATCTTTATCCCATGCTGCTTTTAAAACTAAATATCTAGCACTTTCTATTTCAGCATACATATCGGCTAGCTTAAAAGCAATTGCTTGGTGATTTATAATTGGAGTTCCGAAAGCTTTACGCTCATTGCTATATTTTTTAGATAGCTCGAAAGCTCCTTCTGCAATTCCTAATGCTTGGGCAGCAATACCAATCCTGCCACCAGATAGTGTTTTCATAGCAAAGCTAAAACCAAACCCATCTTCACCGATTCTATTTTCTTTAGGTATTTTTACATCATTAAAATTTAGCGAATGGGTGTCGCTACCTCTAATTCCGAGTTTGTTTTCTTTAGGACCAATTTCGAAACCTTCCTGATTTTTTTCAACTATAAAAGCATTAATGCCACGATGTTTTTTTGTTTTGTCGGTTTGGGCAATCACTAAATAAAAATCGGCAGTGCTGCCATTAGTAATCCAATTTTTAGTTCCATTTAATAAATAATAATCACCTTTGTCTATAGCTGTAGTTTTTTGAGATGTGGCATCACTACCGGCTTCAGGTTCAGAAAGGCAAAAAGCACCTAATTTTTCACCTTTGGCAAGAGGAATTAGATATTTTTCTTTTTGGTGTTGCGTGCCAAATTCTTCTAAACCCCAACAGACTAGTGAATTATTAACCGACATGATAACTGCTGCAGAAGCATCTATCTTAGAAATTTCAGATATTGCTAATACATAACTAATAGTATCCATGCCACTTCCGCCGTATTCTGGAGAAGTCATCATTCCCATAAAACCAAGTTCAGCCATTTTCTTAACTTGTTGCGTGGGAAAAATTTGATTTTCATCACGATCAATAACGCCAGGAAGTAATTCGTTTTTTGCAAATTCGCGTGCCGCATCACGAATCATGATATGTTCTTCGGTTAAATTGAAATTCATTTAGCTATAATTAAATAAAAGTGATTTATATTAATACAATATAAGTTTTTAGTGTGATTTTTTCAAAATATATTAAAAAATATTAATGAATACAGAAATAAATAGTTATTTTATAATTGGAGTGATGTCAGGAACATCTTTAGATGGAATAGATTTAGCGTATGTTCATTTTGAAAAAAAAACGAATTATAATTTTAAGGTTTTAGCTTCAACAACATTTGCTTATTCCGAATTTTGGAAACAAGAATTAGCTAATGCTATCAATTATGATGATGTTGAGCTTTCTAAGCTAAACAAAGCCTATACTAAATATTTAGCTGATGAAATTTCACGATTTATTCAAGAATTTAAAATAGATGAACTAGATGCAATAGCAAGCCATGGACATACGATTAAGCATGAACCTGACAATAATTATACTTTACAGATAGGTAATTTACCAGAAATTGCTATGTATTTAAACACTAAAGTAGTTTGCGATTTTAGAGTTCAAGATGTTCAGCTAGGTGGGCAAGGTGCACCACTTGTTCCTATAGGAGATATACTCCTTTTTAATGAATATCGATATTGTTTAAATTTAGGTGGTTTTGCAAATATTTCAGATAAAAGCGATAAACAAATTATAGCGTATGATATTTGTGCAGTAAATACTGTATTTAATTATTACGCTCAAAAATTAGGTAAAGCTTACGATGATGGAGGTGAGTTAGCGGCTTCTGGAAAACTCAATGAAGAATTACTCCAAAAATTGAATAGTTTGACTTTTTACCGTCAAAAACCACCAAAGTCTTTGGGGATAGAATGGGTTAGGGCTGAAGTTTTACCAATTTTAGAAGGAGCAGAATTATCGGTAGCAGATATAATGCATACTTACGCAATTCATGTGGCACAACAAGTTGCAAATATGCTGAATTTTAATAAAGATAAAGTTTTGGTAACAGGTGGAGGCGCCTTTAATACGTATTTAATAGAACTGTTTCAGAAGTATTCGGACTGTGAATTTATAATTCCAAAAAAAGAGATTATAGAATATAAAGAAGCTATTATTTTTGGGTTGTTAGGAGTGCTGAAATTGGAAAATAAAATTAATGTATTAAAAACGGTAACTGGTGCTAAAAAAGATCATTCTTCAGGAGTTACTTTTAATGCCGTAAAAAATGATTAATAGTATTGTAGGACTTTAAAAACTTAAAATTTGTTAATAAAATGCTGAATTTTAATAATAGCAAGTCAGGAAAATTTTTCTGCTAATTATTTTACTATTTTTGAGCAACAATTTTTATACTAGATAAACGTTAGATAACAAAACTTAATATTTTTATATGCTTTATTTTATTCAACAAGATATGGCGCAAGCCGCTCAAAATGCCGAGCCTGTTGTAGAAGAAAAAACTCTTTCTTTATTCGATTTGTTGTTAAGTGGAGGCATTGCCGGCCAAATAATAATATTTATCTTATTTGTACTACTTTTTGTAGCCGTATATATTTATTTTGAACGCTTATTTGCAATAAAATCGGCTAGTAAAGTAGATAAGAATTTTATGTCTCAAATAAAAGATAGTGTTCTTAGCGGAAATATTGAATCGGCAAAAATGCGTTGTTCACAAACCGATAATCCTGTTGCACGTTTAACAGAAAAAGGAATATCTAGAATAGGAAGCCCTTTAGAGGATATTAATACAGCAATAGAAAATGCCGGTCGGTTAGAAGTCTATAAATTAGAGAAAAATGTAAGTATTCTAGCTACAATTTCAGGAGCAGCACCAATGATAGGTTTCTTAGGAACTGTTATAGGAATGGTTCTTGCCTTTCATGAGCTAGCTACTAGTAGTGGACAAGCACAAATGGGATCTCTAGCAGAAGGAATTTATACAGCGATGACGACAACTGTTGCAGGACTTATTGTTGGGATTATTGCATATATAGGTTATAATCATTTAGTAGTTAAAACCGATAAAGTAGTTCATCAGATGGAAACTACTGCTGTTGATTTCTTAGATCTTTTAAACGAGCCTGCTTAATATGAATTTAAGAGGAAGAAATAAAATTAGCCCGGATTTTAATATGAGCTCGATGACAGATATTGTATTTCTGTTATTGATATTTTTTATGTTAACATCACCGGTAATTACACCCGAAGCCTTAGATCTAATTTTACCTAAAGCTAAAGGGAAGACCACCAATAAGCAAAATATCGCTGTAAGTATTACAAAAGAATTACAGGTTTATGTGGATGATCAACGCGTTAGTAATGCTGCTTTAGAAAGTACGCTAAAAAATAAATTAGCAGGAGTTGAAAACCCTACAATTATCTTACGAGCCGAAGAAGGTGTGCCAATAGAAAAAGCAGTTACTGTAATGGATATAGCCAATAGGAATAAATATAAAATAGTGCTAGCGGTAAAACCCGAATAAATAAGTATGGCATTTTTAGAAACTAAATACCAAAAAAAATCTCTTTTAATAACCATCATTTTGCATGGAATTTTGTTGGTTATCTTATTCTTTTTTGGATTTACCTATCTAGATCCGCCACCAGAAAATGGAATAGCTATAAATTTCGGAACTTCTGAAGTGGGTTCGGGTAACACACAGCCCACTAAACCAATTGCTTCTGCTCCTAAAAAAGCTAGTCCTGAAGTTACTCCACCAGAACCGGAGCCTATAGTAGAAGATAAAGTAGTTACTCAGGAGTTAGAAGAATCACCTGTGGTAGAGAAAAAGAAGGTGGTGAAAAAACCGGTTGAAACCGAAAAACCTAAAGAGAAGCCTAAAGAAGAGCTGCCTGCAAAAAAGCCAGATCCAAAACCAGATAAATCGACTACCGATGCCATGAGTAGTATTTTAAATGGACCGGAAAGAAGCGGCGAAGAAACTGGAGGAGAAGGAAACGATAATCAGGCTGGAGATAAAGGAGATCCAGATGGAGATCCTAAAGCAAGTAGTTATTATGGAAATGGAGCTGGTCTAGATGGCGATGGAAATTATCGCTTAGGAGGTAGAAAAGCGCTTACCAAACAAAAATTTGTACAAGATTGTAATGAATCTGGTATTGTGGTAGTGCGTATAGAGGTAAATAGAGAAGGAAAAGTTATTAGTGCAACTCCCGGTGTAAAAGGAACAACTAATAATGCCTCTTGTTTAACAGATCCTGCTCGGCGTGCGGCATTAGCCACTCAATTTAATAGTGATGCGGATGCACCATCTCGACAAATAGGAACTATTATTTATAATTTTAAATTATCAGAGTAATTGAAAACATATCAGCAAACTCTTGCGTGGATGTTTCAACAGTTGCCCATGTATCAACGAGTGGGGCAATCAGCATTCAAAAAAGATCTTTCTAATACCCTAAAGTTAGCTAAACATCTAAATTTTCCGGAGAAACAATTTAAAAGTATTCATGTAGCAGGTACCAATGGTAAAGGTTCTAGTTCACATATGCTAGCCTCGGTTTTGCAAGAAGCCAGTTATAAAACAGGATTATATACTTCCCCTCATTTAAAAGATTATAGAGAGCGAATTCGAATTAATGGAGATTATATCGAAGAAGCTGCTGTAATCGAATTTATACAAGAAAACATTACTTTTTTTGAAGAAGAAAAGCTTTCGTTTTTTGAAATGAGTGTAGGTATGGCTTTTTGGTATTTTGCAAAGCAAAAAGTAGATATAGCGGTTATTGAAGTTGGAATGGGAGGAAGGTTAGACTCTACTAATATAATAACTCCTGAGATTTGTTTAATAACTAATATAGGTAAAGATCACACTCAATTTTTAGGGAATACATTACCGGAAATAGCTTCAGAAAAGGCAGGGATCATAAAACCAAATGTGCCAATAGTTGTTTCTGAAACACATAAAGAAACATTACCGGTATTTGAAGCAGTAGCCAAACAGAATAAAGCAGAACTAATAATAGCTGATAAACTTGATTTACCTGATCTAAAAACAGATTTAGCTGGTAATTATCAATTTAAAAATAAAAAAGGAGTTGTTGCTGTTTTAAAACAATTGGAAAAAGCAGGGTGGCAAATATCAGACAGTCAAATTTCTGAAGGATTACAGCATGTAAAAGCAAATACAAATTTACGAGGTAGGTGGGATATTTTACAAAATCGACCAAAAGTAATTTGTGATACGGCTCATAATACAGACGGATTACAATATATATTACAGCAATTAAAAACAGAGACTTTTACAAACCTACATATAGTTATAGGTGTAGTAAAAGATAAAGACTTAGATGAGGTTCTACCGCTGTTTCCTAAAAATGCGACTTATTATTTTTGTAAGCCAGATGTTCCGAGAGGTTTATCTGAAGATATTTTACAAGAAAAGGCAAGTCAGTTTCAGTTGATTGGTAACGTTTATTCATCGGTTAATGAAGCTTATAAAGCAGCAATTTCAGTAGCCTTAGAGACAGATCTTGTATTTTGCGGAGGGAGTAATTTTACGGTAGCTGAAATTATTTAAAAAAAATAATTTTTTTCTTTGTAGATGTTGAAAACTACACTATATTTGCATTCGCATTATTGAATGGGGCGCGTAGCTCAGTTGGTTCAGAGCACTTGGTTTACACCCAAGGGGTCAGGGGTTCGAATCCCTTCGCGCCCACAACCATTCAAAGGCTTCTTAAAATGAAGTCTTTTTTTAGTTTTATTGTTATTAGGGCGCGTAGCTCAGTTGGTTCAGAGCACTTGGTTTACACCCAAGGGGTCAGGGGTTCGAATCCCTTCGCGCCCACTTTAAAAAGCCTCTAGATTTAGTTCTAGAGGCTTTTTTGTTTTAGGTATTTGTAATTTATATATTCTTGTTAGATTTCTTTAAAACTATCGATACACTTTTCGTTCTTTTATAAAGAGAGCTTCTTTTTTCTGAAGAGATTTAATAGCTCGTATTACAGTTTCTACCCGCAGTCCTGTTAAATCTGCAATTTGTTGTCGGGTAAGAGGTACTTTAAAAGAGAAGTCTTCTTTCTTTTTATGAACTTCGTACTTCAAATAATCAATAATTCGTATAATTCGATGTTCTGCATCGTAATTAGAAATTTCAGATACCATGATGGCTTTATAATATAGGCGTTTGGCTAGTGTTTGGGTTAGTTTTAAGTGTATTTCAGGAAATTTAGTCAGTAAATCTAAAAATTTTGATTTGTGTAGTTGAATAATTATTGTATCACAAAGAGCTTCAGCATTTGCAGGATAGTTAATATCGGCTAACAAAGGTGGTTCTCCAAAACTCTGAAATGAGTCGAAAATACCTTGTGTAAATTCTTTTCCCTCTTCCGAGTAATTAGTCATTTTTACTTGTCCGCTGCTTATTTGATAATAGTTATTTGCCGGTTCTCCTTCAGAAAAAATAATATCTCCTTTTTTGAATATGATTTTTTTAGCACCAAATTCTACTAAAAGCTCTTCATCTATCATAATTGATAATCGGAATAAAAAGTAAGTATAAAAATAATCGCTTAGAAAAATGCGTTTCTAAGCGATTATTTATAGCGGTTTAGTAGGTGTTGATTTCTTTTTCTAAGGCTAAGGATTTTGGAAATAATATGTTATTTTCTAAATGTACATGATGGTGTAAATCTTGTTCAAATTCATCTAATTTCGAATAATATGCCCGAAAGGTATTACAAGCTCCTTCTGGAGGTGTGTAATTGTTAGTGAGTATTCCAATTTGCTTCATAATATCTCCTGCTGTTTCGTGTTCTTCTTCCATCATCCGAATTGGATTGTCGATAGTTTGAAATGGAGGAAGAGCAACAGATGTTTTTAACTTTTCTGCCTCAACTAATTTTTTGATAAATGGAAAAAGAATTAATTCTTCCTTTTTTAAATGTCCGCCCAATTCAGTAGCTACTTCTTTAAATAATCTAAATATTTCGGAAAGCTCTTGGTAATGATGTCCATGTACTTTAGTTACTTTTTCGCCATATTGTAAAATAAGAGGAATAGTATCTTCTACATATTTATGATGAATATGGATAATATGATCTGCTAAAAAATCTAAATCCCAATTTTTATAGTCGTTACTTTTGGAATTAACTTCATCTATCGTTTTTAGTTCATTAAGTAACTCGTTATAATCAATATTCGCTTTTTTGCAGGCCTTTTTTATGCTTACATTTCCTCCGCAACAAAAATCGATTCCATTTTTCTTAAATATATGTGCAGCTTTTATGTTTTTGGTTACTGTTTCTGCAACTGTATTTGTTTCTGAAATTTCCATTTTTTTAAAATTTATTGAGAAACAAAATTCCATTTTTACTATTGGTTATGTTATGATGCAGATCATAAAGCCAACTAGCAGGAATTACAACTCTATTTTTAGAGAATCGGTTTATAGAATATCTAGTAAGCGTTCAAGTGCAATTCCCCTAGATCCTTTAATTAAAATTAATTTATGCTGAAAAGTATGGTTTTGTAGGTATTCCTGAAGCGAAAGCGTATTTGGAAAAGTTTTAAAATTCGAAGGAATTTCGGTTTCAGAAAAATGAGAACCTACCAATAAAACTTGTTCAAATTTTTTTGATTTTACCTTGTTTACAATATCCTGATGTTCTTGTTGAGTAAATTTCCCAAGCTCTAACATATCTCCTAAAATAGCTATTTTAGCTTTACTATTTTCTATATCTGCAAAATTAGAGAGTGCTGCCGCCATACTTGTAGGGTTGGCATTGTAAGCATCTAAAAATAGACTGTTATTTTTAGTTTCTACAAGTTGAGATCTATTGTTGTTTGAAGTGTACGAGTTTATTGCATCCTTAATAGCGTTTAGCTCAACCTTAAAATATAGCCCAATACAAAGTGCTGCTGCTGCATTTAAACCATTGTAAAAACCAGATAAACTAGGGGAGAATTTAGTTTTATTGAAAGTGAAATGAGAAGAAGAGTTTTTCTTATTTTTAAAATTAACTTTTATATGAGCATTGTCCGAACTACCAAAAGTAAAGGTATGATTATAGCTTAATTGTGCATTTTGAATAGGATCATTTAAATTTAAAAAGAGCAATTTTTTATGGGATTTTAAATGCTTGTATAACTCACTTTTCCCCTTAATAACTCCTTCAATACTACCGAAACCTTCCAAATGTGCTTTGCCAAAATTTGTGATATATCCGTAATCTGGATAAACTATATCGCATAAAAATTCGATTTCACCTTGATGATTAGCACCCATTTCCACAATTCCTAATTCGGTTCTATCGTCCATTGTTAATAATGTTAATGGAACACCGATATGATTATTAAGATTGCCTTTTGTGGCTATGGTTTTGTATTTTTTAGATAGTACTGCGTTTACAAGCTCTTTAGTAGTTGTTTTTCCGTTGCTTCCAGTTAATGCAATAATAGGAATGTTTAAAAACCTTCTATGAAAAGTAGCAAGCTTTTGTAGAGCTTGAAGGCAATCGGATACTAAAATATAGTTTTCGTTTTCAGTTATAAATTTAGATTCATCATCAATAACTACATACCGTGCGCCTTTTTTTAATGCATCTTCAGCATATAAATTTCCATCAAAGTTTGGTCCTTTTAATGAAAAAAATAGGCTATTAGGTTTAATATCTCGAGTATCTGTACTTACTCCCGAGCATAGAAGAAATCTTCTGTGTAGTTGTGCTGTATTCATAATTTAAATCTATAAAAAAAGCCCTAATCAATTAGGGCTTTTTTCGTTAATATTTATAAAATAGTGTTATCTGCTTCTGGCGGTTTTCAACTGATCCATAGATTTTCCACCAACTTTAGACATTGCATTTCTAAAGCCAATATAATCTGTTGCCATATCTTGTGGGAAGAAACGACGTTGAGCAGGATCTAACCAGTAAGCTCTATCTCTCCAAGAACCACCTTTATAAACTCGTACTTCGTTACTTATTAAAGTAGTTCTTTCTTTTTTATCGAAAGTACTTGTGTTTAAAGAATCGTTAGCAGTTATATTGTCAAAATTTGGAGAGTTGTACATTCTTCTTGAAGGATCTTCAACCTCTTGAAAAGGCTGATAGTAACGGCTAGAGCTTTTATCACCATCTCTAAAGTCTCTGTTGTCGCTCTCAGTGTAATTAGTTCTTAAATAGCTATCCTCACTCTGAATAGCTTCTTGTTTTATTTCTCCAGGTAAATTTCTTGCTATAACCCTTCCTGAACTTAAGGTATCGTAAACTATATCATCAGTACTAACAATAGCAACTGTTCCGTCTTCGTTTATAGTATTTTTGGTATATACATTTCCACGATAGTAATTGAAATCATTAAATTCATCATCAACTATAGGGCGATATACATCTGCAACCCATTCTGCAACATTTCCTGCCATATCGTAAAGCCCAAAATCGTTAGGAGCGTAACTTTTAATAGGAGCAGTAATATCAGCACCATCATCACTCCATCCAGCAATACCGCCATAATCTCCAGCTCCTTGCTTAAAGTTTGCTAGTTGGTCACCTTGTTTACGTTGGTCGTTGCTACGTGTGTAACGTCCATCCCAAGGATATTTTTTACGACCTCTATAAGTGTTGTATTCTCTTATTCCTACTAAACCTAAAGCGGCGTATTCCCATTCTACTTCAGTAGGTAATCTATATTCAGGATAAAGAATACCATCTTTTCGTTGAACAAAATTTTTACCACTTGTTGAAGAATTCCCTAAACTATCTGTAGAAGTGTTTTTGTCAATAAGTTTTTTGGATTTTTTACCACTTTGGCTTAATTCTGTATTTCCTCCAAAAGCTTTGCTTGGAGCATTTATATAAGTTTCGGTATTAAAAGTTGAAGAGGCGTCTGTATTATAAAGTACATCTTTATCAATATATCCAGATTCTACCAATTGCTTTTCATTAACACGATCAGTTCTCCATTTACTAAATTCTACTGCTTGTATCCAACTTACACCAACAACAGGATAATCTGAATAAGCAGGATGTCTCAGGTAATTGTTTACCATTGTTTCGTTAAACCCTAATCGGTTTCTCCATACTAAAGTATCAGGTAAAGCGCCAGTATAAATATTTTTATAATTTTCGTTGGAGGGTGGAAATACACGCTTTAACCAATCTAAGTATTCAAGATACATTCTATTGGTTACTTCGGTTTCATCCATGTAAAAAGACTGTACGTGCTGTTGTGTTGGGGTATTGTTCCAATCGTGCATCACATCATCTTGAACTTGTCCCATTGTAAAAGTACCTCCTTCAATAAATACTAAACCAGGAGCAGGTTCTTTTTCTTGATAGTCAGTGTTATACTGAAACCCTCCATCTTTAGAATTAATATCCCAACCAGTAGCTCTCGAGTTGTTTTTATAATCTCTTGAATTTTTACATCCAATAATACTCACCCCAATAGCTAAGGCTAAAATTGCTCGAAAAGCAGTTCTTTTTCTCATTATCATGTTCTCTTTAGGTAGAATTTTAGGCTTTGCAATATACTATTTACCGCCAAATATACAAGTTTATTTTTTATCTTATTGATTGTATTTACAACTTATAACTTGCTGTGTTGCTTACTGATTAAAGTTATAATTACTTGGCAAATATGCATAAAATCTATACTTGATATTGCAAAATTAAGTTTTTTTTATTTCGAAATCTTTAAGTAAAATATAAAGCTTTTTAAATAAAACATAAAGTATAGATTAACCGAAGGGTTTTGGTAACTCATCTATTTAATAATGAGCTTAATCGAAATTTGTATAGTCACCTTTAAGCGTGTAAGATTATTACTATATATTTGTTTTGCTATATATAAAATTTAGGATGGAAAGATTTAAACAGATTTTGCTAGGAGTTTTATCAATTGTACCTACCATACTTATTGCTCAAGATGCAAAAGATCGTGTAATAACCACAGGAGTACCTTTCTTGCTAGTTGCTGCAGATGCTCGTGCTGCTGGTTTGGGAGATCAAGGGGTTGCTACATCCTCAGATGTTTATTCACAACAATGGAATCCAGCAAAGTTTGCTTTTCAGACATCAGAGCATGGAGTGGGCTTTTCGTATACTCCTTATTTAAGTGATATCGTAAGTGATATTTTTCTAGGAGATTTAAGTTACTTTTATAAGTTAGATGAGCGAAGTGCTTTTGCGGCTTCTTTTAGATATTTTAGTTTAGGCTCGATTGAAACAAGACAGACTATAGAGCAATTTCCTATTGAACAGCGGCCAAACGAATTAACTTTTGATATTTCCTATTCACTAAAATTGAGTGAAACGTTCTCAATGGCTGTTGCTGGTAGATATTTACGTTCTGATTTACAAATAAGCGATGCAAATCAAGATAATTCTGCAGCAGGTAGTTTTGGAGTAGATATAGCTGCTTTTTACGAAAGTAAGCCTGTTGTTTTTAAAAAATTTGATGGTATTTGGCGATTTGGAGTTAATATTAGTAACATTGGCCCGAAAATGAAATATGATGAGGTAGGTCAAGAAAATTTTATTCCTACTAACTTTAAAGCTGGAGGAGGATTTGATTTTGTTTTTGATCCGGATAATAAATTAGGAGTCTATTTAGAAGTGAATAAGTTACTTGTACCTACTCCTCAAGATTTTAATGACGATGGAATTATTAATCAGGAAGATGATGAGGAATACAGGAAAATAGGGGCTATAGAAGGTGTTTTTAAATCGTGGACAGATGCTCCAGATGGTTTTAAAGAAGAGATGCAAGAAGTAACTTGGAGTTTAGGTGCAGAATATGAATTTAGAAATAATTTCCATCTAAGAGCAGGATATTTTAGTGAAAGTCGTGAAAAAGGATTTCGAAAATTCTTATCCTTTGGAGCTGGATTTAAATACCAGCGCATAATTATAGACACCTCTTATTTATATGCAACTTCCGATTATCCAAGTCCATTAGAAGGTACACTCCGATTTGGAATTACTTTTAACTTTGGAGATGTCTATATAAATTAATAATATTGAATTAAAAGAAATGCAAAAGCATCTGTTAATATTAACAGATGCTTTTTTTTACTATTACAAATTTTCTATGAAAGAGATAAATTTTTCCGCAGTTTTAAAAGTGTACGATTCTATTGAAGAATTACCAGAAGATGTTCAAAATTTAGTAAAAGAGGCTATATCTGCAAGAAATAACGCATATGCACCATATTCTAGATTCAAAGTTGGTGCGGCTTTATTAACCGAAGATAATGATGTTGTGATTGGTAGTAATCAAGAAAATGCATCATATCCTTCTGGATTATGCGCTGAAAGAACAGCTATTTATTATGCAGGAGCTAGATTTCCAGAAAAAGTTATAAAAACAATAGTGATTACAGCTAAAGCTTCCGATAAAATATTAACAAGTCCAATTCCCCCATGTGGAGCTTGTAGGCAAGCATTGGTTGAGTATGAAGTGAAACAGCAAAGTCCTGTTGCAGTTTACTTTATGGGGGAAGAAGGCCAGATTTATAAGGTGAATTCTGTACGAGATTTATTGCCTTTTATTTTTGATAAAGCAAGCTTATAATAAAATAGATATTTTTTGCTTTAAAACTGTTTTCCATTCTTATTATAAATAGTATTTTTGTTACTCGATTGGTGAAAACTATCTGTAAAGCCATAAAATATTTTAATTAGATGAAAAAAATAACAAAAGCCACGTATTTAAACTGGTATGAGGATATGCTGTTTTGGCGTAAATTTGAGGATAAATTAGCGCAAGTTTATATTCAGCAAAAAGTAAGAGGTTTTTTACATTTGTATAATGGGCAAGAGGCTATCATGGCAGGTGCTTTACATGCTATGGATACTACTAAAGATCGTATGATAACGGCATATCGAAATCACGTACAACCTATCGGTTTAGGAGTAGATCCTAAACGAGTAATGGCAGAGTTGTATGGAAAAGGTACCGGGACTTCGCATGGTTTAGGAGGTTCTATGCACATTTTCTCTAAAGAACATCGTTTTTATGGCGGTCATGGTATCGTAGGTGGGCAAATTCCATTAGGAGCTGGACTTGCATTTGCAGATAAGTATTTTAAAAGAGATGCTGTTACTATTACCTTTATGGGAGATGGAGCTACTAGACAAGGTTCTTTACATGAAACTTTGAATATGGCAGTGAAAATGAATTTGCCAGTAGTATTTTGTGTTGAAAATAACGGATATGCTATGGGTACTTCTGTAGCTAGAACTGCAAAAAGCACTGATATCTGGAAAATAGGAAATGGTTACGAAATGCCATGTGGACCTGTAGATGCTATGGATCCTGTAAAAGTTGCTGAAGCTTTAGATGAAGCAATTTCAAGAGCTCGTAACGGAGAAGGACCTACTTTCTTAGAATTAAAAACATATCGTTATAGAGGTCACTCAATGAGTGATGCTCAGCATTACAGAACTAAAGAGGAAGTTGCAGAGTACCAAAAAATAGATCCTATTACTACAGTTAGAAATATTCTTTTGGAGAAAAAATATGCAACTGAGGAAGAAATTAAGGAAATAGATAATCAGGTAAAAGAAAGAGTTAAAGAATGCGAAAAATTCGCTGATGAATCTGATTTCCCTGATAAGAATGTAATGTACGATGTAGTGTATGAACAGGAAAATTATCCGTTTTTACCTCATAAACTATAAAAAATTATGGCACAAGTAATTAATATGCCACGTTTAAGCGACACGATGGAAGAAGGTGTTGTGGCAAAATGGCTAAAACAAAAAGGAGATAAAGTTGCCGAAGGAGATATTCTTGCAGAAATTGAAACCGATAAGGCAACAATGGAGTTTGAATCTTTCTATGAAGGAACGTTATTATATATAGGCGTTGAAGAAGGAGAAACCGCTCCGGTAGACAGTTTATTGGCAATTCTTGGTGATGAAGGAGAAGATATTTCAAGCTTAATTAATGGTGGTGGAAGTAGCGATAGTGCTACTAAAACTAGTACTGAAGAAGCTGCAGAAAACTCTTCTGAAGAAGAAGATGCTTCTTCAGAAGGAGGAGAATTGCCAGAAGGTGTAGTGATCGTGAATATGCCACGATTGAGTGATACTATGGAAGAAGGTACTGTTGCTACTTGGTTAAAACATGAAGGAGATAAAGTTGAAGAAGGAGATATTCTTGCAGAAATTGAAACCGATAAGGCAACAATGGAATTCGAATCTTTCTATGAAGGCACTTTATTGAAAATTGGAGTTCAAGAAGGGGAAACTGCACCTGTAGATACGCTTTTAGCAATCTTAGGACCAGAAGGAACCGATGTTTCTAATGTAACAGGGGCTTCTACTGGAAAGAAATCAGCATCTAAAGAATCTGCACCTGAAGCTAAAGAAGAAAAGAAAGAAGAAGCTACAACTTCATCTGAATCTTCTTCAGAAGGAGGACGAGTATTTGCTTCGCCATTAGCTAAAAAAATGGCAGAAGATAAAGGTATCGATCTTTCAAAAGTAAAAGGTTCAGGAGAAAACGGAAGGATCGTTAAAAAAGATATTGAATCTTATACTCCAGAAGCAGCACCAGCGGCAACACAAACAAAAGTAGAGGCAGAAAAATCTGTAGCTGCTCCTTATGTTCCAGTTGGAGAAGAAAGCTTTGAGGAAATTAAGAATTCTCAAATGAGAAAGACGATTGCTAAGCGTCTTGGAGAATCTAAGTTTACAGCGCCACACTACTATCTTACTATAGAAGTAGATATGGAGAACGCTATGGCTTCTAGAAAGCAAATTAATGAGATGCCAGACGTTAAAGTTTCTTTTAACGATATGGTAATCAAAGCTAGTGCAATGGCACTACGTAAACATCCGCAAGTAAACAGCCAATGGACAGGTGATGCTATGAAAATAGCTAAACATATCCATATGGGTGTAGCTGTAGCTGTAGAAGACGGATTAGTTGTACCGGTTCTTAAATTTTCAGACCAAATGTCAATGACGCAAATCGGTGGAAATGTTAGAGAACTAGCAGGTAAAGCTCGTAATAAGAAATTACAACCTAAAGAAATGGAAGGTAGTACTTTTACCGTTTCTAACTTAGGAATGTTCGGAATTACAGAGTTTACAAGTATCATTAACCAACCAAACTCTGCTATTTTATCTGTTGGAGCAATTGTTGAAAAACCAGTTGTTAAAAACGGAGAGATTGTAGTTGGTCATACTATGAAGCTTACATTAGCTTGTGATCACAGAACGGTAGATGGTGCTACAGGTGCAGCATTCTTAAAAGACTTGAGAACATATATAGAAAATCCAGTAACTATGCTTGCCTAATCGCAGTATAGTTTTAGTATACTATAAAAAATCCCGCGTGTACTCGCGGGATTTTTTTATTTTAGCAATATGTCAAAATCAATAAAAATATGGCTAATTATTTCACTATGTTTAGGAGATATAGTTTTAGCTACCGCACAAAGTAACACTTCAAAAGAACAAGTTTCTAGTCTTCAAATAGAAAAGACCTTAAAATATTTATCTTCTGATGAATTAATGGGTAGAAAAACAGGAACATTGGGAATAGAGAAAGCAGCAAATTATATAGAATCTATATTCCAAAAAAATCATATTCAACCTTACTATAAAACATATCGAGATTCTTTTCAAATCAATGGAGTGCAAGCTTATAATATAGTAGGATATTTAGAAGGAAACGATCCTGATTTAAAAAATCAATTTGTAATAATTGGGGCTCATTACGATCATATAGGTACTGCAAAACAAGTAAATGGAGATACTATAGCAAATGGAGCTAACGATAATGCAGCAGGTACTACAGGCGTTTTAGAGCTAGCCAAATATTTTGCTAAAGAAAAAATAAATAAACGGAGTTTGCTTTTCATTTTGTTTAGTGGAGAAGAACTAGGCTTAAAAGGATCTAGCCATAGTGCAGAAAGATTAAAAGAGGAAAGATTAGATTTGTATACTATGCTAAACCTTGAAATGATGGGAGTACCAATGAAAGATAAAAATTATCTAGCTTATGTTACAGGTTTTAAAGAAAGTAATCTTGCCGAAAAATTTAATGGATATACAGGAGAGAAAACTTTAGGATTTCTTCCTGAAGCCAACCAGATGAATTTATTTAAGCGAAGTGATAATTATCCGTTTTATAAAGAATTTAATGTGCCGGCGCAAACTATTTGCACTTTCGATTTTACAAACTATCCGTACTATCATCATGTATCAGATGAGTTTTCAGAATTAGATGTAGCACATATAAGAAATGTAATTACTTCGCTTATTCCGGGAATTAAAAAAATCGTTTCTACGCCAAATCAAGAGATAAAATTAAATCAATAATGAAAAAGAATATTGTTATAACAGGAACTAGTCGTGGTATTGGTTTTGAATTGGTTCAGCTTTTTGCAAAAGATTCCGATAATCAAATTTTAGCATTATCAAGAAATGAAGCGCCAATTTCAAAATTGAAATTAGACAACGTAACTACTTTTTCTTTTGATTTATCTTCAGAATTAGATTTAAAAAAAACAGCTGAATTTGTTGAAAATGAATGGGATGCTAAAATCGATATTTTAATCCACAATGCCGGAGCTTTTTTAAGTAAGCCATTTGAAAAACTAACAACAGAAGAGTTCCGACAAATTTATGAAGTTAATGTGTTTGGTTTAGTTAGTTTAACTAGAACCTTACTCCCATTTACGAATAAAAAATCTCACGTGGTTAGTATAAGTAGTATGGGTGGAGTACAAGGAAGTGTGAAATTTGGAGGTTTATCGGCATATTCATCTAGTAAAGCGGCGGTTATTAATTTAGCTGAATTACTAGCAGAAGAGTTTAAAGAATCTGGCCCTGCATTTAATGTTCTAGCATTAGGAGCTGTGCAAACTGAAATGTTGGCAGAAGCTTTCCCTGGTTTAGAAGCGCCGGTTTCAGCAGTAGAAATGGCTAAATATATTAAACAATTTAGTGAAACAGGACACCAGTTTTATAATGGAAAAATGCTTCAAGTTTCTAATAGTACGCCTTAAAAATGGATGCAGTTCTTTCTAAATATTTACCCAGTCATGCTGTAGATGCTGCATTTATGCTTATTAAAAATAACAATGTTCATTTGAAGATTGTTAACGAACGTAAAACAAGGCATGGCGATTATCGAAGAAGACCAAATGGAGTGCATCAAATTACGGTAAACGCGAGCCTTAATAAGTATCGATTCTTAATTACTCTAATTCATGAAATTGCACATTTAATCGCTTTTGAAAAGTTTGGAAGAACTATAAAACCTCATGGTAAAGAATGGAAGCTTGTATTTAGAAATTTAATGTTACCGTTTATAAACCCACAAGTTTTTCCAGAAAAACTCCTACCTGTGATTGCGAATCATTTTAAAAATCCTAAAGCAAGCAGCGATACCGATGCAAATTTATCGGTTGCACTAAAAAGTTTTGATGAGCGAACAGGTAAAAATTATGTTTTCGAACTTCCATTTGGAGCTATATTTCAAATATATAACGGAAAAATATTCAAAAGAGGGGAGAAGCGTATTAAACGATATGAATGTGTTGAGGTTTCTAGTGGAAAACGATATTTATTCCAGCCCAATGCAGAAGTTACTTATTTAAGTGATTAAATTAATGCAAAGTTTTATCAATAATCGATAATTAATAAAAACTTTTATTAATTATTAATATCCTTTTAATTGCGCCTCTCGTACTTTTTTAAATAAATCTGAAGAGTATACAAAGTCAGTTACTTTTTCATCTTCTGTTTTAAAAATTTCTGCTTTAGTTCCTTTCCAAGCTAGAACACCATCTCTTAAAAAGGCAATATTTTCTCCAATTTCTAAAACAGAATTCATATCATGAGTAATAATTACTGTAGTAATGTCGTACTCGTGAGTAATTTCTTGAATTAAATTATCTATAACAGTAGCGGTTTTAGGATCTAAACCAGAGTTAGGTTCATCACAGAACAAGTATCTAGGTTGGTTTACAATACCACGAGCAATAGATACTCGTTTCTGCATTCCTCCACTAATTTCAGACGGCATTTTGTCGTTTTGGCCAACTAAGTTTACTCTTTTCAAAACCTCCATAACACGCTCTTTCATTTCCTTTTTCTTCATTTTGGTGAACATTCTTAAAGGAAACATTACATTTTCTTCCACCGTCATCGAGTCGAAAAGTGCTCCACCTTGAAAAACCATTCCAATTTTTTTACGTAATTCTTGTCGTTCTTCATCGGTAAAAGAATCATATGGTTTTCCATCGTATTCAATAACCCCTTCTTCCGGAGTAAATAAACCAAGCATATTTTTTAAAAATACACTCTTTCCAGATCCAGATTGCCCAATTATTAAATTGGTTTTTCCGCGTTCAAACACAAAACTAATACCTTTAAGTACTTCTTCTCCGTTAAACGATTTATGTAAATTTTTTACTTCAATCATAATTAGTTGCTTAATAAAAGTTGCGTAAGTACATAATTACTAATAATAAGTACTACACTTGTCCATACGAAAGCTGTTGTACTCGCTTGGCCTACTTCTAGAGCTCCACCTTTCATGTAATAGCCATGGTATGATGGAATAGTAGCTAAAATAAGGGCAAAAACGAAGGTTTTTATAAAGGCATAAATAAGGTGAAAGGTTATAAAATCGCTTTGTAAGCCTGAAATGAATTCATCTGGTTTTACAAATCCACCAAATACAGCGGCAGCATAAGCACCAAAAATCCCAAGAAACATAGAGATAGCAATTACGAAAGGATAAGTTAACATTGCTATAATTTTTGGGAAAATAAGGTAGTTTTTGGAGTTGATTCCCATTACTTCTAGAGCATCTATTTGCTCTGTAACTCTCATGGAACCAATACTAGAAGTTATAAAGGATCCTACTTTACCTGCCATGATAATAGAGATAAAAGTTGGAGAAAATTCTAAAATAACCGATTGTCGAGCTGCAAATGCAACTAGACTTTTAGGTATAAAAGGATTATTTAAATTTAAGGCAGTTTGTATAGCAACAACCGCTCCTATAAAAAAGGAGAGGAAGCAAACAATACCCATTGAACCAATAATAAGTTCGTCTATTTCTTTAAAAATAAGATCTTTCAGTACCGAACGTTTCGTCATCCGGCCAAAAACGCCTTTCAGCATTAAAAAATACTCACCAATGGAATGTATATAAGTCATTCATCAATTTTTGTAAAGCTAAAATACTAAAAAATACCACCAAACTATTTAACTCAGAATTAAAGTTTAACATTATAAGTTTAGTATTTTTGACCTATCAATAAAACAAAAAATATGAAAAAAATTGTTTGCTTAGTATGTTGTGTCGTATTAGGAATAACAGCTAAAGCTCAGAAGGTTAAGAACCCTAATGATAATGCAAAATTAGTTGTAGGGATTGTAGTAGACCAAATGCGTTACGATTATTTAAATAAGTTTTGGGATAAATATAGCGAAGGTGGATTTAAACGTTTAATAAAAGAAGGCTTTAATTTTAAAAATAATCATTTTAATTATGCGCCTACTTATACTGGTCCTGGGCATACTTCGGTTTGGACAGGAACAAGCCCTATGAATCATGGGATAATCGCTAATAATTGGTACAATAAATTCGAAAAAAGAAGTGTATACTGTGCACAAGACGATAATGTAAATTCAGTAGGAACAATAACCGATGCAGGTAAAATGTCTCCACATCGTGTGCAAGCTACTACATTAACAGACCAAAACAGATTACATACTCAGTTTAGAGGAAAAACAATAGGAGTCTCTATTAAAGACAGAGCATCTATATTACCTGCTGGGCATACAGCTAATGCTGCATATTGGTACTCAGGAGGAGAAGATGGTAAATTTATAACCAGTACATATTATATGGAAGAACTACCGAAATGGGTTCAGAAATTTAATAATTCTGGTAAAGTAAAATCTTACTTAAAAGAATGGAATACACTTTATGATATCGATTCTTATATTGAAAGTGGAATAGATAATAACGATTTTGAAAATGGATATGAAGGAAAAGATAAAGCTACATTTCCTTATAACCTTAAAAAATTAAGTAAGAAAAACGGACACTACAGCATTATTCCAGAAACTCCTTATGGTGATGATCTTACTTTAGATTTTGCAATTGCAGCGATAGAAGGAGAAGATTTAGGAGCCGATGAAGATACTGATATTTTGACCTTGAGTTTTTCTAGTACTGATAAAGTTGGGCATAACTTCGGAGTTAATTCGAAAGAAGTTGAAGATACGTATTTACGATTAGATAAAAATTTAGCTGATTTACTAACCTATCTGGATGATAAAGTAGGAAAGGGTAATTACACTATATTTTTAACTGCAGATCATGGTGGTGGTCATGTTGGTGGCTATTTAGAATCTGTTGGTATTCCAACAGGAATAATAGATTACGACAAGTTTGAAAAAGAATTGTTAGCGTTTAATGAAAAACAATTTGGAAGTAGTTCTATAATCGAAAATGTATCAAATGGACAGTTTTTCTTGAATTATGATTATATGGCTAAAGAAAATTTAGATCCGGCTACTGTTGAAACAAAAATCAAACATTTCTTGCTACAACAAGAAGGGATTTATAAAGTATTTACAAGACACGAACTTGATATTACTAATTATAGCAACGGAATAGGTTATATCATCCAAAATGGGTTTAATCAAAAAAGAAGTGGCGATATTATGATTGTATTGCAGCCAGGTAATGGTTATGAGGAAGGATCTACACATGGTAGTGTATTTAATTATGATACACATACTCCGTTATTATTCTTCGGAAAAGGAGTGCCACACGGAGAAACATACCAGCGATCTGAAATTATAGATATTGCGCCAACAATGGCTGCTATTTTAGGAATTGAATATCCAAATGCAACTACTGGAAAGCCATTATCTATTATGTTAGATAAAGCTTCGGAATAATTATCGAATTTTAAATAAAAAGAGCTTCCTAAAATAAGGAAGCTCTTTTTATTTAAAATAATTTATTTTTCATTTTCTTCCACCGAAGTTTCCGGATAAAACTAGCTTCTTCGGGACTTACCAAAAGTGTTTCTTTTTCTTTTTTAGCTAAAAAATATCCTTTTAAGTAGGCAGCTAAAAGTTTAGGTTTCTTTTTCATATAAGCCAATTTTGCAGAAGCAATACTGGTAATTAACAATCCATATCCTAATCTGTAAAAAGCCTTTCCTTGTTTATATTGTGAAGTTTTATTATTGTAATTTGCTCCAGTAGGTTTTAGGTGTTTTACTTGTAGTTTACTTGTAGTTTCTATTTCCCAACCATGGTATTGTGCCAAAAGCTCGTCTACTGTATCCCAACCCATAGCGGGTTTTAAACCGTTAATAGCCTTAAAACATGCTTTTCGGTAACATTTAAGTGCTCCTCTAACATGATCTTTGTCTGTTAAAGTTTCAGTTATCCACAGGTTATTGACAAGTATGGTACAAACTCCTCCTGCCATACCAACTTTAGGATTTCTCTGAAAGATTCTCACAATAGTTTCAAGATAATTAGTGGGGAAAATTAGATCTGCATCAAATTTACAAATCAAATCATATTCTTTATCAAGGCTATTTAAACCTGCGTTAAAAGCATTAATAACTTTGCTTCCAGGTTGGTGAGCTTCAGAAGAATTTGTGTTTTTTAATTGAATAAAAGGATATTGAGCAATAAAATCTTCAACAATTTTAGGAGTATTGTCTATACTCTGGTCGTTTACAACTACAATTTTTTGAGGTAAATAAGTTTGCGAAACTAAAGATTGTAATGTTTTACCGATAAATTCAGCTTCGTTATGTGCAGGGATAACAATATATATTTTCAAAAAAAATAATTTTAGGATAAACTTACAATTTTCAATTTAAAAAGATAAAATAGAAATATGGATATAATCAAAAAGGATATAAAAAAAGTGTTCCAAATTAATGGAACACTTTGTATGCAATTCTTAAATAACTATATCTAATATTTATAGATAATAGCATTAATGTTCATACCGGCACCTACACTGGCAAACATTATAATATCTCCCTTTTCAATATTTTGCCCTTCTAACTTTTTATGAATAACCATATCTAATAAAGTAGGAACCGTTGCAACACTACTATTTCCTAATTCTTTTATAGACATTGGCATAATACCTTCAGGAACTTCAGTATTATATTGTTTATAAAAACGTTTTAGAATGGCTTGATCCATTTTTTCGTTAGCCTGATGTATAAATATTTTCTTTAAATCTTTTATATCGCAGTTGCTTTTTTCTAAGCAGGCTTTCATCGCTTTTGGAACGTTTATTAAGGCAAATTCATAAATTTTACGTCCATTCATTTTTATATATCGAGTAGAATCGTCAGAATCAGCTTCATTAGACTTTCCGAAATAAATATAATCAAACTCAGAATAAGCATGAGTGGCAGATTCAAATGCTAAAATCCCACCATCATCTTCGCTTGCTTCGACAATGCTAGCACCAGCACCATCAGAAAAAATCATACTGTCTCTATCGTGAACATCTACTACTCTAGATAATGCTTCAGATCCAATAACCAAACACTTTCTGGCCATTCCGGCTTTTATAAAAGCTTGTGCTTGGATAACACTTTCTATCCAGCCTGGGCAGCCAAAAAGAATATCATAACATACACATTTTGGGTTTTTGATCCGTAATTTATGCTTTACACGGCTAGCTATACTAGGCACCATATCACTTTGGTTAGTTCCTTTTTTTACATCACCATAGTTGGTAGCAACTATAATATAGTCTAACTCTTCAGGATTTAGATTAGCATTTTTAATAGCATTTTCTGCAGCTTTAAAAGCAATATCAGATGTGTTTAGGTTGTCATCAATATACCTTCTTTCTTCAATTCCGGTTATATCTTTAAATTTTTCAATTGTTTTTTCAATTGAGTTTGGAAAATCAGAACCATCTATATTTTTAAAACTATGCTGAAGAAAATCAGTATTTTTTTTCAGAACCTTAGGGATATAGCTACCTGTTCCAGTTATTTTAATTGTCATTTCCTAATTGTTAAAGTAATTTAAAGATAATAATTCATACTGGAAAAATGGTATTATGATCATAAAGTTATTAGTTTATCGACAATTTATCAATTTCTGAAAAAATAATTGTTTTATCTTAATTGGTAAATAGTACCTTTGCCAATAATTTTTAGTTATGAATAGTATTGTTGCGATTGTAGGAAGGCCAAACGTCGGGAAATCTACATTTTTTAATCGATTAATACAAAGACGGGAAGCAATTGTAGATTCTGTAAGCGGAGTGACGAGAGATCGTCATTACGGAAAATCAGACTGGAATGGTCGTACTTTTACATTAATAGATACAGGCGGATATGTTATTGGAAGCGATGATGTTTTTGAAGAAGAAATTGATAAGCAAGTAAAACTAGCTATCGATGAAGCTGATGCTATAATTTTTATGGTAGATGTAGAAAGTGGTATTACTCCTATGGATGAGGAAGTTGCAACACTTTTGAGAAAAGTAGATAAGCCTATTTTTTTAGCCGTAAATAAAGTGGATAACAATAAGCGTTTAGCGAATGCGGTTGAATTTTATGCACTAGGTCTAGGAGAATATTTCTCTATAGCAAGTACTAACGGTAGCGGAACCGGCGATTTGTTAGATGCAATTGTTGAAGCTTTACCGGAAGCAGATTCAGAGGAAGAAAATGAAATACCTCGTTTTGCTGTGGTAGGGAGGCCTAATGCAGGGAAATCTTCTTTTATAAATTCTTTAATTGGTGAAGATAGGTATATTGTTACCGATATTGCTGGAACTACTAGAGATTCTATAGATACTCGATATAATCGCTTTGGATTTGAATTTAATTTAGTTGATACAGCAGGGATTAGAAGAAAATCAAAAGTAAAAGAAGATTTAGAATTTTATTCGGTAATGCGATCTGTTAGAGCGATTGAAAATGCCGATGTTTGTTTGTTGGTTTTAGATGCTAGCCGTGGTTTTGATGGTCAAGTTCAAAATATTTTTTGGTTGGCACAGCGTAATCGAAAAGGAATCGTGATTTTAGTTAATAAATGGGATTTGGTTGAGAAAGAAACCAATACTATGAAAGATTACGAACAAACTATTCGTCAAGAAATAGCTCCTTTTACGGATGTACCAATTGTTTTTATATCGGTGCTAAATAAACAACGAATTTTTAAAGCCATTGAAACTGCTGTAAAAGTTTTTGAAAATCGAAGTAAAAAGATAAAAACAAGAGAGCTTAATGATGTAATGCTGCCAATAGTGCAAAACAATCCACCACCGGCAACAAAAGGAAAGTATGTGAAAATTAAATTTTGTACACAGCTGCCAACTCCACAGCCTCAATTTGCATTTTATTGTAATTTACCTCAATATGTAAAAGAGCCGTATAAGCGTTTTATAGAAAATAAATTAAGAAGCTTATTCGATTTTAAAGGAGTGCCGATTACAATTTACTTCAGAAAAAAATAATTATTTTTAAAAGTTCACAATTCTGGTAAATTGTGAACTTTTATTTTTTATATAAATGTCATTTCTTTTTAAACTTTTTTGCTTTTTATGAGTCTTATCTAATATATAAGAAGCTTTCCTTCTTTTTAGTATTAATATTCAATAATAAAGCATGAGGTTTTTTTGTTTGTGCCTGTTTTTTTTAATTAGTTCACTTGGTTTTTCTCAAAAATTCGATCTAAAAGGTAAAATTGTAGATGAAGATGGAGTTCCATTAGAGTCTGCTACTGTATACGTAGAAAAAATAGCTGATAGTACTTTAGTTACCTATACTGTCTCTGAGCCTTCTGGAGATTTTGAATTAAAAGGTGCTACAGCATCAGAAAATCTAATGCTTTTTATATCCTACGCAGGATTTAAAACATTTAAGAAAAGCATTTCTATTGAAGAAAAAAAGGAACAAGACCTTGGTAAGATACAAATGGTTATTGCCGATAATCAACTCTCTGAGGTAACCGTGACTTCAACACGTGTTCCTTTAACGCTTAAAAAAGATACCTTAGAATTTAATGCAAATAGTTTTACAACTAGGCCAAATGCTAATTTAGAGGATTTGCTTAAAAAACTCCCAGGAGTAGAAATAAATTCTGATGGTGAAATTACAGTAAACGGAAAGACGGTAAGTGATATTAAAGTAAATGGAGAAAGTTTTTTTGGATCGGATCCTAAAATTGCTACAAAAAATTTACCTAAAGAAATTATCGATAAAATTCAGGTATCTAATAAAAAAACAAAATCACAAGAATTTACAGGTAAGCAGGGAGATCCTGATAATAAAAGTATAAATATCACTTTAAAAAAAGAGGCTAATAAAGGTTTCTTTGGAAAAGCAACAGTTGGGGGAGGTACCGATGATAGATACGCTTTAAACGGAACCGGTAATTTTTTTAAAGATGATATGCGCCTTAGTATATTAGCAAATTCCAATAATATTAATAGTTCCGGGTTTAATTTTGATGATGTTTACGGAATGATGGGCGGCGGCGGTAGACGGTTTTCTGGCGGCGGTAGCGGAATTACTAAATCTGATAATGCAGGAGTAAATTACACAAATAAGTGGAACGATGATATCCGTTTTAACGGAGATTATTTCTTCGGAAGAAACGATACTCGACAAAAAAATCAAGTACAACGTGAGAATATTTTACCGGATAGTTCTTATTTTGAAAATAGTACCAATTTTAGCAATCTTGTAAACGATAGCCATCGAGGAAATTTTAGAGTTGATATAGAATTTGACACACTTACTAGGCTTTCTATATCTCCAAACATTTCTATAAATAAAAGCTCTTCCGATCGGGATAGTGATTCCGAAATTTTAGATACAAATAAAGATTTAATTAATAATACTTCTACATCAGAAATCGAAGATGTTTATAGTAGCGATTTCAGAAATAGTATAGATTTTATTCGACGCTTTGGAAAAAGAGGGGCTTATCTTCAACTTCGCTTAAGTTCTAGTTATAATCGTCAGAAAAATGATAATTATTTGTATACAGAACAACAGAATTATTCTGAAGAGGGCCCAAAAGAGGTAACTATTCAAGATCAGTTTATCGATCAAGATCAAGAATCATCCTCTTATCAAGCCAGCATTTCACAGCGAAGTGTACTCTCTGAAAATTTATTTTTAGATGTTTCTTATGATTTTGATACGCAAAAACAAACTAACGATCGGATGGTTTATGAAGCAGATCAGGATAATGAATATACGGTTTTAAATAATTCACTTAGTAGTAAATTTGAAAGTAAAAGTTATAAGCAAACTCCAAATGCCGGAGTAAATTACGAAGGTGATAAGTGGCGTATTAATACTAATGTTGGATTGTTAAATACAAAATTAGAAAATACGAATTATGTTTCGGATTATAGTTATAGTAGTTCTTTTAACAACCTTTATGCACGTGCTAGTGTTCGGGTATCGCCTAAAAAATCACAAAGTTTTTCTATAGACTATTCAACCAATGTAAACGTACCTTCTATTAGTCAATTACAACCCGTTGAGGATCGATCGAGTCCCAATAATATTTTTGTAGGAAATCCAAACCTTAGTCCAGCATATAGTCATACTATTCGTGGAGGCTATCGAAATTTTGATTTTTCGACACATAGTGGAATATTTAGTTTTTTTAATGTAGGTTTTACTAATAATACTGTAGTTGCTAAAACTACAGTAGATAATACAGATAATAATTTTACAAGAACAACAAGTTATACAAACGTTGATGGGGCTATGAATGCAAGTCTCGGTGTTTTTTATAGTAAACAAACAAAAAAAGATGAAAAAGAATTTAGATATCGTTTATCTTTAAATTCATCTTATAACAAAAATGTAGGATTCACTAACGGAATAAAATACAATTCAGAAAATTATGCTGTAAATCCTTCGGTTCGGCTAACTTATGCTATAGAAGATTTGTTCGAAATTAATCCAAATTTTGGTATTAGTTATAACTCTTCCAAATTCAGTATAAGTACTTTAAACGAACAGAGTTTTATTAACCAAACTGCAGGTTTAGAAATAACTACATATTGGCCTAAGAATTTAGTGTTTGGTAATGATATCTCTTATAATAAATACGGTAATGTATCTTCAGAATTCGATAATACATCCATATTATGGAATACTAGTTTAGGTTATCAATTTTGGGATAAAAAAGCAATTCTTAATTTGAAGGTATATGATGTTCTCGACCAAGTAATAGATACTCGACGATCTATAGGAGACGATTATGTTCAAGATACCAATAGTTTAGTGCTTACACAATACGCAATGCTAAGCTTTACTTATAATTTAAAAACTTTTGGAGGGAAAAGTTTTGGAGGAAGAGGGGGGAGAAGACCACCGCCACCACCAAGATAAATAAAACCTATTCTTATATAAAAACACCCAATCTAAATAAAGATTGGGCGTTTTTAGTATATTTTTTAGACGGTGAAATTACCAGCTACCACCGGCACCACCACCGCCAAATCCACCGCCACCGAAGCCACCGCCACCGAAGCCACCGCCTCCGAAGCCTCCTCCAGAGCTACCGCCTCCAAATCCTCCACCGCCAAAACTACCGCGTCCAAGAGAACTTAAAATAATAGCATCCATTAAAGTGCTACGACCACGACGACCACCGCCTTTTCCACCACCTTTATTCTTCCCGATAAGAGAAATAATAATGATGATAAAAACAATGATAAAAAGCGCAATAGGCTTTGCAGAGTTTCCAGAAGATTCTCTGGCTTTAGGGGTGCCTTTAAAAGTGCCTGCTAAAACTTGCATTACTGCAGTAGTACCTTTATCTAAACCACTGTAGAAATCATTCTTCCTAAACTCCGGTAAAATAATATTTTCAATGATCAATTTGGTTTTAGCATCGGTAAGATATTCTTCTAATCCATATCCGGTAGTAATCCATATTTTATGATCATCTTTTGATAATAGTATAAATAAGCCATTATCTTTTTTACTTTGCCCGATACCCCATTTATGTGCCCATTTTGCTGAATAAGTTCCAATGTATTCCCCTTCCAAAGAAGTTATGGTAGCTATTACAATTTGGGTAGATGTAGTATCGGCATACCTAACAAGTTTTTGAGTTAAACGCTGTTCTTGAGCATCAGAAAGTACATTAGCTTCATCATATACCGGTGTTTGTTTGTCGGGTTTGGCTGGAATGTCCCTTTGTGCAAATCCTACAAAACTAAGTAATAGTAGGAATAGACTTAAAACAGCTGTTTTTATATTGGAATATGTCATTTATCCTTTTGAAATTTGATCGGAAAGTTCATTCTCATCATCTTCTTGCCAAGGGAAATGATTTTTAAGTTTATCTCCGGCTTTTAAAATTCCGTTTATTAAACCTTGTTTGAAATCTCCTTTTTTAAATTCTTTTAATATAACTTCTTTTGTACTTTCCCAAAAATCGTCTTCTACAACATCGTTAATGCCACGATCTCCATAAATTACAAAATTTCGATCTTCAATAGCTACATAAAATAAAACACCATTTTCTTGTTTTGTATTGTGCATTTTTAGCATTTGGAAATCTTCCATAGCTCGATCAAAAATATCTTTATCTCCGGCTGTTTTTTCTATGTGGACCCTAATTTCTCCGGATGTTCTTTTTTCTGCAGTTCTAATTGCATTAATAACGGCTTCTTCTTCATTTTGATCTAAAAAAGAATCTCTTTTTTTCTTACTCATAAAAAATAATTTTTAAAAGTCAAATTGAACATCTGGTGCGTTTTCTGAGCCTGCATCTGCTTGGTAACGTTCCATTCTTTCAAAACCAAACATGCCCGCAAAAATATTATTTGGAAATTTCCGTATATACGTATTATAGTTTGTTACCGCTGCATTATAACGATCTCTAGCTACATTAATTCTGTTTTCGGTCCCTTCTAATTGGGACTGTAATTGCAAAAAGTTTTGGTTAGCTTTTAATTCAGGATAACGTTCTACGCTTACCAATAATTTTGATAATGCTGAAGATACGCCAGATTGTGCCTTTTGGAATTGCTGAATTTGATTAGCATTTAAATTAGAAGCATCTATATTTACTGAAGTCGCTTTTGCTCTTGCTTCAATAACGTCGGTTAAGGTGCCACGTTCAAAATCGGCAGCTCCCTTAACAGTATTTACTAAGTTTCCAATAAGGTCGTTTCTACGCTGATATGAGCTCTCTACGTTAGACCATGCTTCTTTAGCGTTTTCTTCAAGTTCCACACCTGTATTGTTTACACCAGCTGTCATTTTGTAGCCAATAATTGCTAAAACTATAATTACAATAAGTGGGATTAACCATTTTTTCATATGCTATAATTGATTTTTAAGATTTAATAAACTTTTTTTTACTCCTTCTAATTTACGAACAATGTCGTAATTGCTTAAGGTTTTTTGTTTTTCTTCTTTTAAATGGGTCTTAGCACCTTCTAGGGTAAAACCTCGTTCTTTAACTAAGTGATAAATTAACTCTAAGTTTTTTATATCTTCTGGAGTAAATTTTCGATTTCCTTTTGCATTCTTCTTTGGCTTTATTACATCAAATTCTTTTTCCCAAAAACGAATTAGCGATGCATTAACTTTAAAAGCTTTTGCAACTTCGCCAATGCTGTAATATCTTTTATTAGGTAGCTCGATTTGCATTAATCTAGAGATTGGTTTTCTTGCTGTGCTTTTTTTAGTACTTCATCAAATTCTTCCGCAGAAAGATGTCCGTAATAAAAATTCATCGGATTAATACGCTCCCCATCTTTAAAAACTTCATAATGTAAATGTGGTGCTTCCGAGCGTCCGGTACTTCCTACAAAACCGATAATATCGCCACGTTTTACTTTCTGGCCGCGATGCACATTGTATTTATATAAATGGGCATATAGCGAAACATAACCGTAACCATGATCGATACGAATATGATTTCCATAGCCGGTGCTATGATTATCTGCTCGTGCAACAGTACCATCTCCAGTTGCATAAACAGGGGTTCCTCTTGGAGAGGTAAAGTCCATTCCGTAGTGAAATTTACGAACCTTTGTAAACGGATCGGTTCGCCAGCCATAACCAGAAGCAATTCGTGTTAAATCTTCATTTTTTACTGGTTGAATAGCCGGAATAGCCGCAAGTAAGGCTTCTTTTTCTTTTGCAAGTTCTGTAATTTCATCAAGCGATTTGGATTGTACTACCAATTGTTTGGTTAAAATATCCAATCGTTTAGTGGTTTCTATTATTAATTTAGAATTATCAAAACCTTCTAAATTTTTATATCTATTAATCCCGCCAAAACCTGCTTTTCGGGTTTCTTCAGGAATTGGATTAGCTTCAAAATACAACCTGTAAATGTTATTATCGCGATCTTCGATATTATCCATTACATCTTGTATCTGATTCATTTTTTTGTTTAGTAAACCATATTGCAATTTCATGTTTTGCAATTCTCGTTTTAAGGCTTTTTCTTTGGGGGTTTCAATTTGTGGAATGTTAAGGTAAATCAGTAACAAAACGAAACCGGCTAAAAAACTCCCTAGAATGCTTAATAAAGCAATGCCAAACCGACGGCGTTTTTTGCGCTCGATTTTTTTATAAGAAAGTGTTTCGCTATCGTAATAATATTTAACCTTCGACATGAGTTAAATTTATGCTATTTTTGTTTCCAAATATATTGTACACAAAATGTGTGCAATAGTATACGGTAACGAACAAAGATAGCAATTGTTTTAAAGCCTGCATAATTTATTAATTTAAGAAGAAAGCGCAGTACATGAAGTCTCAAGAAATTCGTAAACGGTTTTTAGAATTTTTTCAATCAAAAAATCACAGTATTGTACCCTCTGCCCCGATGGTTGTAAAAGATGATCCTACATTGATGTTTACCAATGCCGGGATGAACCAGTTTAAAGAATATTTTCTTGGTAATTCAATCCCTAAAAGTACTCGTGTAACCGATTCGCAAAAGTGTTTACGAGTAAGTGGCAAGCATAACGATTTAGAAGAAGTTGGGCACGATACGTATCACCATACGATGTTTGAGATGTTAGGAAATTGGAGTTTTGGTGATTATTTTAAAGAAGAAGCTATTAATTGGGCTTGGGAATTATTAACAGATGTTTTTAAAGTTGATAAAGATAGTTTATATGTTTCCGTTTTTGAAGGAAGTAAGGAAGATGGAGTAGGCTTAGATACCGAGGCTTTAGAAATTTGGAAGAAAATTATTCCTGAAGATCGTATTATTTATGGCGATAAGAAAGATAATTTCTGGGAAATGGGAGATCAAGGTCCATGCGGGCCATGTTCCGAAATTCATATCGATATTCGTTCAGATGAAGAAAAAGCTAAAAAATCGGGTAGAGAATTAGTAAACGCCGATCATCCTCAGGTGGTAGAAATTTGGAATTTGGTTTTTATGCAATTCAACAGAAAAGCAGACGGATCGTTAGAAGAATTACCTGCTAAGCACATCGATACCGGGATGGGATTTGAGCGTTTATGTATGGCTTTGCAGAAAAAACAATCGAATTATGATACCGATGTGTTTACCCCACTTATTGCTGAGGTTGAAAAAATAACCAATACTACATACGGTAAATCTGAAGAAGTTGATATTGCCATTCGTGTAATATCCGATCATATTCGTGCCGTTGCATTTAGTATTGCCGATGGCCAATTACCAAGTAATACCGGAGCTGGTTATGTAATACGTCGAATTTTAAGACGAGCTATCCGTTACGGATTTACATTTTTAAATACTAAAGAGCCTTTTATTTATAAATTAGTAAATAGGCTAAAAATTCAAATGGGTGATGCTTTTCCAGAATTAGAGAAGCAACAGCAACTTATTGAGAATGTCATAAAAGAAGAAGAACTTTCATTTCTCCGAACTTTAGAACAAGGTTTGGTATTGTTGGAAAACATTGTAAAAGAATCGAATTCTAAAGAAATTTCAGGAACAAAAGCTTTTGAATTGTACGATACTTTTGGTTTTCCAATCGATTTAACGGCACTAATCTTAAAAGAAAAAGGATTCTCCCTCAATGTTGCTGAATTTGAAGCAGCACTTAAAGAGCAAAAAGATCGTTCTCGTGCAGCAACACAAATAACCTCCGGGGATTGGCATGAAATAGCCGAAGTTTCTGAGGATGTATTTGTAGGGTACGATGAACTTGAAACTCCTGTTAAAATTGCCAAATACCGAAAAGTAGAAACTAAAAAACAAGGTGCGCTTTACCAAATAGTGCTTACCAAAACTCCTTTCTATCCAGAAGGTGGAGGCCAAGTTGGGGATAAAGGATATTTGAAAGCTGGAGAAGGAAAAATTAGTATTATCGATACTAAAAAAGAAAACAACCAGATTGTTCATTTTGCTAAGAAATTGCCTCAAGATATTTCGGCTGAGTTTACAGCGGTTGTAGATGCTGGAGCTAGAGCTAAAACAGCGGCTAACCATACCGCTACACATTTATTACATCAAGCATTACGGAAAATTTTAGGAACACACGTAGAGCAAAAAGGTTCTATGGTGCAGCCTAACCATATGCGATTCGATTTTAGTCATTTTAGTAAGTTGTCTTCCGAAGAAATAGAAGAAGTAGAAAATTTTGTGAATAATCGAATTCAAGAAAGCCTTCAATTAGAAGAACAGCGTAATATTGCTTATCAGGAAGCTCTAAATCGAGGAGCAATTGCTTTGTTTGGAGAGAAGTATGGAGATAGCGTTCGAGCTATTCGTTTTGGAGATTCTATGGAACTTTGTGGCGGTACACATGTCCGGAATACAGCAGATATTTGGTATTTTAAAATTACTGGAGAAAGTGCTGTAGCTTCAGGAATCCGTAGGATCGAAGCAATTACTGGTGAGGCTGTAAAAGCATATTTCCAGGAGCAATCTGATGTATTAGAGAATGTTCAAGGTTTATTAAAAAATGCAAAAAATCCTGTAAAGGCAATTAAAAATTTACAAGCTGAAAATGCTGAATTGAAGAAGCAAGTGGAAAGCTTGTTAAAAGACAAAGCTAAAAACCTGAAATCTGAAATAAAAAATGAGCTTAAAGAAATAAATGGAGTTCATTTTGTTGCAAAGCAAGTAGATTTAGATGCAGGAGGGATTAAAGATTTAGCTTTTCAGTTAGGAGGAGAAGTAGATAACCTGTTCTTGCTTTTTGGAGCCGAACAAAAAGGAAAAGCATTACTATCTTGTTATATATCTAAAGAACTTGTAGAAAGTAAAAATTTAAATGCCGGAACTATAGTTCGAGAATTAGGGAAATTTATACAAGGTGGCGGCGGTGGCCAAGCTTTCTTTGCTACAGCAGGAGGAAAAAAACCAGAAGGGATAACACAAGCTTTAGCTGAAGCTAAAAAATATTTAGCGGAATAATATAATATTCAAAATCTATAAAAGAGCGTATATATTAATCGAAAATTGATGTGTACGCTCTTTTTTTTAAATTCTTTCTATGAATTTTAAAACTGAAGTACCTATAGAAAATCAATTTCCTAGTATAACTCATCAATCCAAAATCGCCTTATTTGGTTCTTGTTTTGTAGAAAATATTGGAGATAAACTGAAGTATTTCAAATTTGATACCTATCAAAATCCTTTCGGAATTATTTTTAATCCTATAGCTATTCAGAATTTATTTGAAAAAATGAATTCTGGTTATCAATATTCAGCAGCAGATATTTTTTATTTAAATGAACAGTATGCTTGCTACGATGTACATTCTTCATTAAACAAAACAGAAGAGCAGGAATATCTAGAACATTTAAATATATTATTAAGCGATGTTTCTAACTATCTAAAAACTGCAACACATCTAGTTTTAACGTTAGGAACTGCTTGGGTGTATGAAAATAAAGAAAACCAAAAAGTGGTAGCTAATTGCCATAAAGTTCCACAGCGTAATTTTAATAAGCGATTATTAACAACACATGAAATAAGTAATTCTTTACAAAAAATAAGCGCTATTTTATGGAATTGGAATCCTAGTTGTAAGGTAATTATTACGGTTTCTCCGGTACGACATCTTAAAGACGGATTTATAGAAAATCAGCAAAGTAAAGCACAATTAGTAGTAGGGTTTAATAAGTTTCTTAAAGAGCTTACTGCTGAAGAATGCAACCAAATAGCTTATTTTCCGAGTTATGAAATTATGATGGACGAATTGCGAGATTATCGTTTTTATGCAGATGATATGGTTCATCCTTCTGGTATGGCAATAAATTATATCTGGGAAAAATTTAAAGGAGCTTGGGTGAATAATAAAACGACAAATTTACTTACAGAAATTGATGCAATTCAAAAGGGATTAAATCATCGTCCTTTCAATGAGAATAGTCAATCCCATCAGAAATTTTTAAAAAAACTACACCAAAAAATCATAAAGCTTACGGATAGAGAATCAAGTATAAATTTTTGATTTATCATATTTAAATCGGTAATGATGTGTTAATGTCAAAAAAAACAATATAAAATTTGGAATATTGCAAATTTATTGTAATTTTAAACTTGTTAAACTTAATTTGTTGATTTACGTATTCAGTTTTTGAGTACAAATGATTAATTAAACTTTCTTTTTCTAAAATTTGTTTGGGGTAGATTTTAGAGATTATTCTTATGGACGGGTGGGGCCGTCCATAAGTTTTTTATAAAACTTGCCTTTCCTAATTATTCGCTATCTTAGAAGAACAGTTTGTTCTAATTTTATTTGTAAAAAAGTATACATGAAAAAGTACCTTTTAGGCGCTATTATAGCAGTGGTTATTGTTTTTGGGTATCAGTATATCAAAAAACAACAACAAGCTGATAGCGAAATTAAAGTAGCAAGCCAATTAATTCAAGAACAAGTAAAAAATGTAGGTAAATTAGTAGTTACGGAAGGGAACTTTGCACAAGTTTGGAGTTATAAGGATCATAAGAAATTTTATATAGATGTTCTATCGGCTCGAAAAAAAGCTTTAATTGTAGTAAATGCTAAAGTAACTGTAGCTTACGATCTTAGACAGTTAACTACAGATATAGATGAAGAGAGCAAACAAGTTATTATAACTAATATTCCGAAGCCTGAATTGAATATTTATCCGGATATCGAGTTTTATGATGTAACTCAAGATTATTTAAACCAATTTAAAGCCTCTGATTATAATAATATAAAGAAACGAGCAACTAAGGCCATCCGAAAAAAAATTGAAAAATCTTCGATTATAGATAATGCACAAAACCGATTAATTAGTGAGCTTTCTCAAATATATGTGGTAACCAAAACAATGGGGTGGACGTTGGTTTACAATAGCAAAACTATTACTGGAACTACAGATTTAAAATTACTTAAAAACTAAAAAACCTCTTGATAAATTTTCAAGAGGCTTTTGTTGTATAATTCAGGTGTTTTTATTTGAGTTCTGGTGGATATTTTTCTAAAATTTTAAAAACAATTTCGTTAATACGTTCTTGTTTTTTGCTTACTTTTTCTGCTAGTGCTGCTGTTCCCATTCCTTGCCAAACTAACTCTTTGGTTTTTGCATCAATTAAATCAATATAAAGTGTCCCATCGCTTGTTCTATTTACAGTATTAAAACCAGAATTCCAATACCAAGGAGACCAGCCCCAGCCATAACCCCAACCTGGATTATTTTGGTAAATATTAATATTCTCATTGGTTTTAGTAAAAATACTAACTAGTAAATCTGGATTTTTAGATTTTTCAAATCCTTTCTGAGTCATGCTAGTTTCTATAGCTCTCATAATTCGTTTTTTATCAAGATCAGATATTTCAGCTTTATCGATACCTGGTTTGAAAAATGCAAATGAATTATAAGAATCAAAGTTCGCTTCATGATCATAATCTGAAGCAACTCTAACTGTATCGCAAGAAATAGTTAATAACGATAGCAGTATTACAACTGGAGTGAATTTAAAAATTTTTTTCATAGGAGCAGAATTATTTTTTAATCAAAAAAAAGACTCATCTTTTTTATTCGGAATAGAGAATTTTAGCGTTACTATTTAATTAAATACTTCGTTTACCGGAAAAAAGTTCTATCATTTCTTCCTAAAAATTCTCATGTAATTCCGTATTACATCTCAGAAACATTAATTATAAATGCTTCTTTCAGAGTTTTTTATATTCAATAATCATGCCGAAACAGAACCAATATTAGCAATGTTATCGATAATTATGGAATAAATATCGCTAAAATTATGCATTCATTGCTTTTAAAATTTCTTTCTTAAATGTTATTGTATTTTAATCTTGCCAATTACTGCCTATTTGTTTTTTTATTGTAACCATAAGGGCAATGCCGGCAACCACTCTCGCAACAATACCCACGTTTTAAATGATATTGTTCAGTAAAACATCTGTAACCTTCTGGCGTTAAGTAATAATCGCCATCTTCAATCGGAATTCTTTTTTTCGAAAAACTCATAAAACAAATTTACAATTCTTATATTGAAGAAAATGATTTTGGTTAACAAACATATCTTGGGCAAAAACTTTATTGCTGTTACTATTTGGCCGGTAATTGTGGTTAAGAAAGCGGAATATAAAGATGATATTTTGTTAATAACTCATGAGAAAATACATTTACGCCAACAGTTAGAATTGTTGGTCGTTTTCTTTTATATTCTTTATGCCGTAGAGTTCCTTTTTCGTTGGATTAACTATAAAAATGCAATGAAAGCTTACGAAAATATCAGTTTTGAAGTAGAAGCTTACAGCAATGAAAAGGACGAAGATTACCTTAAACATAGAAAAACCTTTTCTTTCATTAAATATTATCGTTAAATACTTTGAAGCGTTTTTCACCTTTCTCATCTTTGCAGTATGAATTCAAATGCAACCAGTTCATCCATTTTCGATAAAAACGAACCTGTTTTTTCTCGAAACGATTTTATAAGAAAATTTTCAGAAAAAAATATAGAAGTTTGGTTAAAGCGAGAGGACTTATTGCATCCTGACGTTTCAGGTAATAAATTCCGAAAACTAAAATACAATATTTTAGAAGCAGAAAAACATCACAAAAACCGAATTTTAACTTTTGGAGGTGCTTTTTCCAATCATATTGCTGCTACGGCAGCAGCCGGTAAACTCTACGGAATGAAAACCATTGGAGTAATTCGAGGAGAAGAGTTAGGCGATAGTCTTCAGCAAACCCTAAAAACAAATCCCACGCTACAATTTGCTGATTCTTGCGGAATGGAATTCCATTTTGTAAGCCGATCCGATTACCGAAAGAAAAACGATCTAGATTTCATCGAAAAGCTCTATACTAAATTTAACGATTTTTACTTAGTGCCCGAAGGTGGTACTAACGATTTGGCTATTAAAGGTTGTCAAGAGATTTTATCTGAAGAAGATAAAAACTTCGATTTTGTTACGGTAGCTTCCGGAACCGGAGGTACAGTTTCCGGATTAATCAATGCTTCTAAAGAACAGCAAACAATTTATAGTTTTCCGGCACTTAAAGGAGATTTTCTAAAAAAGGAAATAGCCTATTACAGTACTAAGAATAATTGGAAGTTAATTACCGATTATCATTTTGGAGGCTATGCTAAAATAAATGAAGAATTAGTAAGTTTTATTAATTATTTCAAAAGCGAATTTGGTATTCAGCTTGATCCAGTTTATACCGGTAAAATGATGTTTGGGCTATTTGATTTAATCAAAAAAAATAAAATTCCTGAAAATTCCCGTATTTTAGCGATCCATACCGGCGGTTTACAAGGAATTGCAGGAATGAATAATATGCTTAGAAAAAAGAAAATGAGATTAATAAATAATTAATATGAGGTTGAAACCTTACCTAATTCTAGTTTTTTTAGCACTTTTTGTAGCTTCTTGTGGAAGTAAGAAAAAAGTAGTAACCCGAAAGCACAAAAATGAAGCGATAATTAATAATCGCGAACGTGGAAATAGAAATAATGAAACTCCCGCTGAAGTTGTAGATGCCGAAACCATGCCGGTACGAACTTACGATTTTACAGTAGAAAATTATATTGCCGATTATGCACCTATTGCACAACAAGAGATGCGTTTATATAATATACCTGCAAGCATAACACTAGCACAAGGAATATTAGAGTCGGGTTCCGGAAAAGGCAGATTAGCGCAGCGAGCCAATAATCACTTTGGAATTAAATGCCATGACTGGAATGGAGAACGAATATATCATGATGATGATAGGCATCAGGAATGTTTCCGTAAATATCGTCATCCAAAATATTCATTTCGGGATCATTCTTTATTTTTAGCAGAACGCCGTCGCTATGCCGCACTTTTCGATTTAGATAAAGATGATTATAAAGGTTGGGCTAAAGGTCTACGAAAAGCAGGTTATGCCACCGATAGGCGCTATCCGCAGAAATTAATTGAATTAATTGAGCGATATGAATTATATCGGTACGATGCTGATGTGTTAGAACGTCCCTCACCAAGTTATACAACACAAATAGAACCTCAAGGGGATAGTTATATTGTAAAAAAAGGAGATACCTTATATTCAATTTCCAAACATTATAATACCACTGTAGAGGAAATTCAACGTTTAAACAATTTAAACGGGACCAATATTGAAATTGGACAAACATTATTAGTAAAAGAACGACCATAAGAAAATTACGAGGATATGATTTATCAACGAAGTAGTGCATTATTTGCTGAAGCTAAAAAAGTAATTCCTGGTGGAGTAAACTCTCCGGTTAGAGCTTTTAAAGCCGTAGGTGGCGATCCTATTTTTATTGAAAAAGCCGAAGGTGCTTATATTTATGATGAAGACGGAAATAAATTAATTGACTATATCAATTCATGGGGGCCAATGATTCTTGGTCATGCGCACAAACCTGTGGTTGATGCCGTAATCGAAAAAGCCAAAAAAGGAACTTCTTTTGGAACGCCTACCGAGATTGAAACCAAGATTGCCGAGTTAGCGGTAAGTATGGTTCCTAATATCGATAAAATAAGAATGGTGAATTCTGGTACCGAAGCTTGTATGAGTGCGGTTCGGTTAGCTAGAGGATTTACCGGAAAAGAGAAAATCATCAAATTTGCCGGTTGTTATCATGGGCATAGCGATTCATTCTTAATTCAAGCGGGGAGTGGAGCGATGACTTTTGGTACGCCAAATAGTCCGGGAGTTACCCAGGGAACAGCTAAAGATACGTTGCTTGCCGCTTATAACGATTTGGATGGTGTAAAGCAGATTGCTGAACAAAATAAAGAAGAAATTGCCTGCATTATCGTAGAACCTGTTCCAGGAAATATGGGTTGTATTCCTCCGGCTGAAGGATTTTTGGAAGGTTTGAGAAAGCTTTGTGATGAAACTGGGATTTTATTGATTTTTGATGAGGTAATGAGCGGATTCCGATTAGCAGCAGGTGGTGCACAAGAACGATTAGGGATTAACGCCGATATTGTTTGTTTTGGAAAAGTAATTGGCGGTGGTTTGCCGGTTGGTGCTTTTGCTGCCCGTAATGAAATTATGGATTATTTGGCTCCAGTAGGCCCAGTTTATCAGGCAGGAACGTTAAGTGGAAATCCGTTAGCTATGGCAGCTGGATTAGCGATGTTGACTGAATTGTCTGAAAATCCTGAAATTTTTGAAAGTATCGATAAAAAAACAGAATATCTTCATAAAGGTTTCGAAAAAGTATTGAATGCTAACGGAGTAAAACATACAATTAACCGAGTAGGATCGATGATTTCTATTCATTTTTCTGAAGAACCGGTAACCGATTTTGAGTCTTCTGCGGAAGCGGCAAAAACAGGGAAATTCAATGCGTTTTTTCACGGAATGTTAGAAAACGGAATTTATATCGCACCAAGTGCTTTTGAAACTTGGTTTATCAGTGAAGCTTTAAGCTATGAAGATCTTGATGCTACTATTGCAGCAGTCGATAAAGCTACTAAGAAATTCAATTAATTTTGATTAAAAATAAAAAAGCTGGTATTTAATAATACCGGCTTTTTTTGTTTTATAATCTTATATTAAGATTTTGGTTTGGTAGTTAAGTAAATAATCGGTCCAAAAAATGGAACAAAAATCGAAATAATAGCGTACAGTATTTTTTCAAGATCATTCGCAGTTGATTTAATTATTTTTCGCAATGCGATACATATTAATATAATATGACTAATGATTAAAATGGGAATCAGAAGATTTAAAAGTTGACAAATCAATAACTAACTAGAAATATTGATTCTTTGTTCGTAAGATATATCAACATTTTTATTGTTTGATTGTATTTTTTCTACTAATGGATTGATTTCATAATTTGAAATGGATACAATTTTATAAGGAATTTTTTCAGAAGTATATATTATTAAGTATTCTCCATTTTCAACAACAACTTTTTCTATTTTTTCTGCTGGTAGGATAGTCTCAGTAAATTCAGATTTTGGTATCTCTTTATAATCTTTACTGCACGACGTCGATAATAAAGTAATAAAACAAATAATGATTATGAGTAAAAATTTTTTCATAATTCAGAAATAAAATATTAACGGTTTGGGGTATACTTTAAATGTAAGTAAAAATACTAATTTTTTATAGATTTTTTCATAAAGATATTAGTTTTGGAGGTATAAAGCGTTCATTCCTATACCTAGTGTTGGCATAGGTTTCCAGCTTGTATTCGACGTTGTAGTTATTTTACTCCCTGTGTAACAATAATGGTAAATATCCACCAATTTATTATCTTTCCTTACCTGCCATTTAATTTCTTTTGCTTTAATTATTTTTCGATAACTGTTGGTATAATAAATGGAAGATGGGTTAGCAATTTGTAATTGGTAATTATCGTTAAAGTATATCAATAACATTGCTTGAGTAGTGTCGAATTTTACCGTACTTATCTTCTTTTTAGAGTTAAGCTGTTTCCCTCTATAATCTCCCCAAATAGAAATAGTAGTTTTTTACAAATTTATTTCTCCGTGCTTAAATTTGTCTGTAAATTCTAGCGGAGTTAGTTTGATTACTTCACTTTCAGTATCCGGTTTTAAATTATCAAGTTCGGGAGATGAATGAATTTTAGAAACAGCAGAGTTGTAACCTCGTCTTCTTAATATTTTATAAATCCAAAAACTAAGGTAGATTGCTATAATAATTGTAATTCTAAATATAAAATTACAGCTATAAATCCTACTCCTAAGAATGTGAGTATAGATTGAATTATAGCGATTAAAGTTTTCACTTGTCTCTATTTTAAGTTAATCCGTAATTTATAATGTAATATAGTTGAGCTGTTACATCATTGTAAACAATTCCTCTACATAATCTCTAGAATTCGATAAACGAGGCACTTTATGTTGTCCGCCTAATTTTCCATTTTTCTTTAACCAATCGTGGAATAATTTCTCTCTGGCTACATGAATTTTCGGCGCGTTTAACGTCATGTTATTATAACGTTTAGCTTCATAATCGCTATTAACCTGTTGTAGGGCTAAATCGAGATCTTGATTAAATTCTTTTAAAGATTTGGGCGGATGTTTAAATTCGATAATCCATTCGTGTGCCCCTTTTTCTTTTCCTTCCATAAAAACTGGAGCTGCAGTATAATCTACAATTTCACAGTTATTAGATAAGGATGCCTTTTTTAGGGCAGTTTCAGCATTTTCAATAATTAATTCTTCTCCAAAAACATTAATATGATGTTTCGTTCTTCCGGAAACTCTAATCCGGTACGGATTGGTTGAGGTAAACCGAACAGTATCTCCTACTTTATAACGCCAAAGTCCGGCATTGGTAGTAATAACGATTGCGTAATTTTTTCCAACTTCAACTTCAGCTAACGGAATCACTTTTTCTAATTTAGTTCCGTAGGTAGCCATGGGAATAAACTCATAAAAAATACCATAGTCTAACAAGAGTAATAAATCTTTATGCTCATTTCGGTCTTGACAAGCAAAAAATCCTTCTGAAGCATTATAGATTTCGTAATATCGAAAATCTTCATTAGGGAGTATTTTTTGGTATTGTGCAGCATACGGATCGAAGCTTACCCCACCATGAAAGTATACTTCAATATTTTTCCAAACTTCAAAAATGCTTTCTTTGCCGGTACTTTCTAACACATTATTTAGTAAAACTAGCATCCAAGAAGGTACTCCAGCTAAACTTGTTACGTTTTCTTTAATGGTTTCTTCAACAATAGCTTGCATTTTCACTTCCCAATCGTGCATTAAAGAAACACCATTACTAGGCGTACTGCTAAACTCTGCCCAAAAAGGCATATTATCGATTAATATTGCTGAAAGATCTCCGTAACTAGTACCATTATTTTGATAAATTTCTTTACTACCACCTAATCGTAAACTCTTACCTGTAAATAATTGAGATTCCGGATTATTGTTTAAATACATGCAAAGCATATCTTTACCCGATGCATAGTGGCAATCTTCTAAAGAATCTTCACTAACCGGAATAAATTTACTTTTGGCGTTGGTAGTTCCGCTAGATTTGGCAAACCATTTTATAGGAGTTGGCCAAAAAATATTATTTTCTCCTTGTCGGCTTCGTTCTATAGCTTCGTGATAATTTTCGTAACAATGTATAGGAACCTGATTAGCAAAATCTTGATAAGAGTTGATAGATTTGAAACCATATTTCCTGCCAATCTCAGTATTTTTGGCTTTATTAATAAGCGCTTTTAAAAGTTCGTCCTGAACTTCATTCGGATATTTTATAAATAATTCCATCTGATGTATACGCTTCTTGAGAAACCATGAAGCAATGGAATTTACTAATGGAATTGGCATTTATTTATTATATATTTATCAGCTCTAGAGCTTTTTGGTTGGTGGTTAAAAATAATCGAAACTTTGAAGCTTGCAAAAAGGCATGAGTTAAAAATAACGAAAAAGATATGAAATACGAAGGTGTGCTCACCAAAATGAAGACGGAGTTAGTAGATGAGGTAGAATATTATCTAGATTTTGAGAATGATTTTTTAAATTTAAATCAGTTATTGGAGAAAAAAATCAGTTTAAATTTTTTACGTTATCAGTGTTTAAACTGTGGACAACAGAAAAAAATATTTCGTCAAGGTTTTTGTTACGATTGTTTTACTTCGATTCCACAAGCTGGAGAATGGATTATGAAGCCCGAATTAAGTAAGGCGCATTTAAGTCAGGAAGATCGGGATTTAGAGTACGAAAAACGAGTACAATTACAACCGCATATTGTGTATTTAGCCAACTCAAGTAATGTAAAAGTAGGGGTAACTCGAAAAACACAAGTACCAACTCGATGGATCGATCAAGGAGCACATGAGGCCATTGAAATTGTAGAAGTTCCTAACCGATATTTAGCAGGAATTACAGAGATTGCTTTAAAAGAGCATGTTTCCGATAAAACGAATTGGAGAAAAATGCTGACTAATGATATTTTAGATCTTGATTTAAAAGAAGAACGTGATAAGCTAAAAGAATTTATTCCGGAAGAAGCTAAAAGCTATTTTATAACTGATAATGAAGAAACTGAAATTAATTTTCCGGTAAAAAAATATTCAGAAAAAATAAAAACGCTGAACTTAACAAAAACACCTTTTTATCAAGGAAAATTAATGGGTGTAAAAGGACAATATTTATTATTTGAAGATGGAACGGTTTTTAATGTACGCTCTCACGAAGGTTTTGTAGTAGAATTGCAAATAGTATAAAGAAGCATGAAATCTGAAAAAGAAAAAATGCTGACCGGAGAATTGTATTTTTCCGGAGATAAGGAATTAACTGCGGAAAGATTACAAGCTAGAGCTTTATTAAAAAAATATAATTCACTACCTGAAGATCAGCCAGAAAAATTATCAGCTACTTTACACGATTTAATTCCGAATGCAGGAAAAGATTTGGTTATTCAGCCACCATTTTTTTGTGATTATGGGTATAATATAAAAACTGGAGAAGGCGTTTATTTCAATTTTAATTGTGTTGTTTTAGATGGGATGCAAGTCAGCATTGGTTCGTGTAGCATGTTTGGACCTAATGTGCAAATTTATACTGCTTCACATCCTTTAAATGCAAAAGAAAGGGCTTCGCTTTTAGAATTTTCTAAAGCGATAGAAGTTGGAGAAGATGTTTGGGTTGGAGGAAATGTTACCATTTGTCCCGGTGTTAAAATTGGCGATCGTGCAGTTATAGGAGCAGGTAGTGTGGTAACCAAAGATATTCCGGCGGATGTTTTTGCAGCTGGAAATCCGTGTAAAGAAATTAAGAAAATAAATCAGTAAGAATACAAATTGTTAATAAAATGTCGATAACAACAGAGGAAGAGTTAGAAGGAATGAAGGCAGTTAGTGAAGCAGTAGCCAATACACTAAAAATGATGAGAGAATATGCTGAAATTGGAATGTCTACTAAGCAAATCGACGATTATGGAGCAGAAATTTTAAAGGGTTATGGTGCCAAGTCTGCACCGTTTGAAACTTACAAGTTTCCCGGATATACTTGTATAAGTGTAAATAATGAAGCAGCCCATGGTATTCCTTCAGAAGATAAAATTTTAAAAGAAGGTGATTTAGTAAATATAGATGTATCGGCAGAACTTAATGGTTTTTGGTCAGACAATGGTGGCTCTTTTGTTATGGGAAAAGATATACATAAGCATCAGCCGCTAGTAGATGCTTCTAAGGCTATTCTGAAAAAAGCGATTGCTCAAATTAAAGGAGGTGTGAAGATTGCAGATATTGGTTTTACTATGGAAAGCGAAGCTAAAAAGCATGGATTTAAAGTAATTAAAGATTTAGCAGGACACGGTGTAGGTAGAAGCTTGCATGAGAAACCAGAGGATATTGTTAATTTTCGGATAAAAAGTAATAAAGAACGATTTAAGAAGAATACTACTGTAGCTATAGAAACTTTTATCTCTACAAAATCAACGTATACCTTACAAGCTGACGACGGCTGGACATTACTTGGCGACCGAGGAGGATACGTGACTCAGCATGAGCACACTATTTTAGTAACTTCTGGAGCTCCTGTAATTTTAACCGAGGCTAACGATATATGGAATTAATATCAGTAATTATTCTTTTATTGAGGTAATGAAATATTAAAACAAACCCGCTTAGATTATAAAATTCTAAGCGGGTTTATTTTTTTACAGACAACTCGGTTACTGTGCCGTATCTTTCTTTTTCTTATTTCTGTTAAGTAATCCTCCTAAAATTGATTTTGCAGCATCTTCGATTTTTTTCTCCTGCGTTTTTGTGGTGTCTACAGTTTTCGTAGGTTTTGCTGTACCAGTACTATCTGTAATGGCTGCATTGTCCTGTTTATTTTTTCCTAATTGTTTATTGATAAGATCATTTAAAGCATTAGCGCCTTTTTCTTTTAGCTTGTCTTTTTGTTCTTTAGCAATTTTCTGAGTTAAACTGGTAATTGCTTGTTGCATATTCAGGTTAATCTTTGGGCTTTGGAAGGTTCCGTTTAACCCAACAGGTATTTCAACCTTAGTATTTTCAAGACTTGATCCGCTAAGTTTGCTTAATGTACTGCTTACTTGGTTTCCTAAATATTTGGCCGGAACATCCAGATCTAATTTATAATTCATGTTCATATCAAACCCGTGACTACCTGAAATTTTTACTAGAATATCTTTAATCTTAAAATCGAAAGGTTGGATATTTACTGCGCCATTATCAAAGGTTAATTTTGTTTTTAGATTATTCAAATCAATTTTATCAAAGTCAATAAAGTTAATTTGCTCATCCAGTTTCGATAAAAGCGACATTTTTTTAGAATCGATATCTGCTGTTAGGATTTTTGCTAAAGCATCTCCGGCTAGGCTGGTTAAAATTGGAGTTAAATTTTTATTTAAATTTCCTTTTAAATTCAGATTCGTCTGAATTTTACCTTGTAATGCATTGGCAATAGGAGCCAATCCTTGCATTAGTTCTAGTCCGTTGAAAGATTCAGCAATATTTATAGCATTCAAGTCTAACGACATATCGAAAGTAGGCGTTGCTGTTTTGGTAGAAACATTTCCGTTAAGTGCAACATTCCCTCCAAATATATCTGAAGTGATATTTTGCAACGTAGCGGTTTCATCTCGAATAATTACTTTCCCTTTTGCATTAGTCAGCTTCAGGTTATCGTATAAAATTTTATTAGCATTAAAAGCAAGGGCTACATCAAGAAAAGACGGTATTTTAATAGCTTCTTCACCGGTGGTTACTTTTTCGGTTTTAGCCGTTTCAGCAGTACTTTCTTCGGAAGTGGCTGCCGCTTTTTCTTCGGTTTGTGCCACCATAAAATCGTTCACTGCAAAAGTATTCGATTTTACGTTGAAGTCTCCTTTTAATTCTTGATCAGTAAACAAGAATCCCATTAGGTTTTTGATGGTTCCTGTTGCTTGTAAATCGGTTTGTCCTGTGGTTAGATTCAATTCAGGAACGGAAACGTTCCCTTGTTTCAAGTTTACTTTGGCGCTTGATATTTTTACTTCGTTCGGGATTTCCGGAGATTTATAACTAAAGTTTTTGATATTTGCCGTACCGCTACTTTTTACATTCTGGTATTGTTCTTTTTCAATACTATTCATGTCGAAATTAGTTGAAGCATCTACGGTTAAAATTCCATTTAAATCCAGATCCATATCTAGCGGATAAGCTTTATCAAGATTCGCTAAATTTAGCGTTCCGTTTAAATCCAAATCTACTAACATATTTCCCATTAGGTTTTTTACACTTCCGTTGGCTGCAAAACGATCTTGATCGATTCTGAATTTTACATTATTGAAAGTAAGGTAGGTGTCTTCTACAATTCCGGTTTCATTTAAAATACGAAGATCAAGATTAATATCTTCTACACTTTTTGGTAAATCGGGGTATTTAAAAGAAGCATTATTTGAGCTTACGTTAATATCTAATTTCGGAATATAGGTATCGTTAGCCGTTCCTTTAATCATGCCGTTTACCACAAAATCACCTTTGGTTTCAACATTTTCGATATTTTTTGCATATACTTCAGGAATTACCGCCAAGAAGTTTTTAAAGTCAGATGAAGGTGTTTTGAATGTTAAATCGATATTCGTATCATCACCATCAATTTTTACAAAACCATCAAAAGTAAGTGGTAATTGATTGATTTTTGCTTCATTTTCTAGAAACGTATATTTCATGTTTTCTAAATCCATTTGAAGCACAGCATCTAAAGCTACTTTATTTCGACTTAAATAATTAACGCTATCCATTTCGAAAGATACAATGGCTTCAGTATCGGTATCTAATTTGGTTTGATCGAGTGAAAAATCACCGGTTCCGCTATGATTTAATTCCTCTAATTGTAAGGCCATTTTAGCGCCTTTGTCGATATAATTTAATTTGGAATTATTGATTTCGTAGTGCTGCAGATCTAAAATTAAACCGCCTGTAGTATCTGTTGCTGTTTGTGCAGAATTAGCAGTAGTATCTACTTTAGCAATATCATAATTTGCTCTCCCTAAAGAGTCTACTAAAATATTTAGGTAAGCATTATTTACTTTAAACTCATCAATTTTTTTAGCTTCATCGCTACCTTTAAATAGTTCTTTAATGCTCATTTCAAGTGTTAATTCTCCAACATCCGCAAGCGTATCACCTTCAAAAGGAGCGTTATTAATTACGCTAACATTGCTGAGGACTACTGTGGCCTGTGGAAAACTTCTAAATAAACTCAAATCTAAATCGGCAAATTCAACTTTAGCATTTACATTTTTATTGATGGTTTTTTTGACGAAACCTTCAATTTGCGACGAAAATATAAATGGCGCTACAATTAGTAATACTACAATTACCAGTAGCGTAATTCCTATAATTTTAAAAACTTTTTTCATAATCAGATCAGTCTTGTAAGTCGTTTATTTAATGTTCTAAGTTTTGGTTAAACTTAGTTTTCTTCTTCTAATGTAAGTTCTTCTCCTTGTGTTAGTTTAAATCGCTTTCTAATACCATAAACTGCAAGATATAAAAATGGAGTATCGCAAATTGCGACGATTACTTTAAACAGAAATCCGCTAAGTAACAGCGTTCCGAATTTGTCCCATTCAATTTTATTAAAGCTGCATAGTAAAATAAGCACTGAAAAAGTATCTACAAATTGAGACAGGAACGTCGAGAAATTATTTCGAATCCAAAGATGTTTTCCTTTGGTAAGCTTTTTCCAGAAATGAAAAAGCTGAATGTCTATATATTGAGCAAATAGATATGCCAACATTGAGGCTATTACAGCAATAGCCGTAGCGCCAAAAACCTTTGTAAAGAGCGTGTTTCCAATAGGCGACCAATCTGTTGCTGGAACAGCATTTGCGGTATAAATAATCACTAAAGAAAAGAGCGATGCAAAAATTCCTGCGGTAACCACTTGGTTGGCTTTTTTCTTGCCGTACACTTCACTAATAATATCGGTAATTAAAAAAGTAACTGGATAAGGCAAAATTCCTACTGAAATTTCAAATGTGTAGAGCCCAAAAAAATTCCAACTAAAAAATTTTTGAAATATTAAATTAGAAACCACCAGTGATGCAATGAATAAAGCCGCTAAAATCATGTAAAATCGATATGCGGTTAGCTTATCTTTTAAGTTGAGTTTCGCCAAATTATTTTTTTAAAATACTTACTAACAAAAGTAAGTGTATGTGCATTTGTTTTGCTTAATTTGCTGTGAAATTATAATAGATTTTATATTAAACTTTTCTTAAATAGAATTTGAATTTCCCTAAGAAGGTACATATAGCATTAGGAAGTAACGAAGGTGAGCGTTTTAAAATTTTACAAAATGCCGTTACCAGAATATTTGAAGAGATTGGAGAAATACTGGAAATTTCTTCCGTTTACGAAACACCGGCCTGGGGTTTTTCCGGGAATACCTTTCTTAATGCCTGTATTTCGATTTCTACACGTTTTTCTGCGGAAGAAGTGCTGCGGAAATTATTAGCGATTGAAGCTGATTTTGGACGAAAAAGAGATAATTCTGGCAATTACCAAAATCGACCCTTAGATTTAGATGTGTTGTTGTTTGAAAATGAAGTATTACAAACCACAAGTTTAATTTTACCGCATCCGCAAATCCAAAATCGACGTTTTGTTTTACAACCTTTAAGTGATATTGCTGCAAACGAAATGCATCCGGTTCTAAAAAAGAAAATTCAGCAATTATTGTTAGAAGTAGCAGATGCCTCTGAAGTATCAAAAATCGATAAAAAATTACAGACTCCTAAAATGAATTATAAATTCAACAACTGTAATTATATAGCAGTTGAAGGAAATATTGGCGCCGGAAAAACCAGTTTTTCCACGATGGTATCGCAAGATTTTAATGCCAAACTAATTTTAGAGCGTTTTAAGGACAATCCTTTTTTACCAAAATTTTACGAAGATCAGGAACGTTATGCTTTTTCGCTAGAGATGTCTTTTTTGGCCGATCGTTACCAACAGTTATCTGATGATTTGGCGCAGTACGATTTGTTTAAGGACTTTGTGATCTCTGATTATGACGTTTTTAAATCCCTGATTTTTGCTAAAATAACCTTAGCAGAAGATGAATATTCGCTGTATCAAAAGTTATTTCATTTAATGTATAAAGAGTTGGTAAAGCCCGATTTGTATATTTACCTCTATCAGAATACCGATAGGTTACTTCAGAATATTAGAAAAAGAGGTCGGGAATACGAACAGAATATTCAACCAGAATACTTAATAAACATCAATAAAAGTTATTTGTCTTTCATTAAATCTCAAACGAATATGAAAGTACAGATTATCGATATTTCTGAACTAGATTTTGTAAACAATCGGCAGGATTACTTGAAGTTATTAGGAGAAATTAAGCTATAGGTTTTAGTTTACAGTATTCAGTTCTTAGGATTCTGTCATTACAAGTGAGAGATTTCGAAATGAAATGGATAAATCTTTTATATCGAGAAGTTTTTTCAGTTGATTTTGATTGTTATAGACTTCTCCGTTTCTCTACGCTACAGTCGAAATGACAAGAATCTTTTGTCATTTCGAGAGGAATGTAATGAAGCCGAGAAATCTCATTCATCATTTAAAATTCATCATTTTGATTCTAGAATCTAACAGCTTAGCGAACTAAATTCTCAATACTAATTACTAAATTAATGTCCGTGTCCATCGGCAGAACTATAATCTGCGGCTTTTAGTTTTGAATATAAATCCCAAAGAATAACACCTGTACTAACCGAGATATTTAAAGAATGTTTGCTTCCGGCTTGCGGAATTTCAATAACGCCATCGCTTGCTGAGACTACTTTTTGTTGTACACCTTTAACTTCGTTTCCAAAAACTACAGCAATTTTTTCACCAATTTCAGGATTAAAATCATTGAGCATAACGGCACCTTCAGCCTGTTCTATAGCAAAGACTTTCACATTATCTTCTTTCAGTTTTTCAACTAAATCTAAGGTGTCTTCAACATGTTCCCAAGCCACTGTTTCGGTAGCGCCAAGTGCTGTTTTTTGGATGTCTTTGTGTGGTGGTTTAGCAGTAATTCCGCATAAATAGATTTTTTCAATCAAAAACGCATCAGAAGTTCTAAAAACCGATCCTACGTTATTCAAGCTTCTAATATTATCCAGAATAACAATTATCGGTGTTTTTTTAGCTTCTTTAAATTCTTCAACCGACTTACGATTTAGCTCACTGTTTTTGATCTTTCTATTTTTCATACCGCAAAAATAAAAATATTTGTCGGCTTTAACATAGAGATTATTGCTTATAGAAATTCAGAATTAATAATTAAAAACCAATTTTTTATAAAATGAGAAATGATTTTATAGAATTATGCTGAAAATAAAAGTTTTTGATAATACCGAAATTTAAGAGTGAATGGCTGTAAAGCCTTGCTATTTCAAAGCTCAGCTTTTTTTGGCATCTTTGGGAGATCAATAACTTCAAAAAACAATCCATAACATGAAGAAAGTTCTCTTTTTACTTTTTGCGATTCTTTTGGCTGTTGGGCAAAGTTTTGCCCAGGTCACCCCAAAATGGATTCGATACCAATCTATTTCTCCAGATGGTGAAACCATTGCATTTACTTATAAAGGCAATTTATATACAGTTGCAGCGATTGGCGGCGATGCAAAACAAATCACATTTCATAAAGCGCATGATTATATGCCGGTTTGGAGCAAGGATGGTAAGCAATTGGCATTTGCTTCAGATCGCTACGGTAATTTTGATGTTTTTGTGATGGATGCTTTGGGCGGCCCGGCAACAAGATTAACTTATCACAGTAACGACGAAAAACCATTTACTTTTTCCGCAGATAATAAGTCAGTTATCTTTGGTGCAGTTCGCCAGGATTTAGCAGAACATCGCCAGTTTCCTACTAGCTATCAACCAGAATTATATAGCGTTCCGGTTGAAGGTGGGCGTGTAGATCAGATTTTTACAATTCCGGCAGAATATGTTCAGGTAAGTGAAGATGGGAAAACAATGGTGTATCATGATAAAGTTGGCGGAGAGAACGAATGGCGTAAGCATCATGTATCTTCAGTAACTCGTGATTTATGGAAGTATGATGTTGATAACGATAAGCATACGATGATTACTTCGTTTAAAGGAGAAGATCGTCAGCCAATTTTTGATGCTTCTGAAGAGAATTTATATTACTTAAGTGAAGAAAGCGGCAACTTTAATGTTCATAAACTATCAATAGAAAACCCTGAAAAATCTGAGCAATTAACCGATTTTAAAGATTTTCCCGTACGTTTTTTAAGTTTCGGTAATGGTGTTTTAGCTTTTGGGTATGACGGTGAATTATACACCATGAAAGAAGGTGGTGCGCCTAAAAAAGTGAATGTAAATATTAGAACCCAATCTGTAGATAATAGCGATAATTATATAGATATTAGAGATGGTGTTCGCGAAATGGAAGTATCTCCAAACGGTAAAGAGATCGCTTTTGTGGCTCGTGGGGAGGTTTTTGTTACTTCTGTAGATGGATCTTTAACCAAAAGAATTACCAATACACCAAATCAGGAGCGCTTTGTGTCGTTCACTCCAGATGGAAAATCGGTTGTGTATTCTAGCGAGCGTGATGGAAAATGGAGTATCTATAAAACCGAAATTGTAAGAAAAGAGGAACCATTTTTCTATGCTTCAACCTTACTAAAAGAAGAGCCTGTTATCGAAGGTGAAACTGATAGTTACATCCCTAAATATTCTCCAGATGGTAAAAAGCTGGCGTATATTTCAGGACGAAGAACTTTGCGTGTAAAAGATCTGGATTCAGGAAAAGAAATCGATCTTTTAACTCCTGAAGATCTATTTACCATGAGCGATGGCGATAAAGATTTTACCTGGAGCCCGGATAGCAAGTGGATTTTAATGAGTTGGGGTAAATTGCTAAGTAATAACGAAATTTTGTTGCTTGCCGCAGACGGCAGTAAGCGTGAAAATTTAACCGAAAGCGGTTATCAGGATTATAATCCAAAATGGGTAAACGACGGGAAGCAAATGCTTTGGTTTAGTAATAGAAACGGACTAAAAAGTTACGCGACCAGCGGTAGAACTGAAGCTGATGTGTATTCGATGTTCTTTACGCAGGATGCTTATGATAAATTCAATATGTCTGAAGAAGATTATAAGCTAATGAAAGCTGTTGAAGAAGCTCAGAAAGAAGATAAAGACGAAGACAAAAAGGACGATAAAAAAGACAAGAAGGATAAGAAAGACGAAGAAGTTAAAGATCTTAAGTTCGATTGGGATGGCCTGGAAGAACGAAAGAAACGGCTTACTACGCATTCTAGTAGCTTAAGTGATGCGGTACTTTCTAAGGATGGAGAAAAGATTTATTATCTATCGAGTTTTGAAGATAAAAACAATCTTTGGGAAACTAATCTTAGAACCGGTGAAACTAAAATGGCGGTAAAACTAAATTCCAGAGGAGGAAGTCTAGCTTGGGATAAAAAACAGGAAAATCTTTATTTATTAAGCGGCGGAAATATTTCTAAGATCGATACAGATAAAGGCAAATCTGAAGGAATCAAGATCGCTGGAAATATGGATTACGACGAAGACGCTGAACGAGAAAAGATGTTCGATCATGTGTATATAAGAACAAAGAATATTTTCTACGAACCAACATTCCACGGTAAAAACTGGGATTCGTTATATGTTCAGTATAAAAAATATCTGCCGCATATTGGCAATTCTTATGAGTTTGCTGAAATGCTTTCTGAAATGTTAGGAGAGTTGAATGTTTCACATTCAGGAGCACGTTACAGTAATCGCAGCAACGATGGAGACGAAACCGCATCACTGGGAATTTTTATGGATTACTATTTTGAAGGCGATGGCATTAAAATTACTGAAGTGATTAAAGGCGGGCCTTTAGATAAAGCGGCTTACGATATCAAACCGGGAATGGTAATTACGGCAATAGATGGCCAAACGATTGAAAGCGATCAGGATATTGCAAAATACCTGAATCATAAAGCTGATAAGTTTGTATTACTGGAGATTAAAGATCCTGAAGCAAAGGAGCCAAAACAAATTACCATGAAACCTATTTCTTTGGGGCAGGAGCGTAGTTTATTATACAACCGTTTTGTACGTATTAACCGCAAAGAAGTTGAAGAAAAAAGTAATGGAAAATTAGGTTACGTACATATTCCGGGAATGAGCGACGAGCCTTATCGTTCGATCTATGAAGATATGATGGGTAAATATTTTGAAACCAAAGGAGTGATCGTGGATACACGTTTTAATGGCGGTGGAGATCTAGTTGCAGATCTTGCTGCTTTCTTTACAGGAACTCCGTTTATCACTTACGAAACGGAAGCTAAAGTTGTAGGCGGCGAGCCAACATCACGATGGACAAAACCTACACTTTCATTGTTTAACGAAAGTATGTATTCTGATGGGCATTGCTATGCCAGCGGATATACCGATTTAAATATCGGGACTACTATTGGAATGCCGGTACCGGGAACCTGTAGTTTCGCAGGTTGGGAAGGTCTTGCAGATGGTACTGTATGGGGAGTTGTTCCGGTAAGTGCTAAGAATAAAGCCGGCGAATGGATGGAAAATAACCAAACCGAACCCGATATTATCGTAAAAAATATGCCGGGCGTGATTAGCGAAGGTCGTGATCAGCAATTGGAAAAAGGAATCGAGGTTTTATTAGATCAGGTTGCTGAAGAGTAATTTTCGATAAACCTCAAATTATAAAAGCTCCGAATTCATTTTCGGGGCTTTTTTATTGAAATAGTAATTCTTGATATCGAGTAAGGATTTCGTATTTTCAAAGACCATTAAAGGAACCTGTATTAAACTAAACCATTTGCCAAGACCTAAAAAAACATTAGAACCAAATACTATAAATCTTAAGGATAGCTTTGCTTCGTTACAATTTGTACCACGTTTCTTTAAAGAAATTCGAAAAGTAAATCCGTTGTTGTTTTATGCCAATATTGGTAGCCGAATCTTAAGTGCTGTAATTCCGTTAGCTTTGTTGTGGATCGGAAAAATTATTATCGATGAGGTAGTGGTACAAATCGATGCTGAAGTAAAAGATTTTTCCCGATTATGGATATTTGTTGCTGCGGAATTTGGTCTGGCGATTCTATCAGATCTTTTAAGTCGCGGTGTTTCTTTATCTGATGCTTTGCTTGGCGATCAATATTCGATAAATACTTCAGTAAAAATTATTGAAAAAACAGCTGAACTGAATTTAGACCAATTAGAAGATTCAGAATTTTATGATAAGCTCGAAAGAGCAAGGCGCCAAACTACCGGCAGAGTTGGATTAATGTCTAATATTCTTACGCAAGGCGAAGATGTAATTGTAATTATTTCATTGCTTGTGGGGGTGGTTGCCTTTGAACCCTGGTTACTTATTTTGCTGGTAGTATCTATCGTACCTACCATTATAAACGAAATTAAATTTAGTGGCACCAGTTATTCCCTAGCCAGGAGTTGGACGCAGGAACGGCGTGAACTCGATTATCTGCGCTATGCAGGGGCTAGTGATGTCACTGCTAAAGAAGTTAAATTATTCGGACTTTCCGGGTATTTGGCAAACCGATTTAAAACTTTGTCCGATCAATATTATTTAGCTAATAAAAAACTGGCCAAAAAGCGAGCCGGATGGGGTTCTGTTTTTAATGTAATTGGTACTTCTGCCTATTATGGAGCCTATGCTTTAATTGTTTTTAGAACAGTTTTAGGAGTTTTTACGCTTGGAGACCTTACTTTCCTATCGGGCTCATTTAATCGGTTACGTTCAAAATTACAAGGGTTTTTTACGCGTTTCACTCAAATTACCGAGAGTGCGCTGTATCTTCAGGATTATTTTGAGTTTCTGGATCTTCAATACGATAATTCCGATAGTGAAGGTTTACCGCTTCCGAAGAAAATTAACACCGGCTTCGTTTTTAAAAATGTAGGCTTTAAATATCCAAAATCAGATAAATGGGTGGTTCGGAATATAAATTTTGAATTACGTGCAGGTGAAAAACTGGCCTTTGTAGGCGAAAATGGAGCAGGGAAAACAACCCTAATTAAACTTCTTCTTCGGTTTTATGAACCTACTGAAGGTGAAATTTTGTTGGAAGGTATTCCGGTGAAACAGTACGAAAAGACCCAATATCAGCAGTATTTTGGTGTAATTTTTCAGGATTTTGTGAAGTTTGAGCTTACGCTTCGTGAAAATATCGCCATGGGGGATATTCGGGAAATCGATAATCAATTTAAGCTAGATGCTGCTGCTGAAAAAAGTCTTGCAAATCAGGTTATTTCAGATTTACCTAAAGGTTTTGATCAGCAATTAGGAAAACGCTTTAAACAAGGAAAAGATCTTTCGGGTGGACAATGGCAAAAAATCGCGATAGCCAGAGCTTATATGAAAGATGCTGAGGTGCTGATTTTAGATGAACCTACTTCGGCTTTAGATGCTCGCGCCGAAACTGAAGCCTTCGATCGTTTTATAAATCTTACCCAAGGCAAAACTGCGGTGATTATTTCACACCGCTTTAGTACGGTAAGAATTGCAGATCGGATTATGGTCTTAAAAAATGGTGCTGTGCTAGAAATTGGTACGCACGAAGAATTAATGGAAAACGATAAATTATATGCTGAATTATTTAATCTTCAGGCAGCGGGCTATCAGTAAAAGGTTTGTTTTTAGAAAAAATAATTTTAATGAAGCGTTAACCTAAATTGGATTCATAATCTGATCATTTTTTAACAGAAATAAATGAGATTTTATGTAGATCAAGGAAAGAAGAAGACTTCATAAGATTTCAAATTTTATTGTTTTTGAATCTTGTGGTTTTATCCTAAGATTATTGATTATTTTTATACTATAAAAATCAATTTCTTATGAAGCTATTTAGTGTTTTATTCTTGTTTTTAAATTTTCCGATGATTGCTCAAATACAAACTTTACCATTATGGCCTAAAAATAAAATGCCTAATTATCAGCAATCTGATGAGAGGGAAGAAGTAAATGATGGAGATATTGTATGGATTTCGAAAGTGCAACAACCTACTTTAGAAATTTATCTTCCGGTTACACAAACCGCAACCGGACAAGCTGTTTTAATTTGTCCCGGAGGTGGTTATGCTGGCTTAGCTTATGATTGGGAAGGAACACAGATTGCCAAATTCTTAAATTCAAAAGGAATTGCTGCCGGAGTTTTAAAATATCGTTTACCATTATCAGCTTCAGTAAAAGAAAATTTTAAAGCACCGCTTCAGGATGCACAACGTGGCATTAGAATACTTCGTGCAAATGCTTCATCTTGGAATATTGATAAAAACAAAGTTGGGGTTATGGGATTTTCTGCAGGTGGTCATTTGGCTTCCACTTTGGGAACGCACTATCAGGAAGAATTTTATTCAGCAATAGATAGCACAGATTCTGAAGAAATTCGTCCAGATTTTATGGTTTTAATTTATCCGGTGATTAGTATGGATCCGGCAATTACTCATAAAGGTTCGCATGATAATTTATTAGGAAAAGATCCAAAATTGTCTTTAGAAGAAGAGTTTTCTAACGAATTACAAGTGACTGAAAATACACCAACTACATTTATTTTACATGCTAGTGATGATGATGTTGTTCCTGTAGAAAATAGTTTGCGTATGTATTCTGCTTTGCAAAAAGATGGTGTGAAAACCGAAATGCATATTTATCCTGAAGGGGGGCATGGTTTTGCGCTAGCAAATGGTATGTATTATCTAGAAAACTGGAGTGCACAATTAATCGATTGGCTAAAGAATTTAAAATAGAATATGACACATATTGCGGTTTATGCTGAAAATTACAAAGCAATTGCACGGCTGATAAGTGATTTAGAAAACGATAAAAAAGTATCCGGTTTTGAAGATTTTCAGTATAAAAATGGGGAGTCACATTCTGAAACTGTTTTGCAAAACTTTATAAAAGAAGATCAAAAACACGGAAATTCAGTTTTAGTTCAGGATGAAAATCGAAGTTTGCGTACATTTTCCAGTGGTGAAAAACGAAAAGCTTTATTAGAATATTTACTAAAAAAAGAGCCCGATTATTTAATTTTAGATGATCCTTTTGATTGTTTAGATGTGCAATCGGTAGTAAATTTTAAGCAGCGTTTAACCGAATTAGAATCGGATTTTAGTATGGTGCAAATTTTCCGAAGAAAAGAAGATATTTTACCCTTTATAGATACTATTCTCGTTTTAGATAAAGACGGAAATTCTAACTTTATCAATAAAAATGATTTTGTAGACAATAGGCAGGAAATTTTAAATAAAATAGAAACAATTCCGCCTGCTCCAAAGGTTTTTGAAGATATCCCTGAAAGTTTGATATGTTTAGAAAATGTTAATGTTTCCTACGAAGATCGGCCAATTTTAAAAAATATTAATTGGAAAGTTAAGCGTGGCGAATTTTGGAAACTCACCGGACCCAATGGATCTGGGAAAACCACCATTTTAAGCATGGTTTACGGTGATAATCCTAAAGCCTACGGAGTCGATCTTTTTCTCTTTGGAAAGAAAAAAGGCAGTGGCGAATCGGTTTGGGATATTAAAAAGAAGATTGGTTATTTTTCTCCTGCACTTACGGAATTGTTCAACCGAAGAAATACGCTAGAAGATATGGTGATTTCGGGATTGGTAGACAGTGTAGGGCTTTATCAAAAAACCACGGATAAACAAAAGGTTTTAGCTAAGCAGTGGTTAGAGCTATTAGGATTGCAAGAAAAAGCAAAAAAAGTTTTTAACGATTTACCGAATCTGGAAAAAAGAATGGTGTTAATTGCTCGAGCCATGATAAAACATCCGCCATTATTAATTTTAGATGAACCCTCAACTGCACTAGATGATAAAAGTGCATTAAAAATCACGAATCTGATCAATCATATCGCAGCCCAAAGTGATACCGCAATTATTTATGTCTCTCATCGAAGGGAAAAAGGCTTAAATCCCGATTTTGAATATGAATTAATTCCTACGGAAGAAGGATCGGAGGGAAGACAGGTTTAGGTGATAGGTCATGGACAAGAGAAAATAGAACATAAATAATAGAAGTAATACTTAGGACGCAGGATTCAAGACTTGTTGTTTTATATGCTGAATAATCTCATGCTCTTATGTCTAAATTCTAACTACTAAAAAGATGTGAATAAAAGCTAGGCTCAAATTTTCGAATAGCAAAGTGGTTTCTTTATTTTAGCCATATCTAAATACTAATATTTTGGCAGCAAAGAAAGAAGCAAAAGTGACTCCGTTAATGAAGCAATATTCGGCTATTAAAGCTAAATATCCTGATGCAATGTTGTTGTTTCGGGTAGGAGATTTTTACGAAACTTTTGGAGCAGATGCTGTTGTGGCAGCCCGAATTTTAAATATTGTTCTTACAAAACGTAATAATGGTAGCGAACGGAGCGAATTGGCTGGATTTCCGCACCATTCTTTAAACACTTATCTACCCAAACTAGTAAAAGCCGGACAACGTGTAGCGATTTGCGATCAGTTAGAGGATCCAAAGATGACTAAGAAAATCGTTAAACGTGGAGTAACCGAACTGGTAACCCCCGGTGTAGCCTTAAGCGATGAGGTTTTAAATAGTAAATCGAATAACTTTCTATGTGCTATTCATTACGGAAAAAGAAACCTGGGAATCTCATTTTTGGATGTTTCAACAGGTGAATTTTTAACTGCGCAGGGAACTCAGGAATATATTGATAAGTTGCTTCAGAATTTTAGTCCGAGTGAGGTTTTAATTCAGAAGAAATATAAAAAGAATTTTGCTTTAGATTTTGGGGAAGATTATCATGTTTTCTACTTAGAAGATTGGGTTTTTAAAAATGATTTTGCTTTAGAAACATTAACTAGTCATTTTGAAACCGCTTCTTTAAAAGGATTTGGTATTTCGCATTTGGAGGAAGGAATTATAGCTTCAGGAGCAATTCTCCATTATTTAGCCGAAACTCAGCATAAAAAATTGCAGCATATTACTGCGATTAATCGTATTGCAGAAGAAGAATATGTATGGATGGATAGATTCACCATCCGGAATCTTGAATTATATCACAGTAACGCTGCCAATGCAGTAACACTTTTGGATGTGATCGATAAGACGATTTCTCCAATGGGTGGGCGATTGCTGAAACGTTGGCTTGCATTACCTTTAAAGAATTCAGAAAAAATAAAAAAACGTCACCAAGTTGTTGGTTTTCTATTAGATCATCCGGAAGTTTTAAACAAAATTCAGGGGCAGATTAAAGAAATGAGCGATTTAGAACGCTTAATTTCAAAAGTAGCCACAGGAAAGGTGAGTCCGCGTGAGGTTATTCAGCTTAAAAATTCTTTAGCGGCAATTATTCCTATAAAAGATAACGCTTTAAACTGCGAAAATGAAGCTTTAAAAGTTATTGGCGATAATTTACATGCCTGCGAATTACTTCGGTCTAAAATAACCGAAAGTATTAACGAAGAAGCACCGGTTTTAGTTCAGAAAGGAAATGTAATCGCTAAAGGTTTTCATAAAGAATTAGATGAGCTTCGAGATATTGCATTTTCAGGCAAAGATTACCTGGATAATATGTTGGAAAGAGAAAGTACAGCAACAGGAATTTCTTCGCTAAAAATCGGAAATAATAATGTGTATGGCTATTATATCGAAGTTAGAAATACACATAAAGATAAAGTTCCTGCAGAATGGGTACGGAAACAAACACTAGTAAATGCAGAGCGTTATATTACTGAAGAATTAAAGGAATACGAAGCGAAAATTTTAGGTGCTGAAGAGAAGATTCTGCAATTAGAGCAGGAATTATTTTCGAAACTGGTGCTTTGGATGAACGATTATATTCAGCCGGTACAACAAAATGCGCAGTCAATTGCTCAATTAGATTGTTTATGCTCTTTTGCGCAGCAGGCCAAAATCGAACAATATAGCAAGCCTGAAATAGAGGAAGGGTTCGAGTTACAAATTGAAGACGGTCGCCATCCGGTGATCGAAAAGCAATTACCTATTGGAGAATCGTATGTGACCAACAGCGTTTTCTTAGACCGCGATGAACAGCAGGTCATCATGATTACCGGGCCTAATATGAGTGGTAAGTCGGCTATTCTACGCCAAACGGCACTTATTGTGCTTATGGCTCAAATGGGAAGTTTTGTGCCTGCAAAATCGGTAAATATTGGTTTAGTAGATAAAATTTTTACCAGAGTTGGTGCCAGCGATAATATATCGATGGGTGAATCGACGTTTATGGTAGAGATGAACGAAACCGCTAATATCCTTAATAACATTTCTGAGCGTAGTTTAGTGCTTTTAGATGAAATTGGTCGTGGTACCAGTACTTATGACGGGATTTCGATTGCCTGGGCGATTAGTGAATACTTGCACGAGCATCCTTCACGTCCAAAAACACTATTTGCAACACACTATCATGAGTTAAATGAAATGTGTGATACATTTACTCGAATTAAAAATTATAATGTCTCTGTAAAGGAATTAGAAGATAATGTACTTTTTCTGCGGAAGTTGGTTCCCGGTGGCAGCGAGCATAGTTTTGGGATTCATGTAGCAAAAATGGCGGGGATGCCACAACAGGTTTTACATCGAGCAAATAAGATTTTAAAGAAGTTGGAAGAAAGCCATAATATGGAAGAAAGTGGCGAAATTTTAAAAAAATCAGCAAAAGATGAAATGCAGTTAAGTTTTTTTAATCTTGACGACCCTTTATTGGAAGATTTGCGTGATGAATTGTTAACTATTGATATTGATACACTTACGCCTGTAGAGGCTTTGATGAAGTTGAATGAAATTAAAAGAATGTTAGTTGTTCAGAAAAAAAATAGTAATTAATTTTTAAAAAAACCTCAAAAAAGTTTTGTCAATCTAAGAAATGTGCTAGATTTGCACCCGCAATCAACAATTGCATATCGGCATTGCCGAACGTTCTTTAACAGACGCGAAAATAGCTCAGTTGGTAGAGCGCCACCTTGCCAAGGTGGAGGTCGCGGGTTCGAATCCCGTTTTTCGCTCAGGACACATATAGCATTACGCTCGGATGGTGGAATTGGTAGACACGTTGGACTTAAAATCCAATGGACAAATGCGTCCGTGCGGGTTCAAGTCCCGCTCCGAGTACCATTGGAACCCCTGTAAATACAGGGGTTTTTTTGTTTTTAGGCCCTTCTTCTTACTATGGAAAATAAGGATAAAAACGAAATCGTACCCAGAAACGTACCCAGAAATTCTGTAATTGAATTAGAGATTTCGATGGCGAAAAAGAGATATTCTACTCCAAAACTTTTTATTCCCAGGATAAATGGAAAACCAACTGTTGCTCCTGGTAAAAGGTGGTATGTTTATGTTCATTGGCGATCGGATCCAGATGGGCCATTTGATAAAAAATTCACTTTTACAAAGAAGATAAATCGGCTTAAGACAGTTAAGGAAAGAAGAACTGCAGGGAAACATTTAGCTTCTATTTTATCGCTTGCTTTAGAACGTGGATGGGTTCCGGACACACAAGAGCGAAATTCTAAGAAAGCAAAACATCGTGGACCACAAATGACACTGGCCAGGGCGATGGAGTATGCGTATAAAATCAAATTAAAATCTGGCAAGAAAAAATCTACGCTTAACGGTTATGAATTTCACATGAATCGTTTTCTGCAATGGGCAAAAGATAATGGATACTACGGAGCAGATCCTGCACGATTTGGAATTGATCAGTTCTATGAGTTTTTGGATTGGCTTAGATTTGATTATGTAAATGAGCAAACTGGTAAAGAAGTCTCTGGAAGCTCAGTTAATAATCATAAATCGAGTCTTTCGGCATTGTTTACTACGATGAAAAATGAGCGGCTAATTCCTTATAATTTCATTAAAGATATTCCGAACGTAGAATCAGATCCTGTAAATAATAAAGCTTTTACCATGGAAGAGCTTCAAATGATAAAAGAAGAGCTCGAAAAAACAGATCCTTATTTAAAGCATTATGTTTCCTTCGTTATTTATTCATTGTTGCGACCGCTTGAGATTTGCCGGTTAAAGGTAAAAGATATTAATACTAAAAACTGGTTGCTGCAGGTTGAAACTAAAACCGAGGATTTATCTGTTAGACGTGTGATTGAAAAATTAAAACCAACCATCAAAGAAATGGAGCTAGAGAAAGCCCCACCTTCCTATACTTTATTTACGAATCAAAATAAACCTGCCGATTGGGATGTTTCATTAAAAAGTAAAGCAGATCATTTTGGTAAACGCTTTAGAGAAGTCAAAACGAGGTTAGGGTTTGGTAGGGAATATGGAATATACAGCTGCAGGCATACGGCAATTATGAATTTATATAATAGTCTAGTTGATGAGGGGAAGGGAGAAATGGAGATCTTGTTTCGATTAATGCCAATTACGCAGCATAAGTCAATTGCCGGAATAAAAAACTATCTTAGAAAACATAAAAAGTCGATCCCGCCTGATCACTCTAATATTTTTACACTAGACTTTTAAAACATACCAATCATCAAACTTAGATTTTTTTTCATGAATTCTTTCGTATCCATTTGAAGTTAATAATTTAAAGATCTTTTCTCTTTTTTCTGTAAAATTATGTTCTACTGTAATTATTCTAAATTTATAGTTATTAAAATCAAATGTTTTCAAAATTTCGTATTAGCTACCTTCAGTATCTATTGATAAGTAATCTATAATTCTAGGTGCATTGTACTTATTAAGTAAGTCATTAAGTGATATTGTATGAACTCGATAGATAATCGTATTATTTCTATTTTTAGAATGAGAGTCAGAGAAAGTATATTCTTTTATAGTTGGTAAGGAGGGGCTGTTTGTTTCGCAAAACTCTACAAACTCATGTGATCTACTCCAGACGCATTTCTTTTCTATAAAACATTTTCTGTTATTCTCTAAATTAGAATGCTAGTATTTAGAAGGTTCGGCTAAAATTCCTTTCCATCCAAAATCTATTTCTAATAAATGAGTATTACTATGAGCAATACCGTTAGTTGCTCCAAATTCAACGAAGTACCCATTTTGTTTAAAATTTGTTTCAAATAAAACAAATAAATCTTGATCTAATTGAGAGTTCGATTTACTTTTTAAATCGAAAAAGCTTTTAATATTATTGTCGCTGTAATAATATAGAAATTCAAAGTCTTGAATTTGTTTTTGAGTCTTTATTAAAATTTCCAAAGTAGAATTCTAAACTAAAGAAAACCCCGTTTTTTTTAAAAGTTTATTTAGAAAGAGGTATTTTGTTTTCATTTTCAAATATATCACTTCTTCTCAAGAAAATAATTTATATAATTTAAAAACTCTCACTCTCCACTTCCACTTTCATAACTTTTTCAGATTGAAACTTTTTTAATATTTTTTTATGATCTGCTTTTCGTTAAACTTAAAACTAAGCTCTTTGATATCGTAGATTTCGTGTGTAGAGCATTCAATACTATCTTTAAAAGATTTTGAGTAAACGCAGAACCATAACCACGGATCCCAAAATTCAGGACCAATTTTATCTAGGGATAAATCTCTACTAATGTTTGATGCACATGCCGGGCGGCCAGAAGTATCTGTGCCGGCATACAAACAAAAATCAATATCCGTTTTTTTTTCAGGAGCTATTGCTGTTACAGTTCTATTAATAGATTCAACTTCTTCAGTATTTTCATTTATTTCTTTGGCGTAAACCCGGCCACTTTTATTATAAAAATAAGTTTCATCATTAGCATAGCTATATATATTCATTAGGAGTTCACTTTACCGATGAAAAAAAACCTGCTATGGAACTACCATAAAATCAAGGGAAAATATTTACTTTCACAGAGCAAGATTATGAAAATGCAGAATTTTGTGATGCTGATTGTAATTAACTTTTGAAAAGTACTTAGAGTTTAAGAAACAAATTTACAACCCCATTTGTTTTTACAAGTGGGGTTGTTTTATAGTAAAAAATAATAAAAATTATATATAATAATAGTATTATTTATTGGTAATAAACTGTCTTGAATTTTCTTTTTTAATAGGGGATAAAAACTTCAGTATTCCGGTAATGAATGGAAAAAATTTGTCTTAAGAATTTAAATTCTATTATGTATTTCTATTAGTATTGAGTAGCTGTTTTAGCGTTAATTAAATTTTATATTCTTTTAATTTCATTGCTATATCTTTCGCTATTTTTTGGCAAATTTCTTTAGTTTCACCACCCCAAGCTCCGGTTTTTATTTGCCCACTAACATTACCGTTGATTAATTCTTCTCCATTATCATTTTTTATAGAGAAATTGAATGTCATTTCATCTTTTCCTGCTCCATAGATACCAGCAAAATAACGTGCAGTAGCATTCCCTTCTTTAAATTGTAAAAGCGTACCATAAATATTTATATCTGCATCTTTATCTAAATATTCGTAACCCTGACTTTTTAATTCAGATTTTAGAGTAGACTTCATCTTCTCTGTAATTTCAATATAACTATTATCTTTATTTACTGTTTTTATCTCAGGTATAGAAAAAGTTTTTATGCTATTTGTACCTCCTTCTTTCAAGCTAGTAGTATGGAAATCTGCAGTGGGCTCACAACTGGTTAATAGTAATAAAACAGATAAAAGTAAAGTTGTTTTTATTGATTATTGCCAGTAAATCATAAAGTATTTAAAACTTGCATTATCGGGAATTTGTGAAGCTCTTATTTTTGCATTGGTATCGTAACGAAGTTGTGATGGTAGTTCTTTTTTATCGATAGTGATATATGCATTTATTTCGTCTAGGAATACCACAGCAGAGCTTATAGTGTTTTCTATACGAGAGATTTTATAATTTTCAACAATATCTTTAAAAGTGCTTTTAGTATTTAAACCTGCTTTTGTTTTGTAGCGAGAATCTAATACTCGAATATAACCTACGGTGCTGGTAGAATCGAAGGCTTGAGAAGGTTCAACAGTAAGTAAAGGTGCTCCGCCTTTGTCGAAAATTTCAATTTCGGTGCTTCCTCTAAGCTGCATTGATTCCGAAGAATTTTTTACTATTGAATCGTTTCTGAAAATAGAGTCTAATTGATTAATTTTAGTTGTTTTTTTTAATTTTCCAACTTGTATTGGCGTAATTAAAAAAGGATTATTTTCATCTTTCTGACAAGAAAATGTTGTAATTATTGTTGCAATAAGTATTCCTAGTACTATTTTTTTCATAGTAATTTAATTTGCTGAAATTTTAAATTTGTAGCAGTAAAAGTAAGCAAAAAGAAGTGTTGTGTAACTGCTTTTTTTTGCTATGCAAATTATTAATTTACTGCTGGTTCTAAAAGTTTAATACTGCCATTGTTAGCATTAATCTCTGCTTCTATACCATTTGGTATTGTATAATTATCATCAATATGCCCAATCATTGCACCACTAAATGCAGGTATGTTTAATGGTTTTAGGTAATGATCGATAACTTCATCTAAAGTTAAAGAACCATAATCGCTACCTCCGGGTTTACAATCAGTACATTTGCCAAATACAAATCCTTTTATTTGTTTCAGCACACCTCCTAATTCTAGTTGTGTCATCATTCTATCTACTGCATATATTTTTTCTCCAACATCTTCAACGTATAAAATTTTATTGTTCCAATCGGTTGGGAAATAATCACTTCCCATAATTCCTGTTAAAACCGATAAATTGCCACCTAGTAAAACTCCTATAGCTTTGCCAGAAGTTATAGTTCGAGTTCTGTTTGTAGTTTGAGTGAGATTGTCTCCTTTGTCTTTAGGGTTTTCTAGTAAAGGTGTTTGTTTTTCAAATAAAATAGATTTAAAATGGGATACACTAAATTGATTCCAAGTAGAAACAGCAAGAGGAGCATGAAATGTAACTAATCCTGTTTTTTTATAGATGGCTAGATGTAAAGCTGTAATATCGCTATAGCCAATAAATATTTTTGGGTTTTTAGCGATCGCTTTATAATCTAGTAATTCTAAAATTCTAGCAGCACCCGATCCGCCACGTAATGCAATTATAGCGTCTATTTTTGGGCTTTTAAACATTTCGTTTAATTCTGCTGCTCGTTCTTTATCAGTGCCGGCTAAATGTCCGTAACGGTTTCTGGTGTATTTTCCGAATTTAACTTTTAATCCCATTGCCTCAAAAGATTCTTTAGCAATTTCATAAGGGGCATTTTCGTAAATAGCACCAGACGGACTAATAATTCCAATAGTATCTCCTTCTTTTAAAGCTTTAGGAATTAATTTATTTTTTGGTTGTACTAAGTCTGTTTTAGTATTAGCTGTAAAGCTTAGTAGTGGTAATGCTGCACTACTTATACCTATATTTTGTAAAAATTTACGTCTTTGCATAATGGAACTTTCAGAATTTAGTATTGGTCTCGAACAGTCTTTAAAATCTCTTCCATGGTTTGTTTTAACTGAGAAGAAGAAATAGTGTAATTACTATTCATAAAGCTAAAATATAAAGTTTTTCCACTTTTTGTAAGTAGAAGTCCGCTTAATGAGTGGTTGTTTCTTAGCGAACCTGTTTTAGCATAAATATAAGGTTTATCTGCTATGTAATAATTTTTAAGACTTCCGGATTCTCCTCCTGCAGGTAATACTTTTTTAAAGTTATCGGTTCCTATTTCATTAACAATTTCAGTGATTAAATCAACTAAACTTTGTGGTGTACATAAGTTATACCGAGAAAGTCCGGAACCATCGTACCAATAAAAAGGATCTGAAAAATAAGTAAAAAGCATTTTTTTGATAGTGTTTATAGCTGCTTTGCTATTGTAATTTTTATTTAATTTATCGGCACATAACATTAGCAGTTGTTCTGCAATAAAATTATCGCTTTCTTGAAGCATAGTTTTGTATAAACTAGTTGCAGCTACACTATAAATAGTGTCGGTAAGTTCAATTGGGTTCTTGTTTTCGAATATGTCATCGTAGTTTAAAACTTCTTTACGTAATGTATCACTTAAAAGAGTAGCCGTAGTTTTTTCCGAAGTAATAAAAGGAATCTCTTTTTGATAGTTTTCAACTACATTTTTATACTGAAATATGTTTTGCTTTTCTTTTCGAAGAATTGGCTGATTGATTTCTGTTGAAACTACTGTAGAATCCGAAAATATATTTGGATAGATAATGGGTAATTTAGCCTCCTTTTTTAGTTGGAAAGAAACTCTATTGCCGTATATCGGAAATGCGCTTCGTTCGGCAGAATAGTCATCATTGTAATCATCCCAAGCCCATCCCGATCCAAATCTTTTTGTTGTAACGTATTTCGGTTTTAATACTAATTTTTTGGTTGAATTTTTTAGAAAATCAATTACCCGATTACTATTGAAGTCTTTGTAAAGTAAACTTGGATCTCCAGTACCTGAAAATATAAGATAATCTTTATTTTCTTTATAAGTAATACTAGGAATTGAATCCCCTAATATTTTTAAACTTGCATAAAACGTTATTAGTTTAGTGTTAGATGCCGGAATAAAGTATTTATGGGCATTTTTACTGTAAAGTGTTTGTTGTGTAGCAGGATTATAGACAACAAAACCGGAAAAACCGTGTTTAAATGTTTCAGCTTCATTAAAAATTTTATCTATAGATGCTGTTTTTGACTTGAATACAGCACAACTACTACAAAAGAGAAAAAGTAGTAGAAGTAGTAATCGAAAATTCATGAATAGCGCTTGTTTTTTAAATAAATGTATTTAAAATTAATTAATAGTTTGGTAATTCTACTATAAATATGTTTTTAGGAACTAGTTTTAAAAGTTTATTTACGCTTAATTCAGAAACAAAAGATTCTGTGTATCTTTGCACGCTATGATTACAGAAGAAACACAGGCGTTGGTAAATAGTGGATTAATGCTTCCGATGATGGAAGAATTTTATACTATTCAAGGAGAAGGTTTTCATAAAGGAACAGCAGCTTATTTTATTAGAGTAGGTGGTTGCGATGTAGGCTGCCATTGGTGCGATGTTAAAGAAAGTTGGGATGCATCTATACATCCGCCAACTCCAATTGGGCATATTGTAGAAAAAGCAATAAAGCAAAGTAAAACGATAGTGATAACTGGAGGGGAACCTTTAACTTGGGATATGGGGCCGCTTACTGCTGAATTGAAGAAGCATGGTTGTCAAATTCATATCGAAACTTCCGGAGCATATAAATTATCGGGAGAATGGGATTGGATTTGCCTTTCTCCAAAGAAAATTAAGTTACCAACAGAAGAAGTTTATACTAAAGCAAACGAATTAAAAGTAATTGTTTTTAATAAACACGATTTTAAGTTTGCAGAAGAACAGGCAGAAAAAGTGAATAAAGATTGTATTTTATATTTACAGCCTGAGTGGAGTAATCGAGATAAAATGATGCCTGAAATTGTAGATTATGTAATGAAAAATCCAAAATGGAAAGTATCCTTACAAACTCACAAATATTTAAATATACCTTAATAAAAAAAGCCACTTTTAAAGTGGCTTTTTTGTGTTATAAATCAAGATGTTTACATCTTATATTATTTATTTGGCAACTTTGATAGGGATCTGTACATAACTTTTATCCCAACCAATTAAAAGATTTTCTCCATCTCCAGACTCATTCTTTTCAAAAACCATCGATAATGCTTCAATTTTATTTGGGCTTTGTCTAACAGGTACATTTATACGAGCTAAATCTTGTTGTTCGCTATACTCGTAAGCTCCCCAAGTTAATGTCTTTTTATTTAAAATAATTGTCCATTCTTTTTCCTGAGGAATGGTATATAATGTATACGTTCCTGCTTTAATTTCAGCATTGGCAATTAAAACATCTTTATAAAAAGTAACTTCGGTAGCCTCGTTTGCACCAGTACGCCAAACTTTTCCGAATGGAATTAATTTTCCGAAAATTTCTCGATCTCTAAGTTGAGGTCTACTATATATTACTCGAGCAACAGGCTCTTTATTGTCGTTACGATATAATGCAATATCCATAGGACTCACATCAAGTTTCGCAAAATTGGGTGCTTTTGTTTGTGCAAAAGAAGCTTCAGAAACACTTAAAATAGATATAAATAAGCTGAATAAAATTAATTTCTTCATTATTGTCTTTATTAAATTTTTATTTGCAATAAATATAAAGGCTCTTGGAGTGTTGATATGTTTATGTCTTGTTAAAGTTTGTATGTAAAGGAAGTATAATATGTTACATTTTCTATCTTTCTTTAAACAGGAAGCCTTTATATATTACTTAAATGTATATTTTTTTAGTTTAAACTCTAAGCTAACTTCAAAATAGGTAGGGAAATAGGTGCCCTTTTTTTAAAATTGTTAATAACTTCATTCTTTTGAGACAAAGTGCTCGTATAAAGAAGTTAACGTTTTGTTATATTTGTTCGTTATTGAAAATAGAGATGAATTTAATTAGCTAAAGTATGAGCGAAGAAGCCAAGGGTAAAAAGTATTCGGCTGATAGTATACAGGCATTAGAAGGAATGGAGCATGTACGTATGCGTCCTTCTATGTATATCGGAGACACAGGTGTACGAGGATTACACCATTTGGTTTATGAAGTGGTAGATAACTCAATAGATGAAGCATTAGCTGGACATTGCGATTCTATTAAAGTAGATATTAATGAAGATAACTCGATTACTGTAGAAGATAATGGTCGAGGTATTCCTATCGATCTTCATAAAAAAGAAGGAGTATCAGCACTAGAAGTTGTAATGACTAAAATTGGTGCCGGAGGAAAATTTGATAAGGATTCCTATAAAGTTTCCGGTGGGTTGCACGGTGTAGGTGTTAGTGTTGTAAATGCTTTATCTACTCATTTAAAAGCTACAGTTTATCGTGATGGTCAAGTTTGGGAACAGGAATATGAGCTTGGGAAACCAATGTATCCTGTTAAACCTGTAGGGGAAACAGAATTAAATGGTACTTTGGTTACATTTAAGCCAGATCCTTCTATTTTTCAACAAACTTTAGAATATAGCTATGAAACGCTTGCTAAGCGTATGCGTGAATTGGCTTACCTAAATAAAGGAATAACAATTGTGCTTACTGATAAGCGCGAGAAAGATGAAAAAGGAGAATTTTTAGGAGAAGTTTTTCATTCCGATGAAGGGTTGAAAGAGTTTATCCGTTTTCTAGATGGTACAAGAGAACCTATTATTGCAGAAGTGATAGGAATGGAAGGGGAGAAGAATGGTATTCCTGTAGAGGTAGCCATGGTGTATAATAATACGTTTAACGAGAACCTCCATTCTTACGTAAACAATATTAATACTCACGAAGGAGGAACCCATTTATCCGGTTTCCGTAGAGGATTAACAACTACCCTAAAGAAATATGCAGATGCTTCAGGTTTATTAGATAAACTTAAATTTGAAGTTACAGGAGACGACTTTAGAGAAGGCTTAACTGCAATTATTTCCGTAAAAGTAGCAGAACCACAGTTTGAAGGGCAAACTAAAACTAAACTAGGAAACCGTGAAGTAACTTCAGCAGTTTCTCAGTCAGTTTCAGAAATGCTTGAAAATTACCTAGAAGAAAACCCGAACGATGCTAAAACAATTGTTCAAAAAGTAATACTTGCCGCACAAGCCCGTAACGCAGCTAAAAAAGCTCGAGAAATGGTTCAGCGTAAAACGGCCATGAGTATTGGAGGTTTACCAGGAAAATTGTCAGATTGTTCTGAGCAAGATCCTGAACAATGCGAAGTATTCTTAGTAGAGGGAGATTCTGCGGGGGGAACTGCCAAACAAGGTAGAGATCGGAATTTTCAGGCAATTTTGCCATTAAGAGGTAAAATTCTGAATGTAGAGAAAGCTATGTCTCACCGAGTTTTTGATAATGAAGAGATTAAAAATATCTACACAGCGCTTGGTGTAACTATTGGTACAGAAGAAGATAGTAAGGCTTTAAACCTTTCAAAATTGCGTTACCATAAAATTGTGATTATGTGTGATGCCGATGTCGATGGTAGCCATATTGAAACACTTATTTTAACCTTTTTCTTCCGATATATGAAAGAGCTTATAGAGCAAGGTCATATATATATTGCTACACCTCCTTTATATTTAGTTAAGAAAGGAAGTAAGAAAAGGTATGCATGGGATGAAAATGAGCGAGACGAAATAGCAGAATCCTACAAAGGAGGAGTTCAGATACAACGATACAAAGGTCTTGGTGAGATGAATGCTGAACAACTTTGGGATACAACAATGGATCCGCAATACCGAAAATTACGACAAGTAAACATCGATAGTTCGAGTGAAGCAGATCGAATATTTTCTATGCTTATGGGAGATGAAGTACCTCCTCGTAGAGAGTTTATAGAGAAAAATGCAAAATACGCCAATATTGATGCGTAAATTAATAAAAAAGCCTCGATATATCGAGGCTTTTTTATTTGCAAGTGAAGCTTCGTAAAAAGATTAAAAACTACATATTTCTATAAAGCATTATTAGTAATCCATCCTTAGAATTTGTAAATTAGCGTAGTTATTAATCTTTAAATTAAAACAATGAAAGTTACAGTAGTTGGGGCTGGTTCTGTAGGGGCTAGCTGCGCAGAATATGTTGCCATTAAAAACTTCGCTTCAGAAGTTGTATTAGTAGATATTAAAGAAGGATATGCAGAAGGAAAAGCAATGGACCTAATGCAAACAGCGTCTTTAAATAGTTTCGATACTAAAGTGGTAGGAAGTACTAGTGATTATTCAAAAACAGCAGGTAGTGATGTAGCTGTTATCACAAGTGGTATTCCTAGAAAACCAGGTATGACTCGTGAAGAGTTAATCGGAATAAATGCTGGTATTGTTAAAGAGGTGGCAACCAACCTTATTAAACATTCTCCAGATGCAACAATAATCGTAGTAAGTAATCCTATGGATACTATGACATATTTAGTGCATAAAGTTACTGGACTTCCTAAAAATAAAATTATCGGTATGGGAGGAGCTCTAGATAGCGCTCGTTTCAAATACCGTTTAGCTGAAGCTTTAGAAGCTCCAATCTCAGATGTAGATGGAATGGTAATCGGTGGACATAGTGATACCGGAATGATTCCTTTAACAAGATTGGCAACTCGTAACAGTGTTCCTGTATCTGCATTTCTTTCAGAAGAACGATTAAATCAAGTTGCTGAAGATACTAAAGTTGGAGGGGCTACTCTTACTAAATTGTTAGGTACTAGTGCATGGTATGCACCAGGAGCAGCAGTATCTGCTCTAGTACAAGCAATTGCTTGTGATCAAAAGAAAATATTCCCATGTTCTGCATTCCTTGAAGGAGAATATGAATTAAGCGATATTTCTATAGGAGTACCAGCTGTTATCGGTAAAGATGGTTTAGAAAAAATAGTAGAGATTAAATTAACCGATGCTGAAAAATCTAAATTGCAAGAAAGTGCTGCTGCTGTTAAAAAGACAAATGGATTATTAGAATTATAATTCAATTTTTCTAATAGATATTCTCATAAGGCTACAGTTTTTGTAGCCTTTTTTTTATATATAAAAGTTAAATTTTTCAAAAAGAAATTATTGGGATTTCATAATTGAAACGCTATATTTGTCCGTTTTAAAAAGTGACCTACTATAATTATAATTTAAGGACTAATGCAGAATAAAGGACTTATTAAAGTTTTTGCAATTTTATTTGGTTTGGTATGTATTTACCAACTTTCTTTTACGTTCATCACAAATAGTGTTGAGGGAGACGCAAAAGAGTATGCCATTCAGAAAATTGACCAAAATGTAGCTAATTATTCAGATTTAAGAGATCAGACTGAAAATCAGTATCTTGATTCTATCGGAAATGAAGAGATAATTGCTGGTATTAGCTATAACGATGCTAAACAAAAGGAACTAAACAAAGGTTTAGACTTAAAAGGAGGTATAAATGTTATTCTTCAGATTTCTGTTGAAGATATACTTCGAGATTTAGCAAATTCATCTAAAGATCCTTCTTTTAACAAAGCAATTGCTGATGCTAAAGAAGCTTCAAAAACCAATGGAGAGAAAACTTTTCTTAATCTGTTTTTTGAAAAGTTCAAAGCTATTCCAGATGCAAAACTTGCTTCACCGGACATTTTCGGAAATAGAGATTTAAGTGATGATGTTACTTTTGATATGTCTAATGAACAAGTTGAAGGCGTAATTGAAAAGAAAGTAAACGAATCTATCACTTCTGCTTTTGAAGTTTTACGTAAGCGTATCGATAAATTTGGAGTAACTCAGCCAAACATTCAGCGTTTAGGAAACTCAGGAAGAATTTTAGTAGAATTACCTGGAGCTAAGGATGTAAATCGTATTCAGAATTTATTACAGAGTACAGCTCAATTAGAGTTTTGGCATGTATTCAGAAATACCGAGATGTCTAGCTTTTTAGGAAGTGCAAATCAGGTATTAAAGGGACTTGTTAAAGAAGATAAAAAAACAACAGTTGATACCACAACTACTCAAGATAGTGAAATTGACGATCTTTTAGCAGATGCAGAGGATAGTACAGCTGTTGAAAATGCAAATCCTTTATTCGATTTAGTTAAAAGTCCTGGTCGACAAGGAGGTCCAGTACTAGCTTATTTTAGCGTAAAAGATACTGCCAAAGTAAACGATTATTTAAGTATGCCTCAGGTAAGATCTTTATTACCTGCACAACAACGTTATGCAAAGTTTGTATGGGGTGTGCCTGATGATGAAACTGGAACAACCGGTTTATATGCTTTAAAAGCAAATAGAGAGAACGAACCACCATTAAGTGGAAGTGTTATTACTGATGCACAACAAACTTACGATCAAGTAGGTCGTGTAGCTGTTTCTATGCAAATGGATGGTACAGGAGCTAAGATTTGGGAAGAAATGACAGGTTATGCTTCTAAAAATCAAACTCAGATAGCTATAGTTTTAGATAATGTGGTGTATTCTGCTCCCGGTGTTTCTAAAGGAGCTATTTCCGGAGGGCGTAGTGAAATTTCAGGTGATTTTACGGTAGCTGAAGGTAAAGATTTAGCAAATGTATTAAGAGCAGGTAAATTACCAGCTTCAGCAGATATTGTTCAGAGTGAAGTTGTTGGTCCTTCTTTAGGACATGAAGCTATTAATAGCGGTATGATATCATTTGGAATCGCACTTGTTTTAGTTTTATTGTGGATGATTGGTTATTACGGTAAAGCCGGAATTTTTGCAGATGTTGCGCTTATTGTTAATATTTTATTCATTTTTGGAGTATTAGCCGGATTAGGAGCTGTTTTAACCTTACCAGGTATTGCAGGTATTGTATTAACTATTGGTATGTCTGTAGATGCTAACGTCCTTATTTTTGAGCGAATTCGTGAAGAAATAGATAAAGGTAAATCGCAACGAGAAGCAATTAAAGATGGTTTTAATAATGCATTATCTTCTATATTAGATGCAAACATTACTACTGGTCTTACAGCAGTTATTTTACTTATTTTGGGTACTGGGCCAATTAAAGGTTTCGCTACCACATTACTAATTGGTATTTGTACTTCGTTGTTTACTGCAATTTTTATTACTCGTTTATTTATAGATGGATATGGTAAAAATGGAAAATCCTTAGAGTTTGCTACTTCAGCAACTAAGAATTTATTTAAGGGATTCAATACAGACTTCTTAGCGAAACGTAAAATTTCTTATGCTTTTTCAGGAATATTGATATTGATAAGTTTAGGTTCTTTATTAACATTAGGACTTAATCAAGGTGTAGATTTTGTAGGAGGTAGAACGTATACTGTACGATTCGATAAAGATGTTTCTCCTTCTGAAGTTCAAGGTAAATTAGAAGAAAGATTTGGAAGTGCAGAAGTAAAAACTTTCGGTCCTAATAACCAATTAAAAATTACTACTAATTATAAAGTAGAAGAAAATAGTACATCTGTAGATCGTGAGATTCAAGAAGGATTATACAAAAGTTTATCGTCTTACTTACCAGAATCTTTAAGTTTAAACGATTTTGTAAATAGTTCTTCAGATAAGCAAGTTGGTATAATGGAATACATGAAAGTAGGACCAACTATTGCGGATGATATAAAGAACTCTTCTTATTGGGCTGTTATCGGTTCTTTAATTGTAGTATTCTTATATATTTTATTACGATTCAGAAAATGGCAGTTTAGTTTAGGGGCTGTAGTCGCAGTTTTCCATGATGTATTAATTACATTAGGTATGTTCTCTTTACTTTATAGTGTAATGCCTTTTAATATGGAAATTAACCAAGCATTTATAGCCGCAATTTTAACAGTAATTGGTTACTCGTTAAATGATACTGTGGTTGTGTTTGACCGTATTAGAGAGTATGTGAATGAGCATACTTGGGATTTGGGTAAAACAGTGAATTTAGCTTTAAATAGTACATTAACTCGAACATTAAATACATCGCTTACAACCTTAGTGGTGTTATTAGCAATCTTTATTTTCGGAGGAGAAAGTATTAGAGGCTTTATGTTTGCATTAATAGTAGGTGTTGTTGTTGGTACATATTCTTCTATATTTATAGCAACTCCAATAATGTTTGATAGTGTGAAGAAAAAATCTTCTATTAAGTCTAAAAATAAAGATACTCAAGAAGAAGTATAGTTTGTGAAAAGCTAGTTATAGTTAACTATATAAAAAGCCCTTTCTGTTTTGAAAGGGCTTTGTTTTTTGTAGTATTTAACTTGTCTATAATCGATATACTAGTTATAATTTTGTGAGTAGCTTAATAACTAAAGCCTATTTAATTTTGACTGTTTTATGTTTTTACAAGTATCAGTTGTAGTTTATAAGTGTATCGATTGTATCAATTTTTCTATCCTTATTGAATGTTTTATAATAAAGTAAAAGCCTAGCTTTTTATTTCTTCTACCTTTTCTAATTTACCATTTTCAAGAAAATAAATTCCTTTCTTCAATGTTTTAGTCAGATCTTTATAAATTTTGATGCTTTCATTGTTAGGATTGGTAATACGTTTATAACTGTCAAAAGTATAATTCTCAATTCAACAACTTTTGTTTTCTGTTAAATAGAAATCACTATTCATTAATGCGAGTGAATCATTTATTATTTTAGATCGATGTTTATTTTCAGTTTATAAATTATTGTTTGTCATCATTTTTTGTAATTCCTTTAAAATATTCAGTGTGAGCAGCCAAAGATGTACTTCATAAGCGTTCAATAAATATTTCTTAGTTTCATTAATGTTTTTTTGATGAGTAGGAATAAGCATTAAAATATTCGTTTCCTATTTTCTCAACTTCAATTGTTTTAGTGCATGAAGAGATTAAAATTAAGAGGAAGATTACTATAGTATTGCATTCTTTTAATTGGGGGCTTGGGCTACAAGAGTGTATAGCTTTAAATCAATAATATAATAACATAAAAAAAGGATTTATTTTCGTAGAAAATAAATCCTTTTTTTATGTTATTATATTTTATATAGTTACTATACTGTGGTGTTCGGTTTTTGCGGACGGTACATAAAATATAATCCTGCAATTATAAATGGTATACTTAGCCATTGTCCGGTATTTATTAACCAAGTACCTCTTTCAGCTACTTGTGGTTCCTTAATAAATTCAATAAAGAAACGAACAGTCCATAATAAAACTAAAAATAAACCGAAAATATAACCTACTTTAAATCGTTTATCGGTTTTCCAGTATAAGTAGAATAAAAGAAGGAAAATTAATAAATAACAAAAGCTTTCATAAAGCTGAGCCGGATGTCGTGGAAATGTTTCTCCTAAATTTTGAAATATAACTCCATAATCACTATTAGTTGGTTTTCCGATAATTTCTGAATTCATAAAATTACCAATACGAACAAAAATAGCTCCGCTGGCAACAGGAATTACAATACGGTCTAAAACCCAGAGAACGGGTTTATTTAGCACTCGCTTTTTATATAGGTACATGGCGACAATTATACCGATAGCAGCACCATGGCTAGCTAAACCTCTAAATCCGGTAAATTCAAATTCAGGTTCAAAGCGTACTGGTAAGAAAATTTCTAATAAATGATGTTGGAAATAAGCCCAATCATAAAAGATAACATGACCTAATCGAGCTCCAATTAATGTAGCAAGTACGGTGTAAATAAATAGAGAATCTAATTTTTCTATAGCAATTTTTTCTCTTATGTAAATTGCTTTCATGATGTACCAGCCCAGTCCAAAAGCGATAAGAAACATTAAACTATAATAATGTATAGTAAGTATACCTAAGTCTATTCCTTCAGAAGGAGCCCACTTTATTGCATTAATAAGCATTCTTTTGATTTATCAAGTTAAAGCGTAAATATACGTATTTGAAAAAACTTGAACTATGAAATCCTATATTTTAAGGAACAGGGTCGTGCCCCTTACCACCCCAAGGATTACAGCTTATAATTCTTTTAATTGCTAATTTACCACCTTTAAAAATTCCGTGTTTTTTTAAAGCTTCTAGACTGTAATTTGAACACGTAGGAGTATAACGGCAAGTTGCCGGAAGTAATGGAGAAATAAAATATTGGTATATTTTAATTAAAACAATAAATGGATAAATAAGAATTTTTCGAATCATAATTATCCATTTATTACTGCTGTTTATTTTATAGAAAAAGAAGTTCCTTCTTTACCATCTTTAAGCTGAATTCCAAATTCTTGAAGTTCATCTCTTATTTTATCGCTAGTTGCAAAATCTTTATTGTTTCTAGCTTCTGTACGTAAATTTATAAGTAATTCTACCGTTTTACCAAGTTGTTCTGATGTTGAATTTGATGCTTCTGCACCATCTCGCAATCCTAAAATATCGAATAAAAAACTGAACATAGTATGTTTCAGTTTAGCCTTATCTTCTATACTAATTTTAGCATTATCTTTTTTGATGTTATTAATAAACTTAACCCCATCGAATAATTTTGCAATTAAAATTGGGCTATTAAAATCATCATTCATAGCATCGTAGCACTCTTGCTTCCAGCTTTCAATATCTATAGAAGATTCATTTGCAGTCTTTAATTCATCTATACTTTCGTAAGCTTCAATAAGGCGATTAAAACCTTTTTCTGATGCAGATAAAGCCTCTTTAGAGAAATCTAAAATACTTCTATAGTGTGCCTGTAACATAAAGAAACGGGCAACATTTGGAGAAATAGCTTTATCAATTGCTTTATTTTCTCCTGTAAAAAGTTCAGTAGGTAAAATATTATTACCGGTACTTTTGGCCATTTTCTTGCCGTTTAAGGTAAGCATATTGGCATGCATCCAGTAATTTACCGGATTTTTTCCGGAAGCAGCTTCTCCTTGAGCTATTTCACATTCGTGGTGTGGAAATTTTAAGTCCATTCCGCCACCATGAATGTCAAAAGATTCCCCTAAGTACTTTGTACTCATTACAGTACATTCTAAATGCCATCCGGGAAAGCCATCGCTCCAAGGTGAAGGCCAACGCATAATATGCTGTGGTTCTGCTTTTTTCCAAAGTGCAAAATCTTGCGGATTTTTTTTATCAGATTGTGCAGCTAACTCTCTGGTATTAGAAACCATATCTTCAATAGCACGTCCACTTAATTTACCATAATGTTTATCTTTATTATATTTTAAAACATCAAAATAAACCGACCCATTAGCTTCGTAAGCATAACCATTATCGATAATAGTTTTAATAATTTCAATTTGTTCTATAATATGCCCTGTTGCAGTTGGCTCGATACTTGGCGGAAGGTTGTTGAATTTTTCAAGAATGTTATGAAAGTCTACTGTGTATTTTTGGACTACTTCCATAGGCTCTATTTGTTCTAAACGAGCTTTTTTAGCGATACGATCTTCACCAGTTTCAGCATCATTTTCTAAATGCCCCGCATCTGTAATATTCCGAACATAGCGAACTTTATAACCTAAATGTTTTAAATATCTAAAAACAAGATCGAATGAAATAAATGTACGGCAATTCCCTAAGTGTACATTACTATATACTGTAGGGCCGCAAACATACATTCCTACATGACCAGAATTAATTGGCTTAAAGCTTTCTTTTTCTCCGCTAATTGAATTATAAATCTTTAATTCTTGTTTTTGGTAAAGCGCCATATAACTAGCTATGTTTTAATTATAAATTATAATGAAATTTTTTCAAGTCTTATGTAATCTAAAAATTCTTTACGAACTTCTTTTTTCTTGAATTCTCCTCCAAATTCACTAGTTACTGTACTACTATCTATATCTCTAATACCTCTACTATTTACACAAAGGTGTTTAGCGTCTATTACACAAGCTACACTTTCTGTACCTAAAACCTGTTGTAATTCTTGTACAATTTGCATTGTTAAACGTTCTTGAACTTGTGGCCGTTTTGCGTAATAATCTACAATACGATTCATTTTAGATAAACCGACTACTGTACCATTTGAGATATAGGCAACATGGGCTTTACCAACAATAGGAAGTAAGTGATGCTCGCAAGTAGAATATAATGTAATGTTTTTTTCTACTAACATTTCACCATACTTATACTTGTTTTCAAAAACAGATGCTTTTGGTTTTCTTTTTGGGTTTAATCCTGAAAAGATTTCGTTTACGAACATTTTGGCAACTCTTTGAGGCGTACCTTTCAAGCTATCATCAGTTAAATCTAATCCCAATGTTTCCAAAATATGCTCTACATCTTTATTTATGATAGCCATCTTATCGATATCGCTAACTTCAAATGCATCTTTTCTTATAGGTGTATCTGCACTAGTAGGAATGTGCTCATCACCAATTTCATCAATTTCATTCAAAACTTTATCTATTTTCATGCTCTTATGACTGCTAAGTCGTAAACTTATATTGTAGCTTGCAAAGATAAGCAATTATTAATGTTTTTTGGCTTTACACTGTTTTATACTTTAATTTTGTATATTAATTAAATTGAAATTTAACGTGCACTGTTCAATAAGAGAAATACTTCTTTTTCTATGCCTTTTTTTATGGGTTGTTTTTTTGCGTGCACAAGGGGATAAATTTGAAACAATACAACCTTTTTGTTCGGGCGATCAGGAAATGAATTTTTCAAATACTCATTCTAGTAATTCAGAGTCTATTCTTGCTGAAGAAGGGCCAGATTATGGATGTATAGAATTAGCACGTAATCCTGAATGGCTATATTTTCAAGTAAAAAGGCCTGGGGACTTAGAGTTTTTTATTTCTCAAACTTCGAATTCCGATGGTACTGGAGAAGAGGAAGATGTAGATTTTATAGTTTGGGGACCTTTTTCGGAGCATTTGCCTTCTAAAATAGAAAATTTAACTACTGATAAAATTATAGATTGTTCGTATCAGAACTTTTCAGAAGAAAACGTTTATATCCAGAATGCAAAACAGGGCCAGATTTATATATTTTTAGTTCTAAATTATTCAAATAAACCTGGTTTTATCAGTATTCAGCAGCAAAATGTAGAGGCATCTAATGCTGGTTCTACAGATTGTTCGGTTTTAGATGGTATTTTGGGGGCTAACAAAAGTGTTTGCGGAGAATCTAGCTATACGTTAGATGCAACTTCTCCCGGCGCAACTAGTTATTCTTGGTTTAAATTTAATCTTGGTAGTCATGATTTTGAAAAGATTACCAGTGAAAATTCTTCAGATCTAGTTGTTACAAATGGAGGAATTTATAGGGTTGTTGTAGATAATGGAGCAGGAAAAGCAAGTATTGAAGATGAGGTGAAAGTTCAATTTACGAAACCCCCCATTATAAAGGAATCAGAAGAAGGGTATACGGTGTGCTTTACTAACATTCCGTCCTTAGATTTAACTTCTAAAACAGAAGAATTACTTTCGGCAAATTCCTCTCCCGACAATAAAATAGTTTTGTATTATAGAAGTAGTGAAGATGTAATTGGTGAAAACTATATAATAAATACAACCGATTTTGAATCTAATAAAGAATCGGTAATTTATGCCAATATTTTAGATTTGAAAGGAGGTTGCTATTCAGATACTGTTGCAATTCCAGTAACCTATTTACAGTGGCCTAAGGCTGTTTTTTTAGACTCTCAAGATGTTTGTGTAAATAGTGAAGGGAGATTAGTGAATCCCTTAGAGTTATCTGCAGATTTAGGAATCCGGTTTAATTATAGTTGGAGTAATACTAGTAACATTATCTCAGAAAATGCTACTATTTTAATTAATGAAGTTTCTACGGATCCTAATTATGTAGTAACTTTAATAGATACTGTAACAGGTTGTAGTAAAAGTTACAGTACTAAAATTAATTATCACACAGAGCCACAGGATCTTTCTATCTCTATAGATCGTGCAAAATTTGGAAACGATTGGGATATTTCAGTTGAAGGATTATCCTATCCAAATAGAGAATCAACTTATGTATATAGTTTAGATGGTGGAACTTATTCTGCAAAAAATCAGTTTAAGAATATTTCGAAAGGAAAACATATATTGCGTGCTAAAGAAATTAATGGGTGTGGCTCTGTAATTAGTAAAGAATTTACAGTAATAGGATATGCTTCTTTTTTCACGCCTAATGGCGATACTTATAATGATTTCTGGCAAGTTACCACAGATGATGATTATAAAATATCGAATATTTTAATATTTAATAGATATGGGCAATTTTTAACAAAAATAGATCCTGAAGGTGAAGGGTGGGATGGAAATTTAAATGGAAAACAAATGCCCCAGGACACGTATTGGTTTCGTTTAAATTATATAGATCCTATTTCCGGTAAAGAATCCGAATTTATGGGATATTTTGCTTTAAAACGATAACAAAAAAGCCAGCTTTTTAGCTGACTTTTTTGTTATGAAATTCGTTTTTTTTATAATCCAAAAGTTAATGAAAATACTAAACTAGAATTATCTCTATCTACTGTTGCTCTATCTGTTAAACCTACTTGGTATAATTTCATGCTTTCTGAATATTGCGTATTAACATAAGCAACATCAAATTTTAAAGCCCCGAAATTATATCCAATACCTGCAGAATAACTATTAACATCGCTATAAGTTTTTTTGTCTTTGTAAGGACTATCTTGATAATGGTATCCTGCTCTAAGGCTTAAATCTTTAATTCGGTATTCCCCTCCAATTCTGTAAGTAGAAACAGCGCCAAGTTGTTCGCTTATAATATCATTTTGTGTGCTGAAATAAGAATTAGTACCGTCTGAATCGAATTTTGTATTACCGAAATCTTTGTAGCTATAATCAAAGCTAATTAATCCGGATTTCCCTAAAACAGTTGCAGCACTAAGGGCTATTTTACCTGGAGTTCTAAGATCGTATTCAGGATATACATTTACAATATCTGGGTTGATATTGATATTTTCATTAGTTTGTACTATATGGGTTCTTATGCGTTGAGTATTCTCTTCTTCAATACTGTACCAAGTGGGAGTATCGTAGGTTATACCTACTCTAAACATATTGTTTATTTTGTATATTCCTCCAATTTGGGCAGAAAATCCATTTCCATCTGTGCTTAATGTATTTTCAAAAGCTATTTCATCGACTTTACTATTCTGATTTATATTTCTTTCGTAAAACCTTGTTGTTTTATCGAAATTAATAATGTGACTATTTAAGTTTATTCCTAAATATAATTTCTTCTGAAATTCGGTAGAAAAATTAAAACTTAATTTTCCATTTACACCTGTGCTTAAATAGGTGTAGTCTTGGCTAAAATTATTACCAAATATACTGGAGTTATAATCAATATTGTTATTGTCTAATTCATCTACTGGGTTAATAATATAACCTTCGTAACCTAAATATGCTTGTTGAGCTCCAAAACTTTCGTTTTCTCCTAAATATCTATATAAATCAGAAATAGATTCTCCAGACTGTGTTTTTAATAATTTCAGAGGAACTCCTTGTGCATAATCTAAAAAATACTGGTCTATTGAATTTGGGCTATTTCCAATTGCTGAAAAATTATCATCATAATTATTAGATTTTGCATAATTAACTCCGAAACTAAATTTATTCCAATCGTTATCTGAATTTTGAGCATTAAAAATGAATGAAGCTCCAGCTTGATTCAGGTTAAAGTCGTTGTCAGATTTTTCAGTCTCGCCATTATAATAAGTAGTATTATTTTCAGTTGAAAGATTGGAAAAAGATATGTTCGCGGAACTACTTAATAAAACAGAAGAACTGGCAGGATTTATAGAAATAGCAGATACATCTCCTCCTAATGCTCCAAAAGCACCACTCATAGCTTGAATTCGAGCACTTCCTTTAGTGTCTGTATTTCCATATCGAAAAGCATCTGTTATATCTTGTGCTTGTAGACTTAGGCAGCCTAAACTAAATGTAAGTAATAAAACAATTTTTTTCATAATTATAAAAAACGTGTATTAATTAAATAACCCTTATTTTATTTAATAAGGGTTATTGTTTTTTATTGTAAAGTATTAACGTCCTCTTCCTCCTCTTGAACTTCTAGAACTACCCGTGCTACGGCTACTACCAGAAGAACTCCTTATTGAGCCTGAACTTCTATTACTTCTTGATGAACTCCTAACCGAACCTGAGCTTCTGCTGCTTCTAGAGTAAGATCGGCTAGATTGAGTACGAGTAGGGGTAGAGGATCTTGTACGATACATATTATTATTTGAAGAACTTCTTCTTACTGAATTGGAACTTCTACTGCTTCTTGTATAAGTGTTGTTAGATCTTGAAGAGCGGCTAGATCTAGTATAAGTAGGTCTATCATTATTACTTCTTGCTACACTACTTCTAGAAGATGATCTACTAGATCGAGTTCCATTTGAAGATCTAATTTCTCGGATTCTTCTAGAATATGAAGAATTTCTACTGGATCTAGATCTTGATGTCATATTTGATCTTGTACCTCTAGAATATGCTCTTTCATTTCGATATCTAGTATTGTATGCGTAATGATTAGCATAGTAGGGATTATTGTAATGGTGTCTGTAATATCTAGGATAACCATACCAGCCTCCTGTATAATACCAAGGGCTATAAAAATTATTCCAACCATAACCATAGCCATAGTAAGAAGGTCCTCCCCAAGAAAATCTCCAGTTCCAACCAGAATTCCAGTACGGATCCCAATAATCGTATCCATAATACCCATATGAGGTATAAAATCCGCCATATCTTGGACCTAAGTTATTATTGTAAATATTTATAGTGTAGCTGTCCGGATTTTCACCCCATGGAGCATAGGACCCGTTGTAAGCTATTTGAGAATCGTCATTATAAGTATCTTTTTCATAACCAGTGTTAGAAGAATAACCATCAATATTTGTAAAGACAGTACTATCTTTTTCTAAAGCAGCATTAATCATGTTTGACTGTTGAGCGAAAAGATTTTTATAATAACTACTAGCCTCATTCAATTTCTCTTGACGAACTGTATTAGCATTTCGAGGTACCTCTCTATTATTTTGCGTGCGGTTAGCAGGTGAAGCTTCTCCATAAATCCCATCACTACTATAACCTGAATATTGGTAAGAACCACAAGATGCTAATAATAGCAATAATGCCGGAGAAAGAAAGGCATATAATTTTTTTGATAATTGATAATTGCGTATCATTAGCGATTAATTAATTGTTGAACATTACAAATTTAGTTAGTTTTGCGCTAACTATAATTGTCGAATTTGTACTATTTAAAGTACAACTTTTATGCCAAATAAACTAATGGGTAAGAATTTAACTAGCAGAGAACAAGACTATTCGAAATGGTATAATGAATTGGTTGTAAAAGCCGATTTAGCTGAAAACTCATCAGTTAGAGGTTGTATGGTTATTAAACCTTACGGCTATGCTATCTGGGAAAAAATGCAGGCACAGCTAGATAAAATGTTTAAAGAAACTGGGCATCAAAATGCTTATTTTCCATTATTTGTACCGAAAAGCTTATTTGAAGCTGAAGAAAAAAATGCAGAAGGATTTGCTAAAGAGTGTGCTGTAGTTACTCATTATCGTTTAAAAAATGATCCTGACAACAAAGGAAAATTAATTACAGATCCAGAGGCTAAGTTAGAAGAAGAACTAGTAGTTCGTCCAACTTCAGAGGCAGTTATTTGGAACACGTATAAAAATTGGATTCAGTCATATAGAGATTTACCTATTCTAATAAATCAGTGGGCCAATGTAGTCCGTTGGGAAATGCGAACTCGTCTGTTTTTAAGAACATCAGAGTTTTTGTGGCAAGAAGGGCATACTGCTCATGCTACAAAACAAGAAGCACTGACAGAAACAGAACAGATGAATACTATTTATGCTGAATTTGCCGAGAATTTTATGGCAACTCCTGTTATAAAAGGATCCAAAACCGAAAATGAACGTTTTGCTGGTGCTGTTGAAACATATTGTATAGAAGCTTTAATGCAAGATGGCAAAGCACTTCAAGCTGGAACATCACATTTTCTTGGGCAAAATTTTGCTAAAGCATTCGATGTGAAATTTGCCACTAAAGAAGGTGGTTTGGAACATGTTTGGGCAACTTCTTGGGGTGTTTCTACACGTTTGATGGGAGCTTTAATAATGACGCATAGTGATGATAATGGATTAGTTTTGCCTCCAAAGTTAGCGCCAATTCAAGTAGTGATTGTTCCTATTTATAGAAAAGAAGAACAACTCGATCAAATCTCTGAAGTAGCTAATAAATTAGCGGCAGATCTTAGAAGTCAAGGAATATCTGTTAAATACGATAATAGAGATACTCATAAGCCGGGTTGGAAATTTGCACAATACGAATTACAAGGTGTGCCAATTCGATTAGCTATAGGACCTAAAGATCTTGAAAAAGGTACGGTTGAATTAGCGAGAAGGGATGCCCTAACAAAAGAATTTGTAGAGCAGGATTCAATAAGTACAAAAGTTCCTAAATTGCTAGAAGAAATTCAGACTGCTTTATTCGAAAAAGCTAAAAAATTCAGGGATGAACATATTACTGAAGTAGATAATTTTGATGATTTTAAAAAAGTTTTAAAGACTAAAGGCGGATTTATTTCTGCACATTGGGATGGTACTTCGGAGACAGAAAATAAAATCAAAAGCCTTACAAAAGCCACTATACGCTGCGTTCCTTTCGAAGGAAAGGAAGAAGAAGGTGTTTGTGTGTTAACCGGAAAACCGTCTGTTAGACGAGTTCTTTTTGCAAAAGCATATTGATTTTTAATTTTTTTTGAAAAAAATTTGCGGCACTTAAAAAAAGTTGTATTTTTGCATCCGCAATTGAGATAAAAAGAATTGTTGGTCCGTTCGTCTAGGGGTTAGGACGCCAGGTTTTCATCCTGGTAACAGGGGTTCGATTCCCCTACGGACTACACATTTTTTAAAATATTAATTAAATTAATTGTAATGGCAAATCATAAGTCAGCGTTAAAGAGGATCCGTAGCAACGAGGCTAAAAGGCTTAGAAACCGCTATCAGCATAAAACCACAAGAAATGCAATTAGAAAGTTGCGTTCTTCTGAGGATAAGAAAGAAGCAGAGACTCTTTATCCATCTGTAGTTTCTATGATTGATAAATTAGCCAAGAAAAATATTATACACGCTAATAAAGCTTCAAATTTGAAATCTAGTTTAGCTAAACATATAGCTACACTTTAAGAAGTTAGTGTTCAATTTATTATAAGAATGCTTCTTGATTTTAAAAGTCGAGAAGCATTTTTTGTTATAAAGTTTTTTAAAAAACGGACAAACCTGTTAGTGTTGTTAGTCGTTCTAAAGCTTTCATTCCTAATTCAGAATTTCCTTTTTCGTTAAGAACCGGGCTCCAAACGGCTACCGCATATTGTTGTGGGTGAATAGCTGCAATACCACCACCAACACCACTTTTTCCCGGTAGTCCTACTTCAAAACTAAATTCTCCAGATTCATCATAAAATCCGCAGGTTTGCATTAAAGCATTTATACGTTTTACTGTGCTCGGGTTTAATATTTGCTCTCCGCTGTTAGGAATTACGCCTTTGTTAGCATACATAATAAAAGCTTTTGCTAAGTTTCGGCAAGACATTTCTAGAGAACAGGAATAGAAATAAAAATCAATAATTTCATCTACATCAGATTTAATATTTCCAAGTGCTTTCATATAATTGACTAAGGCTATATTTCTATAACCAGACTTTAGCTCAGATGTAGCTACTTTTTCATTAAAATCTATAGAATTATTGTCGGTTATTTTTCGAACAAAATCAAGTAACTCTTTCTTTGGGTTGTCTAGAATATTTACCAAAATATCGCAAATTACTAATGCACCAGAATTAATAAAAGGGTTACGAGGAACTCCTTTATCTTGCTCTAATTGCATTAATGAATTGAATGGATTCCCAGAAGGTTCTACATTTACACGTTCCCAAACTTTACTACCTATATGTTTTATAGCTAATGAAAGTGTGAAAACTTTACTGATACTTTGTATAGAAAAATTTTCTTCGTGGTCTCCAAAGCCATAATTATTTTTATCGCTACAATAAATGTGCATCCCAAATTTTTTAGGATCTACTTTAGCGAGTTCCGGAATATAAGAAGCTACTTTGCCGCTTACATCCCGATAGCTCATTTCTTCTTGAATAGTTCCGAGAATTTTTTCAAAGTCAACCATTTAATTCAAATCTTTTAAATTTGTTCCGGAAGTTACCTCAATAGGAGTTTGTCCGGTTTTAAATATTCGAGCTGATAGTTCTCCTCTTAAAAATACATCATCCCCCTCTAAAGCTAACCAACTTCCTTCTCTAAGTCCCACAACTGGCTGCGAGTTAAAATGATGAAATTCATTAATACGCGTTTCTCGAGTTTCTCCTTTGTGTGTAGAATTTAGATCTGGATCCAAATAATGTGGATTAATATTAAAAGGTACTAAACCTAAAGTTTGAAAAGATTTTGGATACACAATAGGCATATCGTTAGTAGTTCCCATTGTTAATCCGGCAATATTAGTACCAGCACTTGTCCCTAAATATGGCGTTCCATTTTCTACTTTTTCTTTTAAAATAGAAATAATGCTATTTCTGTATAATTCAGAAACTAATAAAAAAGTATTTCCCCCACCGGTAAAAATACCTTCAGCTTTTTTTATTGCTTCAATTGGATTTAGAAATTCATGAATTCCTTTTACGGATATTTCAATAGTTTCAAAAGCTTTTTTTACTCGATCGGTATATTCTTCATGGCTTATTCCTCCTGGGCGGGCGTAAGGTATAAAAACAATCTCTTTACAACCTTTATAAAGATTAGGTAATTCAGGTAATATGTACTCTAAATAATCCTGATTATGGAGGGTAGACGTACTAGCTAAAATCACTTTTTTCATAGATCAATTTTTTAGTAAAAATATGCAAAACTGCTTTTTAACAAAAGTTTAGAGTCGGTTATCTGATAAAATCTATTGTGTGGTGTTATCTTAATACAAAAAGATTACGGATTATGTGTAAAAAAATAGTTTACTGTTTAGCATTTTTAATTTTTCCATATTTTATTCAAGCTCAGTCTGAGACACGACAAGAAATTTATGGGGCTATAACTGTTCCGGAAAGCGATGATGCTTCAGGAATTACTGTATTTAACGAAGCAACACACCGCGGAACTATTTCTACTGAAGATGGAACTTTTAAAATAAAAGCTAGAATAAGCGACAGAATCGTTTTTTCTTCTGTTCAATTCGATCAATTTTCAGTATTAATTACAGAAAAAATAGCAAAAAGTAAGATTTTGAATGTAGATGTACATGTTGCTGTAAACAATCTGCCGGAAGTTACTGTTTCTCCAAACAAACTTTCCGGGAATATCGATGTTGATGTAAATAGAATTAAAATAACAAGTCCGGAATTACCTGATGCTAATACTAAAACATTACCGCAAAACCCACCAGAAGTAAAACCGGAATCAGTACCAATAAGAAATCAAGCACGATTATCTTCACAAACTTGGTTAGTAAATGGACTTAACTTGAAGAATATTTTTAAAGTAGCAACAGGTAATTTTGATAAAAAACACACCGATTTTCGTAATATTCCCTATGAAGAATTAGATGATGAATTGAAAAAAATGTATGCTACCGATTTTTTTAGCGAAAGCTTACATTTAAAACCTAATCAGGTTAACGATTTTATATTTTATGCGGCTGACAATGGGTTAGATGGAAAAATGCTTATCAAAAAAAATGAATTAGAAATTCTTCAGTTTTTAATGCAAAAGCGAAAAGATTACGAGCAGTTTTTAGACGAAGAGCCTGAAGCTCTAAATTAAAAATTTGGAATAATATGTAATTTTTCGATGTTTTTGAAGTTATTGTAAAAGGAAGTTTATGTAAGATTCAGGATTCAATGTAATTTTTGGTAAACTTCCGATAATTCATCAATCGTATGCATCGCCAATTTTTGATCTTAGGATTCTTATGCTTAATTTCTAGGTATACAAATGCTCAGGAAATTGTTGTAGAAGGTAAAATAGTTGCCAACTCTCTAAATGCCTCAAAAATAAATATTATAAATATTTCTACAGGAATTGGGACAACAAATACAAATTCCGGAGAATTTAGTATTAAAGTTTCTGCGCAGGATACCTTATTATTTTCCTCTGTTCAGTTCGAACGAAAATCTATTATAATTTCTTCTGAAATAATCGAAAATCGATATTTGGAAGTGGTTTTAAAACCTTTAATAAATCAATTAGAAGAGGTTGATATTTCTAAACTATCTGGTAATTTGTCCATAGACAGTAAATCGATTCCTATTTTTGATAAATATGCATTAAAAGCACCAATGTCTACCAAGACTCCACTTAGTAAAGAGGAAAAAATGTTGTATACAGCAACTACCGGGCCTGGTGGAACAAAATTTCATTGGTATTCAATACTCTCCTTGAACGTACCGGTGTTTCCTATATTAAATGCTATTAGTGGAAGAACTGCTAAACTTAAAAAAAGAGTGAAAATTTCTAAAGAAAAACAATTATTATGGGATGAGTTAAATTCTAGAAAGCAATTTTTTATAGAAACACTAAATCTTAGCGAAGATGAATTAGCATTGTTTCAAGAATTTTGTAACGCCAATCCTAGATATTTAGAGTTAGTAAAAACAAATAACAAATTAGAATTGATAGCATTTTATAAAAAACATTCTGTTCAGTTTTTGAAACTTTTAGAAGAATATGCAACCAATAAGGTAACAGATCCAATAAACTATTAATCTATTGAAACAGAAATTATTTGTAGGACTAGCTTGTTTTTTTCTTGTATATACTGCAATGTATGCGCAACAACAAACCAAACTTGAAGGCAAAATTATTGCCGATAGCCTAGATTATACATTTATAAATATTATTAACAAAACCTCGCATAGCGGAACCACAAATGCAGCTGATGGTAGTTTTAGTATTTTGGTGAAAGAAAATGACACGCTTAGTTTTTCTTCGGTACAATATCAAGATAAAGAAGTTGTTATTTCAAAATCGATATTTCAAACTGGTTTTTTAGAAGTAATTTTAGTAACTGGAGTTACTAGCTTAGAAGAAGTTTATTTATCCAATTCAAAACTTACTGGTAGCATTACAACAGATTTTAAAAATGTAAGTATGTACGATAAATATGCATTAGCAGCACCAATGCGTCGTTATGATATGGCACCATTAATCGATCAGAAAATTGCAGCAACTGGAGGAGATCCTTCAAATTTATTATTAAATACAATTTCAGGCGATCGGCAACGGCTTAAAAAAATAAAATCTAATATGGAATATGATAGCCGAATTGAAAAGGCTATTGATTTAGTTTCTGAATCGTATTTTAAAAATGATCTTGAAATCCCGGACGATAAAATAATGCTTTTTTTATACCATTGTGCTGACGATCCGCAATTTGAAAAATTAGTAATAAGTGAATCGTCAATTGAACTTATGCAATTTTTAAAAGAAAAATATCATCAATTTAAAAGCATGTAAAATTATCAACTCATTTACTTCATCGGTATCAATTAAAAATATAATTTTTATTATTTGTGTTTTTTGTTTTCATCAAGCAAAATCACAAGAAGAAAAAATTATTTCGGGTAGAATTACTAACGATTCGTTAGACCAGATGTTTATAAATATCGTAAATATTACCCAAGAGACAGGTAGAGTAAGTAAAGAAGACGGTTCATTTAAAATAAAAGCTTCACTGAATGATAGCATTTTATTTTCATCAGTTCAATTTCAGAAAAAGAAATTAAAAATTTCTGAAGAAATATTGGAAAGTGGCTATTTTGAAGTGTTTTTAGAAAAGGAAATTACAGATCTTGAAGAAGTATACTTAAGTAATAGTTCGTTATCCGGAAATTTAGAAAACGATATTAAAAATATTAAGGTAAAACCATTATTATTTTCTAAGCCTTATAGAAAAAAATTAACAATGATAGATCGGCAAATGTTGGCCTACAGAGGTGGTTTAGGCTTGTTAATTGGTTCTATTACAGGAGACTTAAAAATGCTTAAAAAGGCAAAAGCGAATGGAGAACTAAAAGGTAAAGCTTATCTATTTTACAATGCATTACCTAAAGATATTTTTACCGAAAATTTTGGATTGGAAGAGTGGGAAGTTATTAATTTTATGTATTACTGTGCGCGGCTTAACGATTCTAAGTTGGATAAATTAATAGAAGATAATCGTAAAATTGAATTGCTTGAATATTTTAAGAGCTTAATTCCGGAGTTTAAACAAAAAACTAGAGAAGGAGATGTTCCTGAACTAATAACTATTCCTGAATCTAATTAGATTATAGCCGGAATTGCTGGTTTTGGAGTAATATTTGTTACGTTTACAAAAATTATTAACACGTATGAGAAAAATTATTTTAGTATTGGTGGTTACTTTAGCTTGTACGGCATTTACCAGGCATGCTCATAAATTTTATTTAAGTGTTACCGAAATAGAATATAAACCAGAGAAAGAAGATCTTCAAATAGTTTCTCGTGTATTTATCAATGACTTTCAAGATGTTTTAGAAAAAAGGTACGGAACTGAAATCCGGCTGTCTAAAGAAAAAGAACAAGGTCCTGTAAAGCAATTAATTCAGAAATATTTAAATACTAAATTTCATATTTCGGTAGATGGTAAGCCTATCGATATTGAATATTTAGGAAAAAAATATGAAGACGATCAGTTAGTTTTATTTCTGGAAGGCACTCATTTAAAACCTTTTAAAAAAATAGCCGTAACTAATGCTATTTTAACGGATTTGTTTGATGAACAAAAAAACGTAATAAACGTGAAAATTAATGATGAAGTAAAAAGTATACTGCTTAGGAAAGAAGCAGATACTGATATGTTAAATTTTGGAAATTGATAGTAAACTAGCCGTTAAATTAGTTAATTTTAATCACTTTAAATCAATAAATTATATATGAAAACAGTTAAAACGCTATGTTCTGCGTTTTTGATGCTAATGATTTCTGGAGTAGTGTTTGCTCAAGATACCTCACAAAATCAAAAACAACAAGGGCATACTAACCAAAACAAATTTAGACAGTTATACCAGGAATTTAGGTCCCCAAATGCCTATAGAACAGCTTCTGGTGCTCCTGGTGAAATGTATTATCAAAATATGGCCGACTACAAAATGGACATTGTTTTAGATGATGAGAACACTAAATTATCCGGAGAAGAAACAATTACCTACCATAATAATTCTAAAAACAGATTAGAATATTTATGGTTACAGTTAGACCAGAATATCCGAAAAAAAGATGCTCCAGCTTTAGAGAAAGGCTCTACTGCTATGAGCCCTGTAACTACTCCTGAAAGATTAGCAGATGAGTTTTTAAAGGAGCCTTTCGATGGTGGTTTTAATATCGAAAAAGTAAGTGAAGACGGAAAAGACTTAAAATATACAATTAATAACACCATGATGCGTATTGATCTTCCTGAACCTTTGGAAGGTGGAGAAAGTGTTACATTCTCTGTAAAATGGTGGTATAATATCAATAATCACGTAACAAACCGAGCACGATCTGGTTACGAGCAATTTGATGATGGAAACCGTGCGTACGAAATTGCACAGTTTTTCCCAAGAATGGCTGTTTATAATGATGTAGAAGGTTGGCAAAATATGCAATTCTGGGGAAGCGGAGAGTTTGCATTACCGTTTGGAGATTATGAAGTAAACATTACTGTTCCTGAAGATCATGTAATGGAAGCTACTGGAACACTTCAAAATAGAGATAAAGTATACTCTAATGAGATGATGCAGCGTTACAAAAAAGCAAAAAAATCGTTTAAATCTCTTGTGATTGTTCGTTCAGAAGAAGATGCAATAGAAGCTTCTAAAAATGTTGCCAAGAAAACGAAAACTTGGAAGTATAAAGCAGAAATGGTTAGAGATTTTGCTTTTGCTACTTCAAGACGATTTATACTTGATATGATGGCTGTTAAAATGGCCGATGATAGTGAAGTAATGGCGGTTTCTTTATACCCAAAAGAAGGGAACCCACTTTGGGAAAAATGGTCTACTAGAGTGGTAGCTTCTACTTTACAAAGTTATTCCGATCATACATTTATTTATCCATATCATAAAGCGGTTTCTGTACATGCTAAAAATCAGGGGATGGAATACCCGATGATTTGTTGGAATTACGGACGTCCTGATGAAGATGGAGAATATAGTGATCGTGTGAAATTCGGAATGATGGGCGTAATTATTCATGAAGTAGGGCATAATTTCTTCCCTATGATCGTAAATAGTGATGAACGCCAATGGGGGTGGATGGATGAAGGTATTAATACTTTTGTGGAATATCTGGCTGAACAAGAATTAGGAGAACGCTATCCGGAAGCAATTGAAGGTTACGATCACTTCCCATCAAGACGAGGGGTTCCATCTAAAATTGTTCCTTACATGAGAGGTAATCAAGATTTTATTGCACCAATTATGGCAAATCCAGAAGAAGTTTATCAATTAGGTAATAACGCGTATGCTAAACCAGCTACAGCTTTAAATATTCTTAGAGAAACTGTAATGGGGCACAAATTATTTGATCATGCTTTCCATACCTACTCAAAAAGATGGATGTTTAAACACCCAACCCCTGAAGATTTCTTTAGAACTATGGAAGATGCTTCCGGTGTAGATTTGGATTGGTTCTGGAGAGGTTGGTTTTATACTACCGATTATAATGATATTGGGATAGAAAGCGTACAAAAATATTATGTTACTGATACTCAAACCGAAGAAGGTAAAGATATTTTGGAAAAATACGGCGCTAATCCGGATGAAGTAGATGGTATTTATGTTGTTAAAGAAGGAGATAAGGCTTTTAAAAAAGGAATGGAGGATAAAAATGTTCTTGAAAATTCAGAAAAGTTGAATGCTTATGTAATGGATAATTTTTCTTCCGAAGAAAGACAAAACATGAAAATACCTAAGTATTTTTATCAAGTAGTATTTAATAAGCCGGGAGGTTTAATAATGCCATTAATTGTAGAGTATACGTATGCAGATGGTACTACTGAAATGAAAAGATATCCGGTTCAGGTTTGGATGAAAAATGAAAACGAAGTTGTAAAAACTATAGCAACTGATAAAGAAATTACTAAAGTTGTGGTAGATCCGGATTTGGAAACTGCTGATGTTGATTTAAGTAACAATAGCTGGCCAAAACAGGAAACTCCAAACGAGTTCGAGCAATTTAAAAACAAAAAAGATTAGATTGTCAATATTTAGTTGATAACTTTTTAAGCCGACTTTAACGAGTCGGCTTTTTTAATGCAGATATTTGTAACTATATTTGTTTTTAATATGATAACTATTCTTCCATTTTTTATCAGTGGTGCAGAAATTGGATTCATCATTTTTATTTTGGTGATGGTTTTTGGTGCCGACAAAATCCCCGAAATAGCACGCGGATTGGGTAAAGGTATGCGTATGGTACGTAATGCTTCTGAAGATATTAAAGGTGAAATTATTAAAAGTGCCGATAAACAAGGTATCGATACTAAAAGTATTACCCAAGATGTTCAAGGAGAAATAGATAAAGTAAAGAACGATATCGAAGAAATTAGCGGATCTATAAAACGTAAATTTTAGTAGATATGTTCGATAAGCTAGTGCAATGGGATAGGGAACTATTTGTATATCTCAATGGATTAGGGATCGAAGATTACGATAATTTCTGGATTTGGTTTACTCAAATTAGGCATTGGATTCCTCTTTATATATTATTTTTTGTGCTTTTCTTTTTGGCATTCTCTAAAAAGAAAGCTGTATACGCATCTGTATTTTTATTAATTTCATGGACTATTACTTTTGCACTTACACTCTTAACAAAAAATATAGTAAATCGGATTCGTCCAAATAATAATCCGGACATTAATGAGATTATTAGAATTCTTCAAGAACCTACTAATTTTAGTTTTTTCTCAGGACACACATCTTCTGCATTTGTATTAGTTACTTTTGTAGTGCTAGTACTCCGGAAAACCTATAAATGGATTTGGGCGCTTTATATTTGGGCAATTATGCTTTCGTTAAGCAGAATATTTGTGGGTGTACATTATCCTAGCGATTTATTTGTTGGAGGTATTGTAGGCATATTAATGGCATGGATTTTCTATAAATTATTCCAAAAATACGAATATCGGTTTTATTAATTTTTAACGCGACTCAGGGTAAGACCATCACGAAACGGAAGAATAACCGTTTCCACACGTTCATCTTCAGCTAACATTTTATTATATTTTAGCAATGCTTTAGTAGAAGTGTCATTTCTTTTTACTTCTTCTAATACTTTACCACTCCACAAAACATTATCTGATAAAATTAATCCACCTGGATTCATTTTATCCATAATAATTTCGAAATATTTTGGATAATTTGGTTTGTCAGCATCAATAAAAACAAGATCAAAGTTGAGGTCTAACTCTGGAATTATTTTAGTAGCATCTCCCAAGTGTTGAATAATTTGATCTTTAAATGCTGATTCTTGAAAATATTTTTGCTGAAAGTCAAAGAGCTCTTCATTTATATCTATTGTATGTAATTTACCTCCTGGGTGTAGTCCTTCTGCTAAACAAAGTGCAGAGTAACCTGTATAAGTACCAATTTCCAAAATTTGCTTAGGATTTACCAATTTTGAGATTAGACTGAGGAGTCTGCCCTGATAGTGCCCACTTAACATTCGTGGTTGCAATACTTTTTGATGGGTTTCTCTATTTAGTTTTGCCAAAAATTCCGGTTCTTTTTCAGAATGATTTTCGCAATATTCAATAATACTTTCAGACAAAAACTCCATGGTTAATTTTTCAGCAAAAATACTAAAAATAACCCTCTTTAAAAGAAGTGATTTTCGATTATAGTTCTTTCTAAAACTTTACTACCTTAATTTCTTACATTGTAGTTTCGTAAAACAGCAAATAAGATGAAATTCGAAAATTCTCGAGAATATGCTCAGCAACTAGATAAAAAAGATCCTTTAGGGGTTTATCAGGAGCAATTTATTTTTCCTAAAATTAATGGTAAGAATGTAATTTATTTTACGGGTAATTCCTTGGGTTTACAACCAAAATCAGCTAAAAAATATGTAGATAAGATTATGACTGATTGGGCAAATTTAGCTGTAGAGGGGCATTTTAAAGGAGAAAACCCTTGGTGGGATTATCATCAACGTTTTGCTGAAAAGCTTTCTAAAGTAGTTGGAGCAAAATCTGCTGAGGTTACAGTAATGAATACACTTACTGTAAATCTCCATTTAATGATGGTTTCTTTTTATCGTCCCACAGCAAAACGATATAAGATTATTTGTGAGGAAAAAGCATTTCCTAGCGATCAATATATGATTTCTAGTCAGGTACGATTTCACGGTTATGATCCGTCTGATGCTATTGTAGAACTCAAAAAACGAGATGGCGAACATAATTTTAGAACTGAAGATATTCTGGCAAAGATCGAAGAAGTAGGTCAGGAGTGTGCGCTGATTCTTATTGGCGGAGTAAACTATTATACCGGGCAGGTTTTTGATATAAAAACCATTACTAAAGCTGGGCATAAAATTGGCGCTTTTGTAGGATGGGATTTAACACATGCGGCCGGCAATATCGAATTGAAATTGCATGAATGGGACGTCGATTTTGCTGCTTGGTGTAGTTATAAATATATGAATAGTGGTCCTGGGAATGCTTCTGGTTGTTTTGTGAATGAAAAATATCATAACAAAAAAGATATTCCGCGTTTTGAAGGTTGGTGGGGACATAACAAAGATCGCCGATTTTTGATGGAACCCGAATTTCAGCCAGAAGATGGAGCAAATGCATGGCAAATTAGCAATGCGCCGGTTTTGGCTTTGGCTCCCTATTTAGCCTCTTTACAAATGTTTGATGAGGTTGGAATGGATGCCTTAATTGAAAGGCGAAATAAAATTGTAGCTTATCTCGAATTCATTTTACATGAAATTGATAAAGAAGTTGACAGTTCTTTTGAAGTAATTACACCAGTTAATCAACAAGAACGAGGTGCGCAATTATCAGTTTTCTTGCATGGTGAAGGAAAAGAACTTTTTAATTATTTGATGAAAAATGGAGTGATTACCGATTGGCGTGAACCCAACGTAATTCGGTTAGCTCCGGCACCATTTTATTGTTCTTATGAAGATATGTTTGAATTTGGCCAGATTTTAAAAAGAGGGATTTTGGAATAATATTATAGAAGTAATAGAATGAAAGAATTAACAAAAATTAAGGATGAAAACCTTAGAGAAGTTATTGCTACTACTAAAGCTCAAGATTTAGAGTCTGTTATAGAACTAAACGCTAGAGATAAGGGGATTGAAAATTTGGATGGGATACAATATCTTCCAAATCTGCGTAAGGTACAGTTAGGTCGAAATAGTATTAAAGATATTTCTCCAATATCTGAATTATCAAATCTAACAGGAGTTTTCCTGGAAAGGAATTTAATAATGGACATAACACCGTTAAAAAAACTGGAGACTTTACCGGCATTAGACCTTAGTAATAATCAAATTTCAAATATAGATTGCTTTACAAATAACCACAAAATTACCTGGTTAGACTTAAGCAATAATTCTGTTGAAAAAGCTGATCATTTGTCTACGTGTAAGTTTCTTACTACGCTCAACTTAAGCGGGAATATTATTGAAGAAATAAATGAGTTTAAAGCTCATAAAAAACTTCGTCATTTTATTATTGCTGATAATAATATAAAAGGAACAATCAAGATCCATTCGATGCAGCGATTGAGAAGTTTGGATAGTTCGAAAAATAGAATATCAGGACTTCAATTTGAAGAGTTACATAGCAATTTGCAAAGCTTGGATGTTTCTACTAATCTTATAAGTGAATTACAATTTTTAGATCGAACTCCTAATCTCACTAGTTTTATTGCTTCAGATAATCCTTTAAATACTATAAATAAAATAGCTCAGTTAAGTCAACTTCGAATATTGTATTTGTGGCATACGGGAATCAAGAATGTAGAAGGAATTGAAAAGCTTAAGAATCTTGAGGAACTCGGAATTGCAGATAATGATATTGAAAGTGTTAGTAAAATTCAGGATTTAAAGAATTTAAAATTACTGCTAACCGGTGGAAATCATAAGATAAACAAGAAAGAAATTGAAGTCTTAAAGACTGCAGTACAAGAGGATTTTAGATCACCCAATTGGAAAGAATTATAAAAATATTAGCCGATACTATTAATAAAAAAAGCCAGCGATCCATTAGTTTTCATATGGATCTCTGGCTTTAGTATTTTATAAAATCTAATCTATTTTATGGAAATATCAGTAAAGTATAATTGAAAACTTCCATACTTAGATTTGTGCATTTTGGCTAATTATTCAATGACTTCCGAACATATGTCTTATTGGCTTCTCTGAGATAGTTTACTGATTTATAATTGATTATTTTCGGGTATGCTACTATATTTTAGCTATTTATTTTAATTGCAATATTGCCCAAAACCTTACTGATAGTAAGGTTTTGGATAAAGTCTAATTGAAAAGTTAAAATTATTTTTATAAAAATAATTAAAAATTATGAGTGTTCGAATTATAATAGTTGCCATTTTGTTTTGTGGAAATCTGCTATTTAGTCAAACTGAGCTTCCCGATATTATTCCTCCTTCTCCTCAATCGGCGGAAATGGTGAAATATTTAAATTTTCCTGCTAATTTATCTGTAGGCTTACCTTCTATAGATATTCCTATTTATACAATTAATTCGAGAGAACTTAGTTTTCCCATTTCTTTAACTTATGATGCATCAGGTTTAAAACCAAATAGTGATGAGAGTGGGTTTTTAGGTTTAAAATGGAGTTTGAATGCATTTGGTGTAGTTACAAGATCTATAATCGGAGAAGCAGATGAAAGGCATTGGGATGAACTGATCCCACTTGCTAATGATATAACTACAGACCCCCATTCTAATCAGAAAGATGAAGATGCTTCCCTACTTCGTCATTTTGCGCAAACAACAAATCCCAGAGAGGCATCACCAGATATTTTTTCTTTTAAATTACCTAATGGAGGCGGAGGGAAATTTGTTTTTCCAAGAAGTGAAAATCTATCAAACTTTTTAACACCTGTAACACTTCCATATAAACCAGTTAAAATAGCACCTCATTTAAATACTGATGATGAATTTGAATATTTCGATATAAGAGATGAACAAGGAGTACTTTACAGATTTGGTAAGGATATAAAATCAGGCCACGAAGTTTATGAAGAGGCTTTTCGTGTAGATAATTCTAATAATGGGATAGGAAAAACAAGTTGGCTTTTAACTGAAATGATTTCTGCTAATAAAAAGGATACAATCTATTTTGAATATGAAGATGTTTTTTATGATTGTGCGAACTGTAATATTAAACAGAAAACCAATGCTCCAAATCATTTTGCTTCCTTTGTAAGATATACTGAATATCCACAAGGTAATGGTAATTATAATCCTAAAAGAACACAATATACAGTATACCCCTCATATAAATATAGTCAAAAGAAACTTACCAGAATAAAATTTAATGCTGGTTATGTGGCATTTAATTACGTTCATCTTGATAATCAGGACTTCTTATCATCAATAAAGGTTTATAATGATTATTCGACAAATCCTATTCTCTCATACTCATTTAATAAGAGTAAATTTTCAGTTGGTTCTAACCGTCTTAATTGGTATAAATTAGATAAAATAGTTGTTAAAGATAAAACACAGGCTGAGGAATATGAATATAAGTTTGATTATATAACGGGAGATTTTCCCGTTCAAAACACGAATGTTTCCACGATATCCTGTGCTGTAGATCATTGGGGGTTTTATAATGGAAAGAATAGTAATAAGGGTATAATGCCTACTGACATACGTCTAGAGTGGACAAATCCTGGGGGTACTTTAACAGTGCCTACGGCATATAAAGGCGACAGATCTGCTAATGCAAGTTATGCAAAAATAGGAATGTTACAGAAGATTATTTTTCCAACAGGGGGACAGCGCTTTTTTGAGTATGAAGGTAATAAAGGTTCCTCAGGTGTAGTTGGAGGAATTAGAATTAAAAGTATTACTAATGATAATGTTAAGCATGAGTTTATGTATGGTAATGGTATTTCCAAATCGCTCTATCCTGAATTTTATACAAGTTATAAAATAGATATGGAGAGTACAGCTAATGGTTACTCATTAACTTCCTTTGAGTACGAAACCTATACTATAACATCTTCCTCCAATTTTGATATTACCCTAAATGGTATGCCTGTGCTATATGATAATGTTGAAGAATATATAGGGGATGTTGATTCAAACGCTGGTAAAATCAAACATATTTATAATACGTTGGTGCCTGGAATACAGGTAAACCCTAATATAGCTCATTTTATTTCACCTGTAGGATATCCATGGAACAATAGTAGTTCTTATAGTATATCGGTATTACCCCGATTATTATATTCAAACACCTCTTTTGGCGATTTACCTGAGAGCAAGACCATTTATTTTAATACACAAAACGATACGCTTAAGGTTATTGAAAAATTTTACAATAAACACTCTACGGTAGCATCACGTGGCTTTAAGGTTAATAGAATTATTAATAGTGATAGGTCTTATCCACATATAGCAGATAAGTCATACTTTTATTATTTTTTCAATTATTCGATTAATCAAGTTCGTCAAACTTTAGACAGTATAGTGACTACCGATTATAAGAATGGTATAGCAGCTATGTCAACAAAAGAATCATATGAGTATAACAATTATTTGTTTCCCTCTTCCCAAAAGTTTATTAAAAGTAATGGAAAAACGGTTTTAACCACATTTAAATATCCTCATGATTTTGCAGCTTCTAATAATGTCTACAAAAAAATGGAAATGGCAAATATCTTAAGCCCTGTAATAGAGGAGAAAATAAGAACCCAAAATACAGCAGTATCCACAACAAAAACGAATTATAAAGATTGGGGTGACGCTATTTACAAGCCAGAAACAATTCAAAGTTCTAAAGGGACAGGTACAAGTGCTTTGCACGATAGAATCGTTTTTAAAGATTATTATGCAAACGGAAACATTAAGGAAGTTAAAAAACCTGGTGGCTCCACAATAACTTATTTATGGGGCTATAAAGGTCAATATCCTATAGCGAAGATTGAGAATACGACCGAAGCAGCTTTAGAGGCTGTTCTTGGCGAACTTAAAAATATCAATGAAAGGAACTTATCGGCTATTAATAATTTGCGTTCCAATAGTTCCTTTAAAAATGTCATGATCACGACTTATGATTATGAACCTTTGGTAGGGATGACCGTTATGACCGATCCCCGTGGCAGGACAATAACCTATCACTATGATGATTTCGGTCGTTTAGAAATGGTTAAAGATCATGAAGGTAAGTTAGTAGAGGAATATGAGTATCATTATAAAGGGGAATAAACCTATATAGTATTATGAGAACTAATAATTTATTATGGGGATTTTCCCTAGGTTTCTGTCTATTTATTACCTGCTTAAGTAATGGACAGCAAATAAAGAAGGATAGTACGGAGGCTTCTTCAGCCGGAAATGTAATTATAATGAAAGAGCCGCCAATAGACCCTGGGGGTGGCGGGAACACTTATCCCTGGAACCGTGACCGTGATAGAGATGGCTATGGGGATCCTAATTTTCAGATCGAGCGATCTTCTAAACCTACAGGTTATGTGTCTAATAACCTGGATTGTGATGATACAAATCCTAATATAGGGCCAGGTACCTATTATTATTCGGATGCGGATAATGATGGTTTTGGGGATCCTAATAGTCGAAGGCTTGCCTGTAGCCGCCCTTCTGGTTATGTATCAAATAGTAAAGATAACTGCCCAAATACGTATGGATTATCCAATGGATGTCCAGATTTTAGTGATGAGAACTATGTGTATACACGCAGTTACCGTCAGCCTTACAGTAGTTCCTTAAGCCACAGCCAGGTCACCCCAGCCAAAGCGACTGAATCGATCACCTATTTTGATGGTCTTGGCCGCCCCATGCAACAGATAGGGATAAAGCAGTCGGGAGGAACAAAAGATATTATCACCCCTATCGGGTATGATGAGTACGGTCGCCAGGATAAGGAGTACCTCCCCTATGTTGAAGGTAATGGTAAGGCAGGAAGCTACCGTAGTAGTGGCGTACTGGTTGATCTGGAGAACTATTACCATTCGCGTTATGGGGAAGACTTTAATGGGATGACGAATAACACCAGTCAGGTGGACGGCCTACCGGTGTATTCGGAGAAGCACCTGGAATCCTCCCCGCTTAGCCGTGTATTGGAACAGGGGGCACCGGGCAAAAGCTGGCAGGTGAATAAAACCAGCGATAATGATCATACGATAAAATTCGATTACCAGATCAATACCGGTAGTGAGGTACGTTTATACAAAGTAACATTAAGCAGCAGTTATGAGCCGAGTCTATTACTCTCTGGGCATTATGATTCGGGCGAACTGTATAAGACCGTGGTCAAGGATGAGAATTGGACCAGCGGTAAGTTGCATACTACGGAAGAATTTAAAGATAAGCAGGGGCGTGTAGTATTAAAGCGCACCTATGGTCCTGCCGATAAAAATATGGATGGGAATATTGGCTCAGGAGAGAGTGTTGTTGCCCATGACACCTATTATGTATATGATGATTATGGGAATCTGACGTATGTACTTCCGCCAAAAGCAGCAGTACTAAGCCTAAATGACTTATTAGCAGGCGCTTCATCCGGAGGATCTACAACAGGAGGAGATGCGGTTTATTCCCAGGCAGTGGTAGGTAATGGGGAATCCCTTCATCTCACCTCGAGTGATGTTATTGTGTTGCAGCCGGGCTTTCACGCTAAATCGGGAAGTAACTTCAGTGCATCTATTGATGGGACTTCTACTGGTGGCTCCCAGAATAGTCTTTTGGATGAGCTGTGTTATCAGTACCGGTATGATGAACGCAACCGTCTTATCGAAAAGAAAATCCCTGGTAAAGGCCGGGAGTATATTGTGTATAACAAACTGGATCAACCTATCCTGACCCAGGATGCCCTTCAGAAAAGTAAGTCGACAAAGGAATGGTTGTTTACCAAGTATGATGCTTTTGGCCGGGTGGTCTATACGGGGCTTTATAAAAGTAACCTTAGCCGCTCTCAGCATCAGGATTATGCAGATGGCGAGAACGATCAGTATGAGAAACCACAGGAAAGTGCGTTAAGCTATGGCGGGGGGACGTTTTATTATACGGATAATGCGTATCCTGATTTGAGTAGTCACTCCTCAAGTGTGACCCTGTATACGGTAAACTATTATGATGATTACCGTTTTTATGGCAGCAACCTGCCACAAAGCGTGTACAATACCTCGGTACAAAACTATAATAATGCTTCCAGTACCAGGATAAATACCAAAGGATTGGCTACAGGTTCACGGGTACGGGTACTGACCACCAATAGCTGGATCACCACGGTTATGGGCTATGATAAGAAGGGCCGGATGATCTATAGTAAAACAGAGAATCCGTACCTGCAAAGTAGTGATGTGCTCAAGTCAAAGCTCGATTTTATTGGTCAGATGGAAGAAAGCACCACGGTCCATACCAAGAGCGGTCAACCCAGTATCACCACGGTCGATAAATTCGAATATGATGATTTGGGTAGACTCACCAAACAGACTCAGAAGATCAATAGCCAGGCAGAGGAACTGATTGCTTTCAATGAGTATGATGAACTGGGACAGCTCAAGAAGAAAAAAGTGGGTAATACAACCACCAGTCCACTTCAAACAGTAGATTATACCTATAACGTACGTGGCTGGCTTAAGCGGATTAATGATCCGAACAGTTTAGGAGATAAACTTTTTGCCTTTAAGCTGAATTACAATACTACCGAGATGGGGATTGACGGTGTCGATGCTTTATTTAACGGAAACATTAGTGAGACGATATGGAGAACAGCTAACACGGAGACGTACGGGAACCGAAAACGAGGATATGCTTACCAGTATGATGCCATGAATAGAATCAAGTCAGGAGCTTTCAGAAGGGCGGCAAGTAATGGAAGTTCTTTTACGGAGCAAGCTTCCAACTATAACCTCACAGGAATGGTGTATGATCTCAATGGGAATATCAGAAAGCTAAAGCGTTATGGTCCTACCTTATTTAATTCCCAGGGCGGGGTTGCCAATTATGGACTAATGGATAATCTTACTTACTCTTATGATGCTGGCAATAGCAGTAACAAATTAATGCAGGTTAGCGATGCCGGGAATAAGGATTATGGTTTTAAGGATGGGGCTACTAGCAGGGCGGAGTTTGGTTATGATGTCAATGGCAACCTGACATCCGATGCCAATAAGGGGATAACTTCCATAACCTATAATCACCTGAACCTGCCTGTAGATGTGGAGTTCAACAACTCGAGCAGCCAGGTCATAAAATATACCTATGATGCCATGGGGATGAAACTGAGAAAAGAGGTGCCGGGAAAGACCACTGACTACGCTGGGAATTTTGTTTATGAGAAGATTGGTGCGGGTGCAAATGAACTGCAGTTTTTCAGTACTTCGGAAGGTTATGTATCGTATGACAACGGCCAGCTCAATTATGTGTACAATTATGTTGACCACCTCGGAAATGTTCGTTTGAGCTATACCGATGCCAACCAGAACAACGGAAACCCCGTGGACCTTCAGATCGTCCAGGAGAAAAACTACTATCCTTTTGGGCTGACCCATCAGGGCTATAATGGTGGGGACAGTAGTTTAGGAAACGATGCCGCGAAACGCTATGGTTTTGGAGGCAAGGAACTCCAGGATGAAATCTTCTCAGGCGATGTTCTTGACTGGTATGACTTTGGTGCAAGAAACTATAATCCTGATCTAGGTAGGTGGATGAATATGGATCCATTGGCTGAAGTTTATTATGAACGTTCTCCATATAATTATACCCTAAATAACCCAATTCTATTTTTAGATCCAGATGGCAAAAGAGTAGATACATCCTTTATTTATGCAGAGGATGAAGAAGGGAATTATAAGAATCCAAATTTGGTTAAAGCGTTTGAAATATTTGCAAAATCTAAAGAGGGTATTGATTTTTTATCTAAATATGCAGAATCAAATCAAGTTATAGCTGGTCATAAATACAAATCTGATGGAGAATTTCATGGAAAAGGGATTGATCTAGGTTTTAATGATTTGAATAACGAAAATCCGAACGAAGATGGGACAACGAGCTCTAATATTTCTGATAATAAATTAGCTATTACCATAAATTTAGATAATCGTCTAAACGTAGATAGTTATATAGAAACTATTGGTCATGAAGGATTTATACATGCAAATAAATATGCAGAAGACTACTCTGATAATAAAATAATGGATTTTTCAAAAGGAATTGATAGAAGTATGCTTCCAGCTGCAGAGTTTGCGGTTAGAGCTTACAAGGATAGACCGACTACAGCACAAACACTAAAAGAAAGATATTTGCAGCATTGGCAGTCAAGACCGGAAAGAGATAATACAATGACTGTAAAAGTACTTCCTATTTTATTAAATTATTATAGGAATAAGGGAGTGAAAGTTTCTAAAGAAGAAATTAAAAAAGAAATCAATGGTTATGAAAATTGAGAAATATAGAGTTATAAGATATTCCTTTACTTTACTACTTTTTTTATTTATCAACTGTAAAGTTGATAAATCATATGATAATAATATTCAAATTGAATTTGAAGAGATAGAAATATTAGTCGATCAGCCTCATAAGCCTGTAAAAATTTTTCATGTGGATTCAAATGGAATGTTTTTAGAATTATTCAGTTCAAAAAAAAATAATGGAGTGTCAATTTTATCGATAAAACTCAATGAAAATGAATTAGATTCTATTAGTGGTTATATTGAAAATCTTAAAAGTTTTAAATTCAAGAATAAACCGAATAGCAGTTGTGCGGATGGTCTAATGTATGATATGACTATATCCATTGAGGGAAAACCTTATGATTTTAATAATGTAATTTGTAATGAAATTCAGTACCCAGATAAACTGATTAAGCTTTTGTTAGACTTATCAAAATCTAAATCAAAAGATTCGTTGTTTACTAAATACGAGGATTATATAGAAACACAAGCTCAAGTTGATTCTATTTTGAATCTAACTAATACCAACAGGTAATTATATATTAGTTAATTTTTTTCCCCCGATGGCGCTAGTATAATACGTAATTGCTAGTACCGTCAACAATAATAAGAAAAAGCTATGCTGAAAAAGTATAGCTTTTTGTATTTTAGTACTGCTATGAGTAGAAAATACAAGTTTCATAATAAGTCAGGTTTATATTTTGTAAGTTTTGCAACAGTAAATTGGATAGATATATTTACAAGACAAGTGTATTTTGATGTGTTAGCAGACAGTGTAAGTTATTGTCGTAAAGAAAAAGGAATGGAATTATATTGTTACTGTTTTATGCCAAGTCATATCCATTTTATCTTTAGAAGTGCTAACGAACAACATCAGAATTATTAAGAGATTTTAAACGTCATACCTCAAAGAAAACCATAGAAGCTATAGAAAACAACCCTCAAGAAAGTAGAAAAGAATGGTTGTTATGGATGTTTAAAAGAGCAGGAAAAAAGAATGCAACTACAAGCAAATATCAATTTTGGCAACATCACAATAAACCTATTGAATTGTGGAGCGAGAAGGTTATCAAACAGAAAGTAGATTATATACATAATAATCCAATAGCAAGCGGTTTTTTAATTTATGCTATTGATTGGAAATATTCAAGTGCTAGAAACTATCAAGAAGATAATACTGTTTTAGAGATTGATAGTATTGGTTTTTTTGATTGATTTTATTTTATGCTAACTGTTTTTGAATTTCTTTTTTAAAAACGAAAGTCTTTAACATTGCTTTTACGCTGGTAATGTTCTCATCACTCAATTGTTGAACTTTAGAAAATAATTGTAAAAGTTCTGTGTCATTCAGCTTGTTGTTTACTATTTGGACTTGCAAGAAAAATTCGGACAGTTTTTTTAAGACCTATGCTCCATTCGATAAGGTGTTTTATACCCCTAAAAAAAGTACCCTTTTACCCCTATTTTATTACAATATCAGTAAAGTATAATTGAAAACTTCCATCTTCAGATTTGTGCATGGTAGCAATAGAAATTCCTTTAAAATCCTTATAACCCTCCCAAGTTGTTGCCATTTGGCGATCACCATCTGCGGCTTTATAAATCCATTCTTTAATCATATAGTCGTTGCCATAAAAAACATCATATGTATCACCGGGAGTATAACCACCATTGGATCTATATGAAACTTCTAGTTTACTAAGTGTATCTTTACTAATTGGAGCAGCAGTCTTTTTTTCTTCGGTAAGTTTTGCATCGCTCCATACTAATTGATAAGGAAATAATAGCCAATACGAATCATTTATAAATTTTTGGTCTATGTCTTTTTTTTCTTCAGCGATAGTATCGTTTTTAGTGTAACTACGAGTTGTGTCACCTTCGGTTAAACTAATCTCGTTTGTTTTTTTATTCCATTTCCAATGTCGAGAACTTCTAAGTGAATCTTGTACTTTAACATTGAAAGTAAATTCAACAGTGGTGGCATCTTCAAATTTATCTAGACCATTTGCCATAGCGATGGTATTACCAATTCCGTTTTTTTCTTCTGAAGTCATTTGCGGCGAAGAATCAGAATTTTCCTTATTTTTACAAGCAAAGATGCTAAAAACAAATAAAAGTAGTAGAAGTGTCTTTTTCATTTTCTGATGGTTTAGAGATTAAAAATAAATATACAAAACAATTAAATACACTTAGAGTAAATACGATTTATAAAAAAACCTCTTGAAATTCAAGAGGTTTTTAAATTTTATACGGATAAAAAATTATAATCTTCGTCCTGTAAGTAATTTGTACAGAATTAGAATTACCGCAATAACAATTAGAATGTGTATAATACTTCCCAAATTAGGAAAGAAAGAATACCCTACAACCCATCCGATTATTAGTAAAACAATAATTAGCCAAATTAAATCTCTCATTGTATTAGTTTTTAGTGATTGGTTATTTGTTTATTTAATTAAGTAAGCTAAAAACTTTCTTAATCAGTTAGTTAAGGCGAATGTATATAATAGTAGGGCTTCAGAAAACTTATTTAACTCGTAATTAACTTGTTTGTTAAAAAAATGAAGGATTTTTAATAATTTGGGTTGCACGTTTTTTAATAGCTGCTAATTCATTAGTTTTTTTATTTTCTAGCAAACTCATCATCATATTCATACGTTGGTTGTTTTTAAAGTATTCTTTCTTGTCATCTAGAAAATTCCAATACAAACTATTGAATGGGCAAGCATCTTCTTCTATTTTTTTGCTTACTTTATAATGGCAACTTTTACAATAATTACTCATTTTATTAATGTAGCTACCGCTAGAAACATAGGGCTTGGTGGCAACTATTCCACCATCGGCAAACTGACTCATTCCGCGGGTATTGGTGATTTCTACCCATTCAATCGCATCGATATAAATCCCTAAATACCAAGCATCAACTTCATCAGGATGGCACTGCGTAAGCAACGCATAATTACCGGTAATCATTAAGCGCTGGATGTGATGCGCATACGCATTATCTAAACTTTGGGTAATAGCGTGATGCAAGCAATTCATTTTAGTATTCCCATTCCAATAAAAAGGAGGCAATTCATTTTGGTTATCGAGTTTGTTACTTCTGCGATATCCTGGCATTTTTAACCAATAAATACCACGCATATATTCGCGCCAACCTAAAATTTGGCGCACAAAACCTTCAACCTGAGAAATATCAATGTCATCTTTGTGATCGTAGTAATAACCCATCACAGAATTAATCACTTCTTTAGGACTTAGTATTTTCGTATTCATGCAGAAGGAAAGTCGGGAATGAAAAAGATAAGCTTTATCGGTATGCAACGCATCCTGAAAATCCCCAAAATGAATTAAAAGATTTTTACAGAAGTAGTTTAGAACAGAAAGACCATCTTCTCTAGACGTGGGCCAATTAAAACTTTTCTCGTCAATGTTGCCTATCGTTTTGATTCCGGCTTCTTCAATTTCTTTTACTAAAGCCGAAACATTTTTTCTAAAACCACGCTCATGCGGAATTTCAGGTTTTCCTGTCCATTTTTTTCGGTTCGATTTGTCAAAGTTCCATTTTCCACCTTCAGGATCGTTTTTGGTAGCCATCATAATATCGTATTTCTTTCGCATATCGCGGTAGAAATACTCCATAGTCATTTGCTTCTTGCCTGTATAAAATTTTTCAAGATCATCACGTTTAGTCAAAAAATGCTCGGTGTCGTAGGCTTCCGTTTCGATCGAAAGCGAATCACAAATCTTTTTTAATTGTTCGTCTAAACGATATTCATCGGGTAATTGATATTCGAACTTTTCAGTATCATTTTCAGTAATCAATTGTTTTATATTTTCGGTTAGATCTTGCTGATTGTTCTTATCGTTGATACGATAATAAATTACCTCATGATCACGCTCTTTTAAATGATCTGAAAAATTGCGCATCGCTAAAAAGAAACCTACTACTTTCTGGATATGATGCACCGTATAATCGCTTTCCTGGCGCATTTCCATAAAAATATAGGTGATGTTTTCCTGTTCTTCTTTAAACCAACTGTGTTGATGATTTAACTGATCGCCTAAAATTAATCGTAGTCTTTTTAGTGGTTTAGCCATTTATTCTGATATTTGTTGTTTGCTTTGTAACGATCTGAATTTTATGTCACGAGTATCGTTATCACGAACTATTGTACATCCAATGTTTCAAAATAAGCGGCTCTTACTCGCCAATCTTGTTTAAGTTCTTTTGCTTAATAACTATTTATATTTAACTACTACGATTACTCATTTTTACCATTCTTTATTTCTCCGACATTTTACGCTGCAATACTTTACATTATCCCAATTTTTTGCGCCAAGTAAACGGGCGTTTGCATACGAGACAAATTTTTTGTGGAAGATTTTCTTTACTTACATTCTTCAATCTTCAGTATTATTTTTATCAAAAAAGCTTTTGATTTCCTGCCCCGGTTTTGCGTAATGAAATCTGTCTAAAAGTGTTGGGAGAGCATAGCCGTCGAGACCATTTATAGCAACAGTTCCTGCATCTTCTAATCGTAGCCAACCATCTGGAGTTTGGATACCTTCATCAAAGTAGACATGCTTAATAGCACCAATAATTAAGGCAGTTCCGTTTTCTTCGATTTTATATTCGTTTACAAATTCGCAACCAATTTTTACCGTACATTGCTTTACATAAGGAGCGAAAAAATCATCTAAATACTCTTCTTCTAAGCCAGTTTTATGGAATTCAGAGACTTCTTCTTCGTATTTAGCAGCGGTTTGATGCGCCTCGGCAATCATGTCTTGATGGATCTGATTTACGGTAAAATACTTATTATCTCTAATATTTTTATACGTATTACGAGGAATCGTATCCGGACGTGTTATAAAACCTAATAATGCAGGGTTACTCCCAAGGTGTGTAACAGAACTAAATACGGCAACGTTCAAGCCTTTATTTTTAGATTTTGTAGCAATAAGATTAGCACTTTTATACCCTGTGATACTGTTAATTAAGTTTAATCGGAAGATTTTTTCCATCTTTTCTATCTCAATATCATCTATATGTATCATTTTACTATTTTTATAAGTAAATTACTAATCACTAATTGTTTTTAGTGTTAATAGACTTTTAAATTGCTAATCGATATATGGAAAAGAGTATTATTTTAATTTTTGAAAACGAAGTTTTATAAAAATAAGTGATAAATAGAATGAAAGATTTAATGAATTTTAATGATGCTCTTCTGTAGTTTTTTCTTCTTTAATTTCTAAGGCTTGGTAAACTTCAGAAATGGTTTCTTTTGTTTCTCCTAAAACTATAAGCACATCATTTTCTTTTAGTTGAGTAGACCCTTTTGGTGTAATAAATTGATTATTTCTAGAAATCATGGCGATAATAGCCTTTTTCGGAAATTTTAAATCGACTACTCTTTTTCCTACTGGGAGAGAATCTGGAGGAATACTAATTTCATGTATAGCAGATTTGGCTTCATTAGAAAGGAAATTTTCTACTTGGCTTTTTGGTTTTATTCGTTGTGGTAATGCTACATGAAGCCATTCGGCTACTACTGATAGTGAAGTCCCTTGAATAATAACGGAACTCAACGAAACAAAAAATACGATATTAAATATGAAATTTGCTTTATCAATTCCGGCCAAAAGCGGATACGTAGCAAAAACTATAGGAACGGCACCACGTAAGCCCACCCAACTAACATACCAACGGCGGCGCATTTTCATTTTAAAAAAGGAAAGGCTTAATAATACTCCTATAGGCCGAGCAATAAAAATCATAAATATAGAAATTAATAAACCAATCCCTATAACTGGAATAATTTGACTTGGATATACTAATAAACCTAAGGTTAAGAATAAAACGATTTGCATAAGCCAAGCTAAGCCGTCGAACATTTGCATAATTGTTTTCTTCCGGATAAGGTTTTGATTCCCCAAATAAACCGCACAAAGATAAACGGCTAAAAACCCGTTTCCTCCCATAAAATTAGTAATAGAAAATACAATAAACATGATGGCAATCGATAGCACAGGGTAAAGACCATCAAAATCTAAACGGATTTTATTGATAACTATTTTACTAACTTTACCTAAGATGAAACCTAAAACAGTCCCAATTAAAATTTGCTGAACAAATAGTGGGAATATATTCCATATGTCTTTTTCTGGATTAGTTACTAATCCTAAAAAGGCTATGGTTAAGAAATACGCCATAGGATCGTTACTACCACTTTCCAACTCTAGAGTAGGGCGTAGGCGTGTTTTTAATGCTAAATTTTTAGATCGTAAAATTGAAAATACAGCTGCAGCATCGGTAGAAGATACAATAGCTCCTAATAAAAGGCCTTCGTAAATAGTAAAATCGGTTATAGCCCAAACAAATAGCCCGACTCCTACAGCAGTTACTAAAACACCGATTGTAGATAATGAAATACCTTGCCAAACAACAGGTTTTATACTTTTCCAATTAGTATCTAACCCACCTGAAAAAAGAATAAAGTTTAACGAAACAATACCAATGAATTGAGCAATTTCTGGATCGTTAAAATAAATACCTCCAATACCTTCGCTTCCTGCTAAAATACCAATAGATAAAAATAGTATTAATGTAGGAACCCCGAAACGGTAAGAGGTTTTACCAACCAAAATGCTAATAAATAGCAATATGGAGCCGATTAAAAGAATATTTTCTATGGTAATGCTCATGATGGAGGTAAATGGGGGGCTAAAATACAGTTTTAAAAGAAAAGCTATAAAGAAAAATGGCTATTGTTTAAAAGCAATAGCCATTTTTGAAATAAAATATAATACTATTAATGAGCATTCTCTTTTAATAATTCCGGAAATTTTTCTTTGAATCTATTAATACGAGGAATTGATATTTTTTGAATGTAGGGATTATTAGGATGGTTTTTTTCATAATCCTGATGATAAGCTTCAGCTTTCCAAAATTTTTGAAATGGTAAAATTTCAGCAGCAATTAGTTTATCGTATTCTTTTGCTACTTCGGTTTTTACTTTTTCTATTATTTGTTTCTGTTTTTCATTTTGATAAAAAATTATAGAACGATATTGAGAGCCGTGGTCTGGACCTTGGCCATTAACTTGAGTTGGGTTTTGCGAACCAAAATATACTTTAACTAAGGTTTTAAAGCTTACTTTATTGGGATCATAAATTACTTCTACACTTTCTGCATGACCTGTTTTTCCAGTATTACTTTGTTCGTAAGTAGGGTTTTTTGTATGTCCGCCAGAATATCCGGAAACCGCTTCTTTTACGCCTTTTACACTTTCGTAAACAGCTTCTACACACCAAAAGCAGCCGCTTGAAAAATAAGCATGTTCTAGTCCGTTTTCTGCGGGAACTTGAATAGGATCTGCATTTGCAATTTCAGGCTTAGTAGTATTGCTGTTTTGTGCTTTATTACCACAAGCAAACAATAACAAACAAATTGTAGGTAAAAAATATAGTTTCATTTTAATCAATTTTAATAAAATTACCTTCTAAAGTTTTCTTTCCGTAAATCGCATAATCGATAGCGATTTCATCATTAATGGTAAATCCTAACCAATCAAGTTTTAGACCATTTTTAGTGGCATTAATACTTGCAATGGGATTGGTCGTTGAAAATTTTCTCCAAGGAAGTTTAGAATTTTTGTTTTTAGAAGAAGGCGAAACATAAAAAGCGGAATAGTTATTTTCTCCTTTTGCTTTTTTGAAACGTATGTTAATATAGATTTCGTCTTCTTTAAGGCAAAATTCTGAATTTTCAGTTAGATTTATTTTAATGCAGTAGCAATTACAGCTGGAATCTTCTGTTTCAACTTTTTTGTAGTTGCCAGTAATTGAATTCGGTGTGTTTGTTGATAACGAATCTTTAGTGACAGAAGTTAAATTATCAACATTGTCATAAGGGTTTATTTTGTCTTGTGTAGTATCGTTACTTTCTGCTGGAGTTACTTTAGAATTTTTGGGAGATTCGGTAGTATTATCTGTGCGCTTTTTACAACCAAAAGCCATGCATAATATTGCGATTATGAGTAGTTTGTGTTTCATTTTTTTAAATACAGGTTTGTATTTAAAGGTACATATTTAAGGAAGTATTACTGTGAAACTCTTGTTAATCAACATCTTTTTAAGAAAATGAGGTATAAAAAAACTGCTTAAAAACTATAATTGTTAATAAGCAGCTTTTGGAATTTTTAAAACCTAAGCTTTATAAGCTTTTGAATAAGCTTTCCATTTTTTCTTGTTCTTCTTTAGCTAAATCTTCATCAACTAAAATTCTACCACTGTGCTCATCAGTAATAACTTTTCGTCTACCAGCAATTTCCATAATTACTTGTGGAGGAATTGTAAAATACGATCCGCCTGAAGCTCCACGTTCTACAGGAACAATGGCTAAACCATTTTTTACATTATTTCGAATACGTTTGTAAGCTTTAACTAATCGATCATCAATTTCAGTTTCAAACTGTTCTGATTTTTCGATAAGGCTTCTTTCTTCTTTTTCAGTTTCAGCTAAAATAGCATCTAGTTCACCTTTTTTGTGATCTAAATGTGCTTGGCGATCTTTTAAACGTTCTTTTGTTTGTTCGATCACTTGTTTCTTTTGCTCAATCTTAGCCTTATATTCTTTAATATGCTTATCGGCAAGTTCGATCTCTAATTCTTGAAATTCAACTTCTTTAGTTAAAGCATTAAACTCTCGGTTGTTACGAACATTCTTTTGTTGCTCAGAATATTTCTTGATAGTCGTTTTAGATTCATCAATAAGATTTTTCTTGTTCTTGATATCGTTATTGATTACCTCGATGTCTCCGTTTAACTTTTCTAAACGTTTATTCAATCCGGCTACTTCATCTTCAAGATCTTCAACTTCTAAAGGAAGTTCACCACGAACGTTTCGAATTTCATCGATTCTGGAATCTACCAACTGAAGATCGTATAAAGCTCTTAACTTCTCTTCTACAGTAAGATCATTTTTCTTTGCCATACTTATATATACTTGATAGGATTGCTATTTGTCTCTGCTAAAATAAGTGCAAAATTACTAAATTTTTTCGTTAAAAAAGAATATAGTAAATTATTTGTAAATTGTTCGCTTTCAAAGTGTCCAATATCTGCCAATATGAGTTCATTTTCAGCTTTAAAAAAGTCATGATATTTTAAATCTGCTGTTATATAAATATCGGCTCCAGCTTGTTTTGCATTTTCGATAGCAAAGCTACCACTACCTCCTAAAACCGCTACTTTTTTTATGGGTTTATTGAGTAGTTGAGAATGGCGAACACAACCTGTTTTGAAAATCGATTTTATAGCTTTTAAGAAGTTTTTTTCATCTTGAACTTCTTCTAATTCTCCCATCATTCCCATTCCGAGATGCTGATTTTCATTTTCTAAACTAGAAATTTCGTAAGCTACTTCTTCGTAAGGATGTGAATTGAATAAAGCTGATAAAACTTTTGATTGCATATGTGAAGAAAAAGTAACACCAATTTGTACTTCTTGTTCAAAATGTAATTTTCCTCGTTCTCCAATAACCGGATTTGAATCTTCATTTCCTTTAAAACTTCCTTCTCCAAAAACGCTAAAACTGCAATTGTCGTAATTACCAATGTTTCCGGCGCCAGCACCAAATAAAGCTTTTCTAACCTTTTCAGCATCTTCTTTAGGAATAAAGGTCACTAGCTTCTTTATACTATCTTTTCGAGGAATTAAAATTTTACGATTTTTAAGTCCGATCTTTTCACAAATCATATCATTAACTCCTTTGTGCTGATTATCTAGAGCAGTATGAATGGCATAAATGGCAATATCGTTTTTAATAGCTTTAAGAACTGCTCGCTCTACATAATTAGCTCCAGTTAACTTTTTTAAGCCGGAAAAAATTATAGGATGAAAACTAATAATTAAATTACATTTTTTAGCAATAGCTTCTTCCACTGTTGCTTCTAAAGTATCTAAAGTTATAAGCGCGCCCGTAATTTCAGCATTTCGATTTCCGACCAAGAGTCCTACATTATCAAAACTCTCTGCATATTTTAAAGGAGCAAATTGTTCGATTTCTTTTATGACATCTTGAATAATCATATTTTTACTTTTTGAAATTTGGCTTTCGGTATGAGGAGCCAAAGATAATTATTATACCCGGCTCACTATGAAATTGCTACGAAAAATATTATTTCCATTTTCAATATTGTATAGATTGATTGTCTCTATCAGAAATAAACTTTTTGATATTAACATTTTAAAAAGTAAATCGTACAACTTCCCGGTAATCTGTATTGGAAATTTAAGTGCAGGAGGAACCGGAAAAACGCCGATGGTGGAATTATTACTTCGAAATTTAAATTTTACTAATGTAGCTGTTTTAAGCAGAGGTTATAAACGATCCTCTAAAGGGTTTTTAGAATTAAAAGGATCTGAAACCGCTGAAGAAGTAGGGGATGAGCCGCTTCAATTTAAAACGAAATTTCCAGAATCAATTATTGCTGTTGATGCTAACCGCCAAGAAGGGATAGATAAGTTAAGAAATAAAAATGCAGAAATTATATTGCTTGATGATGCATTCCAGCACCGTAAAGTAAAAGCAGGCTTAAATATTTTATTAACCGCTTTTAATGATTTATATACGAACGATTTTATGTTGCCTACCGGAAATTTACGAGAGTCCGTTTCTGGAGCAAAACGTGCTCAAATAGTTATAGTTACTAAATGTCCGCCAAATATCACTTTAGAAGAAAGAGAGCATATTCGGTTTTTACTTCGTTTGGAAAGTTATCAACACTTGTATTTTACCACTATAGCGTACGCAGAAAAGTTAATAGGGCCAAAATCTGAAGTTGATTTTGAGGAGTTATCAACAAATTTTACGGTAGTAACCGGTATTGCCAAACCCGCGCCTTTTATTGCTTACTTAAAAGAAAAAAAATTAGATTTTGAACATTTGGCGTTTGCAGATCACCATTCGTTTAGTGATTCTGAAATTGAAGAATTAAATAGAAAATCTTGTATTCTCACTACAGAAAAAGATTATATGCGTTTGCAAGGAAAATTATCGACTAGGCTTTTTTACCTACCTATTGAAACTAAATTTATAGAAAATGAAGCTGATTTTTTAGAAAGAGTAGCTAATTTTATAACTGAGTTTAAATAAACTATCGATTTTATTTTTGTTTCCCAATGTGTTTATTAATTTTTTGAAAAAACTCATCGGTTTTATAAGGTTTAGGAATAATATCGTTGAAACCATTTAAATAAAATTCATCTAAATTATCTTCTAGAGTTACCGCAGTAAGTGCTATAATTGGTACATTAGAGTTAAATTTTCGAATTTCTTTGGTAGCTTCTATACCAGAGATTCCAGGCATATGAATATCCATTAAAATTAAATCGAAATCTTGCTCTTTAACCATTTTGATAGCCTTCTTACCGTTATCGGAAACCGAAGTTTTCGCACCTTTCTTTTCAATGATTTTCTTGGTAATCATTTGGTTTATTTTGTTGTCTTCAACAACTAAAATTGATTTTCCGGAAATTAAATTTATACTTTCTTGATCGATAGTAATTCCTGTATTAGCTGGAACTGTATTTACAATATCGAAATCTAATGTGAAAGAAAATCGAGATCCTTTATTGAGTTCACTTTCTAGTTCTATATCGCTTCCCAATAAATTTAGTAGATTCTTTACGATAGGAAGTCCAAGTCCGGTTCCGCCGAATTTCCGATTAATTTCTGAAGAGGCTTGGGTGAAATTTTCAAAAATATTTTTCTGATGCTCTTTGGAGATACCTTTTCCGTTGTCCTTTATTTCAAAAAATATAGTGGCTTTTTCTTTATTTTGACTTGTATTTTTTACAGAAACCCAAATTTTTCCTTTTTTAGTAAATTTTATAGAATTACCTATTAAGTTAATTAAAATTTGAGATATTTTTAATGGATCTCCTTTTAATTTTTCTGGAATTGTTTCATCAAAATCTAAATCTATAGTCGTTTTTTTATTATCTGCTGAATTTTTAAGAGAAATTATAACATCTGAAATGCTTTTTTTTAAGTTAAATTCAGTGTAATTGATTTCTACTTTATTAGCCTCTAACTTGTTTAAATCTAGTATATTATTAATAAGGCTTAATAAATATTCTCCTGAAAATTTTAAAGACTTTAAATGCTCTTTTTGGCTTGGTTTAGGATCTTCCTCTAGCAATAGATGTGTTAACCCAGTTACTGCATAAAGAGGTGTCCGAAGTTCGTGGGTAATTGTACTTAAAAATTGCGCTTTAGCAGAGCTTGCTCTTTCAGCATTTTCTTTAGCGACTGTTAGTTCTTTGTTTTTTTTATATAATAAATTATTAGCTCGCGCTCTTAAGTTATTATTTTTATACAGCGAAAGTGTTAGCAAAGATAGAATAGTAATTAGAGCAACACTTAAAATGGTAGTGAGTTTATTTACTTTAAGAGAGCGTTCTTGTTCTTGCATTTGTTCGGTTAGCTCTTGGATGTTACTTTGTAAAACATTATTTCCTTCTTTGCTGTTTAAATTATCAACTAAAGTTTTCTTGTTAATTTTAATGATGTTTTCTAATTCAGCATAAGAAAGATTTAAATAATAAAGTGATTTTGAGATATCATTTTTATCTTGATAAGCAGTACTAAGTAGCTTATAGGCATTTCGGATAACTCCATTAAAATCGTATTTTATTCCAGATTTAAGCGATAATTCTAAAAAAATAATTGCTTTATCGGTATGTTTTTGTAGTAACTCACATTTTCCATAGTAATAATATAGCCTAGCAAATTCATAAGGATAATTATTTATATCTATATATTTAGAAGCCTCTTGTAGCCATTTAGAAGCCTGTGCTAAATTTTTATTATCGTAAATATTAATTACAGCTTTTTGAACACTAACTGCTGCTAGTTTTTCTTTAGAATCGGAGCCACCATATTTTTTATAATATATTTCTGCTAAACTAAGATATTCTTTAGCCTGAGATCGTTTAGCATCTGCTGTATATATTTTTGCAAGACTAAGATAACTATAGGCTAACCCGAGATGATCTTTAATTTCTCTTTGAATAGCTATAGCACGCTCTAACTCAGTTTTAGCCTTTTTATAATCGTGGCGTATATAATAAAGTTTAGAAAATATACCACTGGTTAAAGCAATATATCTTTTATGATTAATTTGCTTTGCAAATTGTAAAGAAGTATTTAGTTTTTTTATAGCATTATCAAACTGATAAGAGTTTACAGAAGTTTCAGCTTGAACTAATAGTTCTTTTATTTTATGTATAGTTTCTTTTTTATCTTGTAAATTTTGTGCATTTAAAGAAAATACAAAGCACGAAAAAAGGATAAGAAATTTTAACCTTAAATAATTCATTTGGCTAGCATGCTTAAAGTAGCAAATAAATATAGTTATTTTAAACTAGAATTTAGAAATTAAATCAATTAGTCTGTTAGAATATCCTATCTCGTTGTCATACCATCCAATAAGCTTTATTAGCTTCCCATCTATTACCGATGTCATTTCTGAATCAAAAATACAAGAATGTGAATTTCCTGAAATATCTGTAGAAACTATAGGATCTTCAGTATAGCTTAAAATACCTTTATAGCTTCCTACAGCAGCTTCTTTAAAAATTGAATTTACAGATGCTATAGAGGCTGTTTTTTTGACATTAATCGTCATATCTGTTAAAGATCCATTTGGCACAGGAACCCGAATACCACAACCACCTATTACATGGTTTAAATCTGGAAAAATTTTAGTTAATGCTTTTGCGGCTCCAGTAGTAGTAGGAATTATAGATTGTGTGGCAGCACGGCTTCTTCGTAAATCTGCATGAGGTTGGTCATGTAAATTTTGATCGGAAGTAAAACTATGAACAGTTGTTATGTAAGCTTGCTCCACACCAAAATTTTCATGAATTAATTGTAGCATAGGAGCTGCATTGTTAGTAGTACATGATGCGTTTGAAATAATATTCTCTGTACCGTCTAAAATATGGTTGTTCACACCTAGCACAATCATTTTTATAGAATCGTCTTGTGGAGGAACTGCAAGAATAACTTTCTTAATCCCTTTTTTAAAATGCTGTTCTAAAGGTTTTCTGGTTTTAAATTTTCCAGTGGCCTCTACCACGATATCTACATTTGCCTTATTCCACGGAATATTAGCAGGATGATTTTCATGAAAAAAATGAATCGTTTTATTATTTACTATAAGTGTGTGTTCATTTTTAACTTCTATTGTTCCTGGAAAAATACCATGAATACTATCGTATTTTAATAAATGGGCTAAAGTGGAAGTAGCCGCTAAATCATTAACGGCTACACTATCTATTTTTGGGTTTTCTACTAAAAGTTTAAACAAATTTCGGCCGATACGTCCAAAGCCGTTTATTCCAACTCGTATGTTATTAGACATGCTTTTTTAAGCTAGTTGATGTGTTTTTGTGCTTTGTAAGAAGATCTTACTAAGGCGCTACTTTCTACATGTTTAAAACCAAGATCTAAACCAATGGTTTCGTATTTTTTGAACTGATCGGGAGTTATAAATTGCTGAACAGGTAAATGTTTTTTACTAGGCTGTAGGTATTGCCCAATAGTTACAATATCTACTTTAGCATTTTTAAGGTCGTGTAATGTTTCAATTACTTCATTTTCAGTTTCTCCTAAACCTAGCATGATACCAGATTTTGTTCGATTTACTCCTTGATCTTTTAAATATTTTAAAACAGCTAAACTTCTATCGTATTTTGCTTGTATACGCACTTCACGAGTAAGTCTTTTTACTGTTTCCATGTTATGCGAAACTACCTCAGGAAGAACTTCAACGATACGGTCGATGTTTCTCTCGTTCCCTTGAAAATCAGGAATTAAAGTTTCCAGCGTAGTTTCAGGATTCATTCTTCGGATAGCCTTTACTGTCTCCCCCCAAATGATTGATCCCATATCTTTTAAATCATCACGATCTACACTGGTAATAACTGCATGTTTAATTTTCATTAATTTAATAGAACGGGCTACTTTTTCTGGCTCATCCCAATCTACAGTTTCGGGTCTTCCGGTTTTTACACCACAAAATCCACAAGATCGTGTACAAATATTCCCCAAAATCATAAAAGTAGCTGTTCCTTCGCTCCAGCACTCACCCATATTTGGGCAACTACCAGAAGTACAAATGGTATGTAAATCGTACCGATCTACTAAATTTCGTAGTTCTGTATATTTTTTTCCGGTAGGTAATTTAACTCGAAGCCATTTAGGTTTCCCTTTAGCTACAGTTTTTTTTTCAGGAGCAATAGTTTGTGTACTCATAGCAATTATCTCTATTAATTCAAAGATACAATAATCTGCCTAATTGCATAATTGGGCATCTTTTCTTTAAAATTCAATTACGGTTTTCGATTTTCGATTATTTCAGCCAATAATTTTTTAGCTCTCAGTAATTTAACCTTTACATTGCTCATTGGTTCATCAAGATTTTCTGCGATTTCTTTATATGATTTTTCTTGAAAGAAACGCAAATTCAAAATTTCTTGATAATGAGGTTTTAGTTTTTTTATATCGTATAAAAGTTGAGCTAAATTCTGTTCAGTAATAAGTTTATCTTCTATTGAAGGACTTTCGTCTACAATAGTATTTACTGTTTCGGTAGACTCAGAAAGGGTGTTAATTCGTAACTGGCTATTTTTTTTTCTAAGAATATCTACTTGAATATTTTTTGAAATAGCAATAAGCCATGTGCTAAACGAATAGTTCTCATCGAAAGTATCTAACTTTTTAAAGGCTTTGGAGAATGTTTGAATAGTAATGTCTTCTGCCTCATACTCGTTTTGATTCTTTTTTAATTGAAATCCATAAACAATATTCCAAAAATTATCTAACAGAAAATTGAAGGCAGATTGGCTACCCTTCTTTGCATCTTGGATGTTTTGTAATAAAAGCTCCTGATTTATTTCCAATGTGTTGGTTTTGAAATAAGGTTAGCAAAAAATATACCCAATTGCAGGATTAATAAAATAGGTTCTAGAACAGGAAAAACCCAAGCAATATCTTTCTCATCTAATTTTTTAGCAGCAGAAAAATAAACTATAGCTTCTATTATCCACGTAAAACCAAGCACTAATAAAACAAACTCCCAATGGATTTGTAATACCAATAAAGCAATAAGTAAAATCCAGAAGAATAGTCGTGAACTATAGAATAATCCTAATAAAAACTGATTCTTTTTTTTATAATATTTGGCAACTGAAGTATGTCTTCTTTTTTGAGCAATCCAAGTTGAAAAGCTAGGTTTAGGGATGCTTCTAGTAATGGAAGCAGGATTATCGCAAATAGCAATATTTTGTTTGGTGGCAGCTTCACTTACAAATAAATCGTCGTCACCAGAGCGAATTTTTAAATGAGAAGCAAAACCATTTACTTCGTAAAACCGTTTTGCAGTATAGGCTAAATTTCTACCAACTCCCATATATGGGTTTCCTAATTTAGCATAGGAAAAATATTGAATAGCAGTTAATAAGGTTTCAAACCGAATTAACTTGTTAATAAACGATTTCTTATTTTTGAAATAGCCACCGTAACCAAGTACAATTTTTTTATCGTTGGAAAAAGAAGCAGATATATTTGTAAGCCAATTTTTTGATTGAGGAGCACAATCTGCATCTGTAAAAATTAAATATTCGTTTCTTGCTTTTTTTATACCTAGAGTAAGAGCGTATTTTTTATTTGCCCAAAAACGTTCGTTATTTTCTACATTTACGATTTTAATTCTTGGATCTATAGATTGAAACTTTTCAATTACATCTAAGGTTTCGTCTACAGAGGCATCGTTAATAAGAATAATCTCAAACTCCGGATAATCTTGTTCTAATATAGAAGGAAGGAAGTTTTTAAGGTTTTCAGCTTCATTTTTAGCACAAATTATTACAGAAACCGGTTTGCGAGTAGGCGTAACCGCTTTTGGTTTGGCTTGTGAAAAACTAAAAAAAGCTAAAAAATATCCAATATTAATAATGGCAAAACAGATAAATAAAGCAAAAAGTATTGTTGCCATTCAAGGAATTAGTTCGTTGTCTGTTGCTTAGGAGATTTACATTTTTCGTCAGGTCCTTTTCCACAGAAACTACAAGCCTCTCCTTCTTTATTTAAAAAAGGACTTTGGCTAGCACAAGTACCAGCAAATTCTCCATCTTTTTTTGCCCAAATTTTAATGGCAATTCCGGCAAAAGCCAATCCTAACAAAACGGCTGTGATAATAAATAATTCCATAATTATAACTTCTAGTGCAAAAATAAAAATAATTACTTCTCTACGGAAATTTGTCGCCTGTTTAGTTTAGAGATTACAGAATTTAACGAAGTTTTACCAGTACCTAAACTATAAAAAAGAATTTTAGAATCGGCTATATAATATTTACTTCGGTTTCTAAATCAATTCCGAATTTTTCTTTAACAATATTTCGAATTTTAATAGATAATTTTAAAATATCGCTACCACTTGCTGTTCCGTAATTAACTAAAACAAGAGCTTGTTTTTTATGAATACCGGCATCTCCATCACGATAGCCTTTTAGCCCGGCATTATCTATTAACCAACCAGCGGGTACTTTAATTTCATTATCATTTAATTGATAACCGTGAATTTCAGGATATTTTTTCTTAAGCTCGGAAAAAAAATCTACTGTAATAATTGGGTTTTTGAAGAAGCTTCCTGAGTTTCCTATTTCTGCTGGGTTAGGTAGCTTGTTTTGCCGAATATTAACTATCGCTTTCGAAATATCTTGTATAGTAGGAGAGGAGATGTTCTGCAATTCAGTTTTAATGGCTCCATAATCCATTTTTAACTGATGATTTTTAGTAGTAAGTTCAAAATTTACACTGGTAATAATATATTGATCTTTTAACTGATTTTTGAAAATAGAATTTCGATAATCAAATTCACAATCTGCTAGTGTAAAAGTTTCAATTTCTAAAGTTTGAATATTTATAGCTTCACAGGATATAAAAACATCTTTTAATTCTACTCCATAAGCTCCAATATTCTGAATTGGCGAAGTACCAACATTACCGGGGATTAAAGAAAGATTTTCGAGTCCACCAAAATTTTGTTTTAGCGTCCATAATACAAACTCATGCCAGTTTTCGCCGGCATGAGCTTTAATTATTACTTTATCATTAATTTCTTCAAGAACTTCTTTTCCTTTAATATTAATTCTAAGAACGGTTTTTTCAATATCTTGAGTTAGAAGCATATTGCTACCTCCTCCCAAAATGAAAAGTTCTTCGGAATAGGTTTTCCGTAATATCTTTTTAAGATCTTCAACAGTTGAAACTTCTATAAATTTTTTAGCGCGAACATCGATGCCAAAAGTGTTGTATTCTTTTAAAGATTGATTATGGATTACCTGCATATCAATTATTTAGTAAGATATTCTTTTAAAGCAATTTCTAATATTTCTAAAGCACGTTCTAAATTTTCTTTCTTAAGAACATAAGCAATTCTCACTTGGTTAAGCCCGGTGTTTGGTGTTGAGTAAAAACCTGCAGCTGGAGCTACCATTATTGTTTCTCCTTCGTATTCGAAATCTTCTAATAACCATTTTGCAAATTCATCTGCACTTTCAATCGGTAATTCAGCAATACAGTAGAATGCACCTTTTGGTCTGGCTACTTTTACACCTTCGATTTTTTCTAAACCTTCTACTAAAATATTACGGCGTAATGTATATTCTCTATTAACTTCTTCAAAATACTCCAAAGGAGTGTCTAAAGCAGCTTCGCTGGCGATTTGAGCCAAAGTTGGTGGGCTTAGTCTTGCTTGTGCAAATTTCATTGCAGTCGTAATTACTTCTTTGTTTTTAGAAACTAGACAACCAATACGAGCACCGCACATACTAAAACGCTTAGAAACTGAATCTACCATAATAGCATTATTCGTCAATTCAGGTATACTCATAATGCTGTTATGTTTTACGCCATCATAAGTGAATTCTCGATATACTTCATCTGCAACAACAAAAAGATCGTGTTTTAGAGCAAGGTCTGCAATTTGTTGTACTTCTTCTCTAGTGTATAAATATCCGGTTGGATTTCCAGGGTTACACAAAAGAATAGCTTTTGTATTTTTAGTAATTAGCTTTTCGAATTCAGAAATAGGAGGTAAGGCAAAATTTGTTTCAATAGAAGATTTAATCGGAACTATTGTTACCCCAGATGAGGTTGCAAAACCATTGTAATTTGCATAAAAAGGTTCTGGAATAATAACTTCGTCTCCCGGATCGGTAATTGTGCCCATAGCAAATAGTAATGCTTCAGAACCACCAGTAGTTACAATAATATCTTCTGAATGAACATGAATATCATTTCTTTCGTAATAGGAAGCTAGTTTTTCTCTATAAGAAGCAAAACCTGCAGAATGGCTGTAAGATAATACTTTAATATCGTTATTTCTAACAGCTTCTAAAGCAGCTTTTGGTGTTTCGATATCGGGTTGTCCGATATTTAACTGATATATTTTTTTACCTTTTTTTGCAGCTGCTTCTGCAAAAGGTACTAATTTCCTAATTGGGGATTCGGGCATTTGCAACCCTTTTTTAGAAATTGAAGGCATGTGCTATTTTTTATATTTTATAGTGCAAAAATGCGAAATTAAAGTAAGAACAGAAGCCAGAATCCGTGAAATTTGAAAGCTCTTTTGGTTAAAGAATATAAAAAAACTCCCAAATTTGGGAGTTTCCTATTTTGTTACTAATAATCTGTATTATAGCGTTTTTATTTATTCGGAGCTTCAGTATCTAAAACTCTACCTTTAATTTTCAAAGCTTTAGTAGGCTCATCGGAATTAGAATATACCGTTACTGTTTTTCGGATAGGACCTACTCTATTTGTATCGTATTTAACTTCAATTTCCCCTGTTTTTCCTGGTTTAATCGGATCTTTAGGTTTTTTAGGTATAGTGCATCCGCAGCTAGATGTTACTTCTTTTATAATAAGATCTATATCTCCGGTATTTTTAAATTCAAATACTCGAGTACCGTCACTACCTTTTTTTATTTCTCCAAAATCTAAAGTTTCGGTTTTAAATTCCATTTTGGCCGTTTGTGCTATGGCTGAGTTAAATCCTATAAAAGCCAATACGGTAATAATTAAGAAATTTTTCATAAGTTAAATTTTATCGGAATAGTAAATATACACTCAATTGTTTTGGAAACAAAAATTTTAATCAATTCAACTGCTTTTAATTTCCTCTACTTATAAGTACTTTTGCTATTATTTATTTTTCAAAAATTAGACCAAATATGGCGATTGCTTCTCAATATAGCGCAAAAAGTGTAGAAGATAAGTGGTATTCGTACTGGATGGAAAACAAGTATTTCCATTCCGAAGTAGACGAAAGAGAACCTTATACTATTGTAATTCCTCCACCAAATGTAACAGGAGTCTTACATATGGGGCACATGTTAAATAACACCATTCAAGATGTTTTAGTGCGAAGGGCACGTTTAAAAGGATTTAATGCGTGTTGGGTGCCGGGTACCGATCATGCTTCTATTGCCACAGAAGCTAAAGTGGTAGCAAAATTGAAGAATGAAGGAATCAATAAAAATGATTTAACTCGTGATGAATTTTTGGAGCATGCTTGGGAATGGACGCATAAGCATGGTGGTATTATTCTGGATCAGCTTAAAAAACTAGGTGCTTCTTGTGATTGGGATCGTACTAAATTTACCATGGACGAGAATATGTCAGCATCGGTAACTAAAGTTTTTGTAGACCTTTATGAAAAAGGACTTATTTATCGAGGGTTTAGAATGATAAATTGGGATCCTGAAGCTAAAACAACACTTTCGGACGAAGAAGTAATATACCAAGAAAAGCAAGGCTATTTATACTATTTAAATTATAAAATAGAAGGTTGTGATGAGGTATTAACAATAGCTACAACACGTCCTGAAACTATTCTTGGAGATACTGCCATTTGTATTAATCCTAACGATGAGCGTTTCACACATCTAAAAGGAAAGAAAGCAATTGTCCCTATTTGCGGAAGAGTAATTCCAATTATCGAAGATGAATATGTAGATCTTGAATTTGGTACTGGTTGCTTAAAAGTAACTCCGGCTCACGACGAGAACGATAAGATGCTTGGTGATAAGCACAATCTTGAGATTATCGATATTTTTAATGATGATGCTACGCTTAACGATTTAGGAATGCACTATGCAGGTAAAGATCGTTTTGTAGTACGAAAAGAGATTGTTAAAGAATTAGAAGCTTCTGGAGTTTTAATAAAAACAGAAGACTATACCAATAAAGTAGGAACTAGCGAGCGTACAGGTGCGGTTATCGAGCCAAAACTTAGCGACCAATGGTTCTTAAAAATGAAAGATCTTGCACAACCTGCTATTGATGCGGTTATAGGTGATGATATTAATTTAGTGCCGGAGAAGTTTTTAAGCACTTACCGACACTGGATGGAAAATGTACGGGATTGGAATATTTCTCGTCAGCTTTGGTGGGGGCACCAAATCCCTGCCTATTATTATGGTGATGGAGCCGAAGATTTTGTAGTTGCTGAATCTATTGAAGATGCTGTAAAAAAAGCACAAGAAAAAACAGGAAATTCAAATTTAATAGCTGAAGATCTTTCGCAAGATAAAGATGCTTTAGATACCTGGTTTTCTTCTTGGTTATGGCCAATGAGTGTTTTTAATGGTGTTTTAGAGCCAGAAAATAAAGAAATAAACTATTATTATCCTACTAACGATTTAGTTACTGCACCAGAGATTTTATTTTTCTGGGTAGCCAGAATGATTATTGCAGGATATGAATATCGAGGAGAACGTCCATTTAAAAACGTTTATCTAACCGGGATTGTACGTGATAAGCAACGACGTAAGATGTCTAAATCTTTAGGGAATTCGCCAGACCCACTAGGATTGATTGAACAATATGGAGCCGATGGTGTTCGTGTGGGAATGTTGCTTAGTTCTCCTGCAGGTAACGATTTAATGTTCGACGAAGATCTTTGTAAACAAGGTAGTGCTTTTACCAATAAAATTTGGAATGCTTTCCGTTTGGTAATGGGATGGGAAGTTTCTTCTGAAATTGAGCAGCCGGAAACCTCTAAGATTGCTATCGATTGGTACAAAGCAAAATTTCAAAAAAGTTTATCGGAAATTGAAGATCATTATTCTAAATACCGAATTAGTGATGCTTTAATGGGAACTTATAAATTAATTTGGGACGATTACTGTAGTTGGTTTCTAGAAATGGTTAAACCTGCTTATGGTCAACCAATTGATAAAGTGACTTTTGATGCTATATTGGGAATTTTAGAGGATAACTTAAAGATTCTTCATCCGTTTATGCCGTTTGTAACTGAAGAAATTTGGCAAACAATTAGCAAAAGAACAACTGAAGAGGCCTTAATTATAGCAAAGTGGCCAGCGAAAATTAACTTTGATGAAAAAATAATTAATGAATTTGTTTTTGCTTCAGAAGTAATTTCCGGAGTCAGAAAAATCCGTAAGGATAAAAATATTGCATTTAAAAACGAGATTGATTTAAAGGTTCAGAATAACGAAAATATTTCAGAATCTTTCGATAAAGTTATTGCTAAAATGGGCAATATCGCTAATCTTGAATATGTAAACGAACAGGTTGAAGGTGCTTTATCTTTCCGTGTGAAATCTAACGATTATTTTATTCCTGTAGTTGGAGCGATTGATGTAGAAGCTGAAATTGCAAAATTAGAAGAAGAATTAAAATATACTGAAGGTTTTCTTAATTCAGTAAATAAGAAACTTTCAAATGAACGTTTTGTAAATAATGCACCGGCTAAAGTAGTTGAAGTTGAAAAGACTAAAAAAGCAGATGCAGAAGCTAAAATTGAAGCTTTAAAGACTAGTTTAGCAAGTTTAAAATAGGTGGCTAATCTATAAAATACTTAAAAAGCTCATATTTCGTAAGGAATGTGAGCTTTTTTATGTGTTAAATAGAAAAAATGATTTATAGTTACTCAGGGACTTTTTCAATATATTTTTCTACGAGTTCTATATATCGTTGTTGAGCTTCCGTTTTGCTTAAATTTTTTACTTGGAGTAAAGCGTTCATTTTAAAAGCACTTCGTAAATCTATATTTTCGTTTACCGGAATATAAAATCCATTTCTTTCAGTAGCTTTTTTATAATGAGCATAAAATTGAAGCAGCACATCTGGAGCAAATTTTTTCTTTGTATTGCTAGCTATTTGGTAAGCTTTATCAAAGCGTTCCTCTGTTTCTTTAGACATAATTGATAATGAATTAAACTTCAGCAATTACGGTAATACCGCCTTTTACTTTTTCGTTTAAAGAGACTTTTACGGGTGTGTTCAGTGGAAGAAAAACATCAACACGAGAGCCAAATTTTATAAATCCACTATCGCTTCCCTGTACAACTTGTTTACCTTCTTCAGCATAGTTTACAATACGTTTTGCCATAGCACCAGCAATTTGTCGGTAAAGTATTTTTCCGCAATTATCGTTTTCTACTACTACTGTAGTTCTTTCATTTTCTTCACTTGATTTAGGATGCCAAGCAACTAAAAATTTACCAGGATGATATTTACTGTATTTTACAATTCCACCTATCGGATGTCTAGTGACATGTACGTTGAGCGGAGACATGAAAATACTTATTTGTAATCTTTTTTCTTTAAAATATTCTTTTTCGTACACTTCTTCTATAACTACTACTTTTCCATCTACCGGAGCAACTACATTATTATCATTTAAAACAGTACTCCGTGTTGGGTTTCTAAAAAACTGAACGATTAAAATAAATAATACAATAGATATTAAAAGGATTCCAAACTTAATCCAATACATATTAATAAGCGTATAGGAGCCAATATTAATCACCAGTAAGCTTATGGCTGCAATAGCCATTATTTTATATCCTTCTTTATGAAACATAGTCTAATAAATATAAGTAACCATATACAAATGGAGCAGCAAAAATAATACTATCTAGCCTATCAAACAAGCCGCCGTGTCCGGGCATTAAATTTCCGCTATCTTTTACGCCTGCCTGTCTTTTAAATTTAGATTGGATTAGATCGCCCAGGGTTCCAAATATACTTAGAATGATAGCTAAACCGAACCAAACAGGAGCCGTTAGAAAATCTGTGTAAGAAGCAATAAAATAACTTGCTATACAGCTAAAAATTACGCCGCCAATAAAACCTTCTATCGTTTTATTAGGTGAAATACGTTCAAATAATTTACGCTTACCAAAATTTTTACCTATAATATATGCAAAAGTATCGTTAGTCCAAATTAATACAAAAATACCAACAATTAGTTTGGGGATAAAAACACCTGCAATAGTTGGAATAAGGGTTAGAAATATAACGGAAGAGATTAAATAAAATATAATTATGATATATTTTTTCTTTTCAAATACCGGTATTTTTCTAATAACAATTAAATCTTTAACTAAAAATAAGTTTACAAATATAGTTGTTATAAGCAGTAGAATTGTCGCATTTTGATCAAATTTTAGAATACTGAAAAGATAAAAAAGCAGTGCTTGTACTACATAAAGCGCATAACTTTTAAGATGCAATAGTTTTTGCATCTCAATTAAACATATGAGGCCAAGTAAGTAGAAAAGCCCAATAAAAACTAATTCAGAAGAAAGAATTGAAGCTACAAGTATAGCTACATACAATAATCCCGAAACAGTTCTTATAATTCCTTCTTTCATATAATATTATAAATCTTCAAGAAGAAGCAAATATAAATCTTTACTACTGCTACCGTAGCTCATAAAGTCGCTTTCTTTTTGTGGTTCAAAATTTTTAATGGTGGTAATATTAGAAGGAATATTGTTTTTATTTTTAAACTTGATTCCTCGAAGTCCTTCTCCTATATTGTCTATCAATTGGCTAGTAGAAGAAAGGATTACAAAGCTATTAGGTAATTCTATAAGCTTGCGCTCTTTAATTTGGTTACTACAAATTAATATAGATCCATCGTTACCAATTAAGTATTCGCAGGTAGATAAATAGAATGCAGCATTTTCAGAATAATTAAAATGCAAGTTGAAATTGCCGAATTTGCTTTTTAGGTTTTCATCAAAACAACAGCAATCTTTTTCATACCAATCATTCTCTAAAAGAATATTATCAAAAGCTTCTAAAACTTCATTTTCATCTTCACAATAGATAAATTTACCGCCATTGTTTTTAAAATTCAGCATAAAACGCTCATCCGTGGGTAATTTAACCTCCGGCATATATTTTCCACGCTCTTCTTTATCAGAAGAATCCTGAATGTTATCAGATTTTGGATTAAGGAATCTTTTAAATAGATTCATAGTAATATTTAGATGTGATTCTAATGTCGTTTGCTCCAAAGGTAAAAAATCTTAATTTAACGATTAATTAAATTAAGATTTTTTAATAAAACCTTCGGAAAGATACTTAATTATCTACAATAGAATTGTCTTCTGTATTACCGGTATTTTTGGTTTTTTCTGAAGTTATATTGTTTGTAGAAGGAGCTGTTTCTTCGCTCTCTCTAATCTCATTCCTATGTTTTTCTTTTCCTTTATCGAAAGGGCGTTCTCCAAAAATTCGTAGTAAGTCATCTTTAAATATAACTTCTTTGTCTAATAGAATTTCAGCAAGCTGAGCAAGCTTGTCTTTATTTTCTGTAAGAAGATTTAAAGCTCTTTGATACTGACTTTCGATTAAGTTTGAAATTTCTTTATCGATAAGTTCAGACGTTTTTTCACTATATGGCTTTGTGAAATTATATTCACTTTGTCCTGAAGAATCGTAATAGGTAAGGTTTCCTACTTTTTCATTAAGTCCGTAGATAGTAACCATTGCTTTTGCTTGTTTGGTTACTTTTTCTAAATCGCTTAACGCACCAGTAGAAATTTTATCGAAAACAACTTTTTCAGCAGCACGACCACCAAGTGCAGCACACATTTCGTCTAACATTTGTTCTGGGCGAACAATTAAACGCTCTTCTGGTAAATACCAAGCCGCTCCTAACGATTGCCCTCTAGGCACTATAGTAACTTTTACTAGTGGTGCTGCATGCTCTAGCATCCAACTTACCGTAGCGTGACCAGCTTCGTGAAATGCAATTGCTTTTTTCTCGTCTGGAGTTATAATTTTATTTTTCTTTTCTAAACCACCAACAATCCTGTCAACAGCATCTAAAAAGTCTTGTTTTCCAACAGCTTTATTGCCTTTTCTTGCAGCAATTAATGCAGCTTCATTACAAACATTTGCTATATCTGCACCTGAGAACCCTGGAGTTTGTTTGGCTAAAAATTCAGTATCAAGTTCATCTGCAACTCTTTTAAGAGGTTTTAAATGGACTTCGAAAATTTCGTGTCTTTCATTTAGATCAGGAAGATCAACATAAATTTGTCTATCAAAACGTCCTGCTCGCATTAAAGCTTTATCCAACACATCGGCACGGTTAGTAGCAGCAATAACTATTACATTAGTATTAGTGCCAAAACCATCCATTTCTGTTAATAACTGGTTTAATGTATTTTCTCGCTCATCATTAGAACCTGAAAAATTATTTTTTCCTCTAGCTCTACCGATAGCATCAATCTCATCAATAAATATTATAGCAGGAGATTTTTCTTTAGCTTGTTTAAACAAATCTCTTACTCGCGAAGCCCCAACACCAACAAACATTTCAACAAAATCGGAACCAGATAATGAAAAGAAAGGAACTTTAGCTTCTCCTGCAACAGCCTTAGCTAATAAGGTTTTACCTGTTCCGGGAGGTCCAACTAATAGTGCTCCTTTTGGTATTTTACCACCCAAAGAAGTGTATTTTCCAGGCTGTTTTAAAAAGTCTACAATTTCTTGAACTTCTTCTTTAGCGCCTTCTAAACCAGCAACATCTTTAAAAGATGTTTTAACATCAGTATTTTGATCGAAAAGTTTTGCTTTTGATTTGCCAATATTAAAAATTTGTCCTCCAGGGCCTCCGCCTCCGCCAGAACTCATTTTACGCATTATAAAAATCCAGATACCTATGATAAGAACAAATGGTAATATAGATATAATAATATCACCTAAATAATTATGATCTTCATCGAAAGATAAATTAGCACTTACATTGTCTGCTTTTTGAATCTCATCAATATCTTCTTGAAATTTTTCTAAACTACCAATGTTAAAAGTATAATCAGGTCCCCCAGAACTTAGAAAATCATCTTTTTGAGTAGATTTATGAGTTGCTTTTTCTTTAGCTTTATCTGTTAAATAAACTCTTGCCTTGTTTTTGTTGATTACAAGTGTCTTTTTGATATCCCCATTTTTGAGATACGTCATATAATCAGACGGAGTAATTGTTTTTGCTTCTCCAAAAGCACTACTGCCAAAGTAATTTAATCCTAAAAAAAGAATAATGATAACAGCGTAAATCCAGTATGCACTAAACTTAGGCTTTTTAGGGTCTATTTTTTTATTTGGTTTTTTAGCCATTCTTAATTTTGTCTTTCTGTGAAAAAATGATTAATATTTTGTTTCTATAGAAGTTATGTTCGCATCTCCCCAAAGGCTTTCAATATCGTAATATTCCCGTATGTGTTTTTGGAAAACATGTACAACTACATTTACATAGTCCATTAAAACCCATTCCGCATTTTCACCACCTTCTACGTGCCAAGGTTTATCTCTTAAAGATTTACTTACAATTTTTTGGATGGAATTAACTATAGCGTTTACTTGTGTATTTGAAGTACCGTTGCAGATAACAAAATAATCACAAACTGTATTCTCAATTTCTCTTAAATCAAGGATGTCAATATCATTTCCTTTAACTTCTTCAATTCCTTTTATTATATGAGCAATAAGTTGATCGCTGTTTGTTTCTTTATTCGTCATTAAATTTATTTATTTACGCAAAGTTATATTTTTTAGCCATTTGTACCTAACTTAATAAAACATTTAGTACCACAAATTATTATGAACATAATCAAAGTTAATGCCATCCCTTCTACAAACGATTTTGTAAAAGAATATTATACCGGTAATTCTAAATTTGAGCCAGTTTGTGTAAGGGCATTAGAGCAAACTGCCGGAAGAGGGCAACGGGGAGCAATTTGGAATACAAAACCGGGTGAAAATCTAACATTTAGTATTTTGTATCCTAAAATTGATGTCCAATTAAATCGGCAATTTTTATTAAGTGCTTCAGTTTCATTAGTGGTTTTAGAGGTTTTGAAAAATTTAGGAGTTCCTAAGCTTTCAGTAAAATGGCCTAACGACATATTGTCAGGGAATCAGAAAATTTGTGGAATCTTAATTGAAAATCTATTAAAAAGAAATGAAATCTCTGCGTCGGTAATTGGAATAGGTTTAAATGTGAATCAAACAGATTTTGGAGATTTAAATCAAGCAGCTTCGCTAAAGATTATTACAGGGGAAACCTTTAATATCGATGAAATCCTAAAAAAGCTTATTTTAGAATTAGAAAATCGATTAAGCAAATTATCTATTAATACAGAGCGAACTTTTTTAGAAGAATATGCTTCTAAGATGTTTAAAAAAGACATTGTGTCCACTTTTCAAGAAAAGGATGGGAAGTATTTTAACGGAATTATTCGTGGAGTAACCACACAAGGGCTTCTAAATGTAGAAGTTGAAGAGGGTGTTTTTAGGACGTTTGATTTAAAAGAGGTGAAATTAATGTATTAAAAAAAGCTGTTTTAAAACAGCTTTTTTAATACATCGTTTCGAAATTAAAGTTTCGAAATATTTTCACTTAAATGATTAATAAATTTTTGTAATGGACCTTTTACCATCATAGCCATCATCGCATTAAATTCACCATTAAAAAATAATTGAACATTGCTATCAGTGCCGTTTTTATCAATATGTATAGTCAAGGTAAACGGAAACTTATCGGAGCCAGAACCTAAAACTACTAAATTAGGTTCTTTAGTGTCTATAATTTTTAATGCAATTTCCGGCATTCCTTTTAGCTGGAATAAAAATTTATCGGAAGAAACTACTTCAAATTTTTCTTTACTACTTGGCATTATTTGCTCGTAATTAGCAACATCAGTCAAAAACGTAAACATTTTTTGCTGATTTTTGCTTGCTGATACTTTTGGGCTTTCTAACTTCATATTATTTCGGGCTCCATTTTGCCGGGTTTACTCTCCAGCTTTTTAAAATTTCAACTTCAGATTCTTTTATGTAATTACTCTTTTGTGCGGTTTCAATTAAGTATTCATAGTTACTCAAGGTACGCACATCAAGATTAGCATTTTCTATATTTTCTTTGGCAACATCAAAGCCATAAGAGAAAATAGCAAACATACCTTTTACGTTGGCGCCGTGATCTCGCAATGCTTTTACTGCATTTAAACTGCTACCACCTGTGCTAATTAAATCCTCAATAACCACAACATTTTGTCCAGATTCTAATCTGCCTTCAATTTGATTTTTGCGCCCGTGCGATTTTGCTTCTGGTCTAACATACACAAAAGGTAGGCTTAAATATTCGGCAACTAACATTCCAATGCCAATAGCACCAGTTGCTACAGCAGCTATAACATCGGGTTTGCCGTAAATTTCTTCTATATGTTTGGCAAAGTTTTCTCGAATAAAATTACGGATAGTTGGATAGGATAATACAATACGGTTATCGCAATATATAGGAGACTTCCAACCGCTAGCCCAGATAAAAGGTTCTTGTAGTTCTAATTTAATTGCTTTAATTTGCAAAAGAACTTCGGCTGTTTTTTTGGCTGTTTCTTTATTTAAAATCATACTGCAAATGTATAAAGTTTTTGTTAATGATACTCCGATAATACTTTCAACGAAAAAAGATTTAGGGGCTGAATATACTACATATCATTTAAAAAAAGTAAAGCTTAAAAAACTAATTAAGAAAATTGCTAAAGGAAAGATTAAGAAAGTTAACCTTTACCATCGTAATGAAGAAAAGCTGCTAAAACATTTTAAGAAAAAAATTAAAGTTATTGCAGCCGGAGGCGGAAAGGTATATAATGCTAACAACGAAGTCTTGTTTATTTACCGTAATAAAAAGTGGGACTTACCTAAAGGGAAAGCTGAAAAAGGCGAAACCATTGAGCAAACGGCTATTCGAGAGGTTGAAGAAGAAACTGCTATCGAAAATTTAAAAATTATCGATTTTCTTAAAACTACCTATCATATTTTTAAGCGCAAAGGAAAATATTGTCTTAAAGAGACCTATTGGTTTACGATGGAAAGCGATTTTAAAGCAGAATTAATTCCGCAAGAAAAAGAAGGAATTGAAATTGCTACTTGGAAAAATGAAGCTGAGATTCAAGAAGCATTACAAAATTCTTATGCGAATATAAAAATGCTTTTTTTAGAAAAAAACTAACGGAGAACACGAGCTATAGGGTATTCTAAATGTGCTTTTTCGTAATATTTAGAATGTTTGTGTAACCAATCTAACTGGCTATACCAATTTTTAGCAAATTCTGAATCTGATTTTTTCTTGTTTTCAAATTTCTCTTTTAAATCTTTATTATTAGCTAAGATTTTTTTGGCAACATCTTCAAAAACATAGGGAGAAAAATGTTCTTTCTGTTGAAGAACTGTGTCGAAAAAGTTCCAGTTAAAAAAGGAATCTTCAGTTGTTGGCTCTAAAGTTTCTAATAAATAGCGTGTTCCTCTTTGAAAGGTGCTAATATAGAAGTCTCCTTTTCGAAATTGAATGGAGTCCATTTTGGCTACAACTTTAGTTTTAGAATGTTTATAATGTCCTTCGTAGGCATCTTTGGTAGTTTTATAATCTTTTATTCGGTAATGCTGAACATATAAAGTGGTATCATTTTCAAATGGTTTCATTTTTATTTGATTCATCTTTAAAAGATCTATTACCGGCCACCAACCTTGTGGTATTATATAAGCTCTAGGAATTTCTATTTTATCTTCAACTACAAAATTGTTATAGTATTCAATTTCTTTAGTAAAGGGCTTTTTTCGGTCGTATTTTAAGCGTTCACCTCCAGTAACTTCACTAGCAATAGTTTTACCTTCATATCCTTTAAAATCACGAATACTAGGATTGTTTTTATCTACTTTAAATTGTGTAGGATACCAACGTTTAGTAAGATATTTTTTATTTTCAGCTTTGCGTAATTTTCTAATCGTGTCTGTTTGGTTATTGGTGAAGTTAAGCATAGATTCCATTAATTGATAGGTACCTAAAACTCTCTTTTTATAAGGTTTTAGCATATGCGTTTCTACCATCATTCCCAAAGTATTCCATAAAGTTGTGTAACCGGTAGAATATCTTGGATAATCCATAAATTGAGAAAATCCTTTTTCCGGTACATCATTAAATACATTTACATAAGGAGTAATAGCTAGTTTTTTAGCTGCAAGCGAATCTTCTAAAGCAGGCATCATTGTTTTATCTAGATATTTCCCGATATCGCCTCCTAATTTATTATGTTGAGTAAATAAATGAGTTAAAGTATATTGGTAGTCAGCTCCATTACTAACATGATTGTCTATAAAAACATCGGGATCTAAATAATGAAAAATTTCATAAAATGCTTTGGCATTTTTAGTATCGGCTTTTATAAAATCTCGGTTTAAATCGTAATTACGTGCATTACCTCTAAACCCATATGCTTTAGGTCCGTTTTGATTAGTTCTTGAAAAAGAATTTCGGTTTAATGCTCCACCAATATTATAAACAGGAATAGTTGCTAACACTACATTTTTAGGAGTTTTAATAGAATCTTTTGCTAAGTCTCTAAAAAGCATCATTGTGGCATCAATACCATCGCTTTCTCCCGGATGTATTCCGTTTAAAACAAGTAAAATACTCTTGGTTTCTTTTATTTTATCAATATTAAATTGTGCATCAGGATTGTATATTGCTAAATGTAATGGTTCGCCACTATCAGTAGTATCGAATGTTTTTAGCTGTATACTGGGAAATTTTTCAGCTAGATCTTCATAAAATTTAATAACTTCTGGATAAGTAGCAGTTTCTTTTCCTTTACTAGCTTCAAAATGTGTTGTAAAATCATAGTCCTCTTTTAATTGATATTTTGAAAAATCACAAGAGGTTATACCAAGTAATAATATGCCGAAGAAAATATATTTTCTCATAAAAACAGTAATCAATAAACAAGGGGCGTAAACTTAGGTAAAAACTTTATAAGTAGCCAATTATATAAGATTGATTATAATCTAGGAAATATAAATTTTGTTATAAAATTTCACTATTTCGTTTTCGTTTAGTTAAAATACACATAATTTATCATATGAATTTTTATAGGCTAGTAAATCGTTTTTATTTTAAAATAAAAATTGTCTATGAAAACGAAATATTTAGTAATGTGTGGATTATCGGTTGCAATTGCACTTCCCGGTTTTGCACAAATTGAACAAAAATTAAGTGATCGTAAAAAAGAGGAATTAGCTTCTCGTCCTTCTGTAACAATAAAAACTGCAGTATGTCCTTTAGAGTTACCTTCACCCTATACCACGGAATCTGCAGAAAAAATAAGCAAGATAATTCCGTGGCCTGAAAATGGGCAGCCTAATGCACCAGAAGGATTTACAGTAACTAAGTTTGCCGATAATTTAGAACACCCGAGACGAACATATATTTCTCCAAATGGGCAAAATATTTTTGTAGTTGAAAGTGATGATGCTAGAAAAAGTGCTAATAGAATTATACTTTTTAGAGATAGCAACAAAGATGGTGAACCTGAAGAGCATTTTGTTTTTGCTGAAAATTTAAGCCAGCCATATGGGATGTTGATTATGGATGGCTATTTTTATGTAGCTAATGTAGATGCTATAAAACGTTGGAAATACAAACCGGGAATGACTTCTTTAAAAGGAGACGGAGAGTTAGTTAAAGAATTACCGGCAGGAGGCTATAACCACCATTGGACGCGAAATCTTATTGCTAGTAAAGATGGAAAAAAATTATTGGTAACGGTAGGTTCTTCTAGTAATGTAGGAGAACACGGAATGGAAAAAGAAGCACGAAGAGCGAATATTTTAATTATGAATCCCGATGGTTCTAACGAAAAAGTATTTGCATCTGGTTTAAGAAATCCTGTCGGAGTCGATTACAATCCCATTACAGGAGAACTTTGGGCAGCTGTTAACGAGCGTGATAAATTAGGAGATAATTTAGTGCCAGATTATGTAACCAGTGTAAAGGAAAATGGATGGTATGGTTGGCCATTTTCATATTACGGAACTATTAGAGATCCAAGATGGTATAAAGATCCACATGAAAAGATGGTTCAAAAAGCTATTATTCCCGATGTTCCGGTAGGTGCACATACCGCTTCTTTAGGTTTGGCTTTTTACGATAAAAACGAATTTCCTAAAAAGTATAAAAATGGTGCTTTTGTTGGGCAACATGGCTCTTGGAATCGTTCAAATTTTGCCGGATATAAGGTTATTTTTATTCCGTTTGATGAAAAAGGAAAACCTCAGCAGCCAGAAGATTTTTTAACAGGTTTTATTGCTAGTGAAGATGGTAGTAAAGTATATGGACGCCCAGTAGGAATTAGTGTGTTGCCTAACGGAGATTTATTAGTAAACGATGATAATGGTGGTGTTGTTTGGAAAGTTTCAGTAAAAAAAAGCAGTATCAATAAGAAAAATTAATACTATTGAAAACCTTAATTTTCACGCTATTTTTTTTAATAGGTGTACAGCATACTTTTAGTCAAGATTTAACAGGAAAAATTATAAATTCAACCACTTCTGAAGGTCTAGAGAATGTAACCATTTTAACAGCTTCAGAAGTGGTTGCTGTATCTGATGAAAATGGTTATTTCTCAATCGAAAATGTACAGTTTCCTGTTCGATTACAGTTTCGAGCTTTAGGTTTTGTAACTATAACGAGAGTTTTTAAGAATCAACCTTCATCAATTTCCGTTCTCTTACAACCTTCTGCAGAAAACCTTTCTGAAGTAACCATTAGGAGCACATTAATCGATACTAAACTTCAAAACATTCCTGCCGCAATAAGTGTGCTTTCCAAAGAAGATTTAAAACGAACGGATGCTGTAAACTTTGTAGATAATTTGAATTATGCATCGGGTGTTTATGTAAATCAAGGCGCCTTGAATACTAATAAAATTACAATTCGAGGTATTGGCTCACGAGCGCAATATGCAACCAACCGAATTCAAGCTTATTTTGATGGAATTCCATTAGCTACAGCAGAAGGATCTTTAATTTTACATGATATAGATCAAGAATCGTTAGAACAAGTCGAAATTATTAAGGGGCCAACTAGTAGTAATTATGGAGCAGGTTTGGGAGGTTTTATTAATTTATATTCAGTAAATCCGGGTAAAAACCAGAGTAAAGCAGGAGTGAAAGTTCAAGGAGGAAGTTATAATACTTGGAAAAAATCTAATGTAGTCTCTATAAATGGAAAAAATACAGCTGTTTTTGCTATGTATAATCATGTAAAGAGCGATGGTTGGCGAGAAAATAGCTCGTACGATAGAAAATCTGGATTAGTAAATACAAAATTGATTACTTCAGAAAAAAATACCTTATCATTTTTAGCAAATTTTGTGAAACTAAAAGCGTATATTCCAAGTTCGATAAATGAAGATGATTTTTTAAATAGTCCTGAAAAAGCAGCATACACTTGGAGGTCAGCAAAAGGTTATGAAAGCTACGATCGTGGTTTACTTGGCGTTTCCTACAATCATCATTTTAATCCTAAATTTAAAAATGAAACGAGTGTTTTTGTAAGTTTTAGGAATGGGTATGAGCCACGGCCATTCGATATTTTAAAAGAAGAACGCCTGTCGGCTGGCACGCGAACTAATTTCAATTTACGATTTAATGTATTTAAATTGCCATCAACTTTAAGTTTTGGCGCGCAATATTACCAAGAATGGTACGAAACAGGAACCTTTGAAAATCTATATAAAGATTTTGATGATAGCGGAAGTGTGAGAGGAAAGCGATTAAGCAATAACGAGCAGGATAGACATTATGTTAATTTTTTTGCGCAACTAAATATTGATGTAACAGAAAAGTTAGTTTTAGAAGCTGGTGCTAATTTTAATACGACAGCGTACTCGTTAGACGATTTTTATGTTGAAGATGAAGTAGATCAAACAGGTAGTTACAACTTTGATGCTGTTTTCTCGCCTAGAGTTGGGTTGAGTTACGAAGTATCTAAAAATAAAAATCTATATACCTCGGTAAGTCATGGTTTTTCAACACCTACAGTTGCTGAAACATTAACTCCCGAAGGTCGAATTAATACCGATTTAAAAGTAGAAACTGGTATTAACTATGAAATTGGTTTTAAAGGAAATTGGTTAAATAATCAACTATATACCGAAGTTTCTATTTATAATATTCAAGTGAAAAATTTACTAGTAGCACAACGAGTAGCTGGAGATCAATATGTAGGTATTAATGCGGGAAAAACAGATCACAACGGTATCGAATTTTTTGGAAAATATAATATAGATTTAGCTGAAAACTGGAAAATAAGTCCGTTTGTAAATGTAGCAATTAATTTTTTTGAATTCGATCAGTTTATAAACGAAGAGGTAGATTATTCTGGCAATAAATTACCAGGAGTACCGAAACATACACTTAATTCTGGAATAGATATAACAAGCGATTTTGGATTTAATTTTAATGCGGTTTACCGAAATATAGGCGAAATTCCGTTAAATGATGCAAATAAATTAAAAACCAGTTCTTACAATCTGGTAAATTTAAAAACTTCCTATGCTTTCAATATTATTCCAGATTTTCAGATAAACATTTATGCAGGAATAAACAATGTATTCGATGAAGATTATGCAGCAAGTGTACTGCCTAATGCAGTAGGTTTTGGAGGAGCTGCACCACGTTATTATTACCCGGGTTATCCAAGAAATTATTTTGGAGGAACCGGTTTAAATTATTATTTCTGAATTAAAAATCCCTATTATGATTAGAAGTTATTGGAATGAAGAGTGGAAAGTTGTGACGTTTGATGAAAATGTTTCTGAAAAAGAAAACTATAAAATTTCAACTTTAGGAAGAGTTATTAAATGTACAGCTGAAGGAGAATTTTTGCAAGATGAAAAGTTCTCTAATGGTTATCAAATGATACGAACTAAGCTTAAATCTGGAGTTTGGAGTTGCAGATACGTACATAAATTAATAGCAGAACATTTTCTAGAACGTAAAGACAACCAGAAATATGTAATTCATTTAAATTATAAAAAAGCAGACAATCGTCTCGAAAACTTAAAATGGGCTACTAAACGAGAAAAAGAAATTCATCAATTTAGTAATCCTGATAATGTTAATATTAAACGTAAATTACCTAGTCATGCCAAATTAACAGAGACGAAGGTGAAATTTATTAAGCGTAAAATTAACGATCCAAATAGGAGAACTCGCTTAAAAATGATAGCAAAACAATTTGGTATTTCAGAAATGCAACTTTATAGAATAAAAACCGGAGAAAATTGGGGATATGTTACCGAATAAAAAAATAAAATTATATTTTCAGTATAATAAGTTGTTACATTTTTAGTTAAAATAAAAACCAAATTAAGTGCTGATATTTTATGTTTTTTAACATAAAAAAACATTAATCGTAAGGATTTTAAATATATATAGTAAAAAATTTGTTTCTAGTTGCTACTTTTTTTTGTGTTTTAAGTATTTCATTTTTAGTTTTTTAATTTTTTTAATTTAAAGAATTTAATATTCTTTTTGGAAGAGGTTTAAAGTTTATATAGTTTTGAGACGAAATGAAAATGTTTCTTAAATACATATCATTTTTTATTCTTTTTGTGAACGGATATGGGCAATTAAATGCTTATAATGCACTATCCGATCGCAACGATACATTGTGTGAAAATACTTCAGTCAATTCAGAAAATAGAGCATTTGATGCTGATACTTTAGGCAGTGATGCTTCAATTGGAAAAAAGACGGATTCTCACCGTGAATCAAAATTTTATGAATCAGAAGAAGCTGAAATTGAAGAAGCTCAAAACGAATCTGATTCACCCGAATTTTTGAGCGGAAACTTAGCTAATTTATTTTATTCTTATTTAACGCTTTGTCATCCTTCTTTTCAAACAAAAGAAATACCATTTCATTCTAATAAGTATATACGCTCATCTTACCCTTCCTTTTTGGTGAGATTTTGTGTATTCCGTATTTGATATTTCCTTGGATTAATCTCTTTAATCCCATTTACTACAATTTATAACTAATTAATAGTAAGTGTTGCCATTAGATCTATTGGCATGCGCTTTTACAGTTTATTTTTTTTTCTTAAATCCCTAATTTTTATCATTTAACAGTAAAAACATGATGAATAAAGTTCTCATGCTTATAAGTTTGTGCGTTGTAGTATTAAGCACAAGTTGTAAGTCTAAAACAAAAGAAGAGCACGAAAAAGCCAAATATGTAGTAACCTCACCAATCAGGAAAGATACTTTGGTTACCAATGAATATGTTGCTCAAATTCAGTCAATACGAAATATCGAGTTGCGAACTTTAGAGGAAGGATATCTTCAAAATATATATGTAGATGAAGGTCAATCCGTAAAAAAAGGACAGCTTTTATTTAGAATTATGCCTAAATTATATGAAGCTGAACTTCAAAAAGCGCAAGCAGAAGCTAATTTTGCCAATATCGAATACAAAAACACCAAACAATTAGCCGATAGTAATGTAGTGGCACCTAACGAATTGGCAATGTCTAAAGCGAAATATCAAAAAGCAAAAGCAGAACTAGCGTTAGCACAAGTTCACCTTGGCTTTACTCAAATTCGTGCTCCATTCGACGGAATTATTGATAGATTTCACTTAAAGTTAGGAAGCTTAGTGGAAGAAGGAGAATTGCTAAGTAGCCTGTCAGATAATAGTAAGATGTGGGTGTATTACAATGTGCCTGAAGCTGAATATTTAGATTACGAGCAGAAGCTAAAAAATAATGATTCTACTAAAGTACAGTTATTAATGGCCAATAATAAACTCTATAAATACAATGGTGTTATAGAAACTATAGAAGGAGAGTTTAATAATGAAACCGGAAATATTGCTTTTAGAGCAACTTTCCCAAATCCAAATGGATTATTGAGACACGGTGAAACCGGAAGTATTTTAACTAAAATACCTTACAATAATGCATTGCTAATTCCTCAAAAAGCAACTTTTGAAATTTTAAGTAAGCATTACGTGTATGTGGTTAATAAAGACAATAAAGTAGAATCTAGAGAAATATCAATTTTAGGAGAATTGCCTCACATCTATATTGTAAAAGATGGATTATCGGAAGATGATCATATTCTTTTAGAAGGACTTCGAAAAGTACGTGAAGGAGATGAAATTGAATATGAATTTGAAGAACCTGAAGCGGTAATCGATAATTTAGAATTGACTGCTGAGTAATCCCAATCCTAAAATTTAAAAACTATGTTTAAACGATTTATACATAGACCTGTATTTGCAATAGTTGTTTCTATAATTATTGTTTTTATGGGGTCTTTGGCAATAAAAAAGTTACCGATATCTCAGTTTCCTAAAATTGCCCCCACTACGGTAAATATATTTATAGCCTACCCTGGTGCAAGTGCTGATGTATTGGTTAAATCAACACTTATTACATTAGAGAATTCTATTAACGGTGTACAAGGAATGCGTTATATAGCTACTGATGCAACTAGTGCAGGTGAAGCTACATTACGTATAATTTTTGAACCGGGAACAGATCCTAATGAAGCTGTAGTCCGTGTAAAAACTCGGGTAGACCGTGTTATGCCACTGTTACCTGAATTGGTACAACGGGAAGGCGTAACTATAACGCCAGTTCAACCTAGCATGCTTATGTATGTAAATCTATATTCAAAAAATAAGAATATGGATGAGAAGTTCTTGTATAACTATGCGAACGTAAAAATGATCCCTGAAATTAATAGAATTAAAGGGATAGCTCGTTCAAAAATATTGGGAAGTAGAAAATATGCAATGCGTGTTTGGTTAAATCCTGATAGAATGCGGGCTTATGATGTTTCTGTAGATGAAGTTATGGAAGCCATGCAAGAACAAAGTATTGTAGGTAGACCTGGTAGATTAGGTAGAAGCTCCGGTAAAAAAGCACAGTCTTTAGAATATGTATTAACTTATAAAGGCCGCTATAACGATCCGGAACAATACGAAAATATTATAATTAGAGCCAACCCTGAAGGAGAAAGTTTACGCTTAAAAGATGTTGGTAAAGTAGAATTAGGAAGTGAATTTTTCGATATTTATTCGAATCTCGATGGTCATCCATCTGCAGCAATTGTATTAAAGCAAAGTTATGGAAGTAATGCAAGTGATGTAATTGATGAGGTTAAGGATAAGTTGGAAGATATGAAAAAAGATTTTCCTCCTGGAATGGATTATAAATTAAGCTACGATGTATCGCAATTTTTAGATGCATCTATAGAGCAAGTAGTCCATACGTTACGAGATGCTTTTATTCTTGTTGCGATAGTAGTATTTATATTTTTAGGAGATTGGCGTTCTACGTTAATTCCAATTTTAGCAGTTCCAGTATCATTAGTAGGAGCATTCTTTGTAATTCAATTTTTCGGAATTTCTATCAACTTAGTTACTTTATTTGCTTTAGTACTAGCCATAGGTATTGTGGTCGATGATGCTATTGTGGTGGTGGAAGCCGTCCATGCGAAGTTTGAAGAGCATCCGGATATTTCTCCCTATTTAGCTGTAAAACAAGTTTTAGGAGAAATAGGAGGGGCAATTGTAGCAATTACAGCTGTAATGGTTTCTGTATTCTTGCCAATTTCATTTATGTCTGGTCCAGTTGGTACTTTCTATAGACAGTTCTCAATTACAATGGCAAGTTCTATTGTTATTTCAGCCATAATCGCACTTACACTTACACCAGTTTTATGTGCGATGTTGCTTAAAAACAATCATGGAAAAGAAAAGAAACAAAACTTCTTAACAAAAGGATTAGATAAATTTAATTCAGGTTTCGATAAACTTACCGGTAAATACGTAGGTTTACTAAAACGAATTGTAAGTAGAAGATGGCTAACATTTGGAATTTTAATTGCTTTTTGTGTAGGTATTTATTTAGAAAACCAAGTTTTACCTTCTGGTTTTGTACCAAGTGAAGACCAAGGTACTATTTATGCGATAATCCAAACACCTCCTGGTGCTACATTAGAAAGAACTAATGAAGTATCTAAAAAATTGCAAGCTATTTGTGAAGATGTTGACGGAATTGCTTCTGTATCATCATTAGCCGGATACGAGATAATGACAGAAGGTAGAGGATCTAATGCAGGGACTTGTTTAATTAACCTTAAAAACTGGTCTAATCGAGATCGTACTGTAACTCAAATTATGGAAGAACTCGAAGAAAAATCTAAAGATTTAGGTGCCGTTATCGAGTTTTTTGAACCACCAGCAATTCCAGGATTCGGATCTTCAGGAGGTTTTTCACTTCGATTGTTAGATCAAAATACAGATACCGATTATCAAGAGTTTGATAAAATCAATAAAGAGTTTTTGGATAATTTAAGAAAGCGTCCAGAGCTTAAAGGTTTATTTACATTTTTTGCAGCCAATTATCCACAATATGAATTAGAAATTAATAATGAATTGGCTATGCAAAAAGGAGTTTCTATAGATAAAGCTATGGAAAACTTAAACATTTTAATTGGTAGTACTTACGAACAAGGATTTATTAAATATAACCGATTTTTTAAGGTATATGTACAATCCGATCCAAGTTTTAGAAGGTTGCCATCTGATGTTTTAAACATGTATGTAAAGAACGATCATGGAGAAATGGTTCCTTATTCTGCTTTTATGAAGTTGAAGAAAAAACAAGGACCAAACGAAGTTACTCGTTTTAATATGTATAATTCAGCGGCTATTCGTGGATTACCGGCGGCAGGATATTCTACTGCAGATGCTATTAATGCAATTAAAGATGTAGCAAAAGAAACCTTACCTAAAAACTATGATATTGCTTGGGAAGGTCTTTCTTATGATGAAGCAAGACGAGGTAATGAATCTATCTATATATTCTTAATAGTATTAGTGTTTGTATACTTTGTTTTAGCGGCACAATACGAAAGTTTTATAATTCCGTTAACCGTAGTTTTCTCTTTACCAGTCGGTGTTTTCGGCTCGTTTATGCTTTTAAAATTAATGGGCTTGCAAAACGATATATATGCGCAAATAGGGCTTATAATGTTAGTTGGTTTACTGGGTAAAAACGCCGTGTTAATTGTTGAATTTGCCGTAATAAAAAATAAGGAAGGTTTAACAGTACTACAAGCAGCAATTGAAGGAGCTAAAGTACGTTTTCGCCCAATTTTAATGACGTCTTTTGCCTTTATAGCCGGACTTATTCCACTTATAATAGCAACAGGAGCCGGAGCTGTAGGTAACCGAACTTTAGGAGCATCTGCGTTAGGAGGTATGCTTTTCGGAACTATTTTCGGAGTGATTGTAGTACCAGGCTTGTATTTTATTTTCGGAAGTTTAGCAGAAGGTAAATCCTTAATAAAATTTGAAGACGAAAACCCATTATCTGAAGATTTCAAATATGATAAATAATTTAAGAAAGTATAAGCATTTTGCTTATGTTGGATTATTCACAGGCGTGTTCTTAACGTTCACGTCTTGTGTGCCAACTTTGGCAGAAAAGTCAGTAAATAAAGAAGTGCCTGAGAATTTTCACAATTCTGATTCTCTTCAAGAGAAAAAAAATAATTCTGAAGATAGTTTAACAGCGGCTAAAACAAATTGGAAAGACTTTTTTAAAGATCCTAATTTAGTGGCGCTTATCGAAACTGCTTTGCAAAATAATCAGGAATTAAATATTATACTGCAACAATTGCAAATTGCTAAAAACGAGATAAAAGCTCGTAAAGGTGAATATTTACCATCGGTTAGTTTGCAAGCAGGCGGAGGAATAGAGAAAGCAGGGAAATATACTCGAGACGGAGCTGTAGAAGAAAATCTGGATATAAAAGAAGGAAAAGCATTTCCGGAACCTTTACCGGATTTTAAAGCTGGATTACATGCACAATGGGAAGTTGATATTTGGAGTAAACTTCACAATGCAAAGAAAGCTGCTGTAATGAATTACTTGGCGAGTGTAGAAGGTAGAAATTTTATGGTTACTAATCTAATTGCTGAAATAGCAAACTCATATTACGAGTTATTAGCCTTAGATAATCAGTTAAAAATTACTAAAAATACTATTGATATTCAGAATAGAGCTTTACGAATTGTTAAACTTCAAAAACAAGCAGCTCGTGTTACTGAATTAGCTGTTAGTAAATTTCAGGCTGAGGTAATGAATACTAAAAGTTTACAGTACAAAATTAAGCAGCAAATTACAGAGACTGAAAATGAGTTGAATTTCTTAGTAGGACGTTATCCACAACCTATAACTCGTAGTTCAGATAGTTTTCCTAATTTAATTCCAAAGCAATTATATACTGGTTTACCATCCCAATTATTAGAAAATCGTCCTGATATTCGCAGAGCTGAATATGAGGTAGCTGAATCTAAATTGAATATAAAAGTAGCCAAAGCTAGATTTTATCCTTCTCTTGGAATTTCAGCTAACATAGGATATCAAGCTTTTAATTCGAAATATTTGTTAGATACCCCAGAATCTTTAATTTATTCGGTAGCTGGAGATTTAATGGCACCTTTAGTAAATAGAAATGCAATTAAAGCAGCCTATAAAAGTGCAAATTCAAGACAAATTCAGGCTGTTTTTGATTATGAACAAACAGTGTTGAAGGCCTACATAGAAGTAGCTAATCAAGTTTCTAAAATTGAAAATTTAAATAAAAGTTACGACTTGAAATCCGGTGAAGTAGATGCATTAAATAAATCGATTACAATTTCAAATCGGTTATTTAAAAACGCACGAGCTGAATATATGGAAGTGTTAATGACGCAACGAGATGCATTAGATTCTAAGTTTGAATTAGTAGAAACTAAAAAAGAACAGTTAATTGCTGTAGTAAATATGTACCAAGCGTTAGGTGGCGGTTGGCAATAAATATATTGTTTTTTCATTAGGTTGTTAGGTTTAGTTAGTTGGCCTCCAGAATTTTTAATTCTGGAGGTTTTTTTATAAAACCTAATGTAATTTATTGATTTTCGATTTTTACCGCATCTGGAACCATAAATTGATATTTGCCGCCATGTTGCATTACATCTCTAACAATTGTTGAAGAAATATGTTCAAATCCTGAAGAAGCCATTAAAAAAACGGTTTCAATTTCTTCCATTTTATAATTGGTTTGTCCAATGGCTTTTTCAAACTCAAGATCAATACCATTTCGTAAGCCACGTAGTAAAAATTTAGCATCAATTTCTTTACAAAAATCAACGGTAAGTCCTTTATAAGTAGTTACTTTAATTTTAGATTCAGCTTTAAAAGTTTCCTTTAAAAATGTTAATCGCTTTTCTAAAGAAAACATATATTTTTTGTTGCTATTGGTGCCAATGGCCAATATAATTTCGTCAAAAAGAGGCAGAGCTCTTTCAATTATATCTACATGTCCTAACGTAATAGGATCAAAAGAACCCGGAAATACAGCTTTTCTCATTAAAAAGTAATTATATGTTTACGAAGTTCTTATAAAAAAAGAAAGAAACAAAATAGATTTTAAGTTATAGGTGCAAACGTTAATTCTATATATTCGTAACATTTATACTATCAATCAAAATTTAATCGAAAATGAAGAAATTTGCTATCGTTTTTTGCATCTTATTTATGGGGAGTTTATCTATGAAATCTCAAACCAAGTCTTTAGAGGGATCTTTATACGGTGTACAGGTAGGATTGCTTGGTATTTGGGGATACCATGAGCTACGCTTGGCCGATGAATTTTCATTTAGAGCAGAAGTAGGTTTTGATGGTGGTTTATGGGCTAATTCTTTTTATTCTGATGGGGATATGCATTATTTACTTGCTCCTGTAATTACTTTGGAGCCTCGATGGTATTATAATTTAAATAAACGGGCTGATAGAGGAAGAAAAACATGGAATAATGCATCTAATTTCTTAAGTTTCGATATTTCTTTACATCCCGATTTATTTGTTATATCAGATCAAGATAATGTAACTGTGCATAACCAAATTTCATTTGTTCCTAAATGGGGAATTAAACGTAATATTAGTCGGCATTTTGGCTATGAATTTGCATTAGGATTAGGATATGCTACCTATTTTAATGAAAAGGACTATTACGATAGTGATGGATCTGTATTTACCTTAGACTTAAAGATTGGTTATAATTTTTAATTATTTATTCAAAGCAGTTTCAATAGCACTACCATATAAATCTTGCAAACTTATACCGGCTTTAGCTGCTTGTTGCGGTAAAATGCTAGCTTGGCTTAAGCCCGGTGTAGTATTCATCTCAATAAAATGAGGTTCTCCGTTATGGAAAATAAATTCAGATCTGCTAAATCCTTTCATTTTTAATTTCTGATAAATGAGTTTAGCAATTTCCTGAACTTTTTTAGTGTCTTTATCTGAAATTCTAGCTGGTGTAATTTCTTGAGATTTACCTAGATATTTAGCTTCATAATCGAAAAAGTCGTTTTCAGAGACAATTTCTGTAACAGGTAACGCTAGAAGTTTTCCCTCATAAGTAATTACTCCAACAGATACTTCTGTGCCGTCTAGAAACGATTCTATAATAGCTTCATTATCTTCTTTAAATGCATTAATAGTTGCATTATATAATTCGTCTTTGTGTTTTACTTTTGTTATACCAAAACTGCTACCGGCTCTGTTAGCTTTTACAAAACAAGGTAATCCTACTTTTTCAATAATAACATCAGGATTAACAATATCTTCTTTATTTAAAAAATAATTTTTAGCAGTTTTAATTCCGTAAGGTTGTAATGTGCTAATTAAATCTCGCTTATTAAAAGTAAGCGCTGCTTGGTAGTAATCAGCAGCTGTTTGTGGAATATTGAGTAATTCTAAATAAGCTTGTAGCAACCCATTTTCACCTGGTGTGCCATGAATGGTATTAAAAACACAATCAAATTTTATAATTTCATCATCAATTTTAACGCTAAAATCATTTTTATTAATGGGGTAAGGCGTATCATCATCTGTAACTACAAACCATTCGTTTTGTAAAATATGGACACGATAAGGCTCGTAAATGCTACGATCTAGATTTTGGTAAACCATGTTACCACTATTAATAGAGATGCGGTATTCACTAGAAAAACCGCCCATTGCGATTGCAATTTTTTTCTTCATATTCAATATCTCAGGTTAAGCTGCGTTTAAAAACAAAAATATCACGAAAAAAGGTTGTCACCAAAACCAAGACGTTTTTATATCTTTGTTTTTTATTTTGTAAATATATGGGATTGTTTAAATTCATTTTCAGTAAAACATTTTTAATTCAATTAGCCTTAGCTTTAGTAATGTTAGTTGTATTGGCATATTTAGGAATGCAATGGTTAGACTATACGACTAATCAGGGCGAACGTATTGAAGTGCCCAATTTATCCGAACTTCAATTAAGCGAAGTAGAAACAACCTTACATCAAAAACAGTTACGTTATGAAATTTTAGATTCGGCAAATTTCAATCCAGAGTATCCGCCGTATTCGGTTATTGCACAAGCTCCGAAAGCCGGAAAATATGTAAAAGAAAATCGGAAAATATATTTAACACTAAATCCTTCAGGATACAGAAAAGTTATAATTCCAGATCTAATTCGGCGAACACGTAGGCAAGCTGAGCCAACTTTAAAATCTTTAGGGTTTGAAATTGGACAGATAATATATAAGCCGGATATTGCTGAAGATGCTGTATTAGAGCTTCGACATAATGGAAAAACGCTTAATGCAGGAGATGAATTAATGAAAACCTCTAAAATAGACCTTGTTTTAGGAGATGGTTCAGGAGGTTATCATGCTCCGGAATCTGATAGTTTAGGAACCGGAGAAGATACACCAATATCAGAATAATTAGATTTTAATGAAGGAGAACCCACAAGAAAATACCGAGCTGGAAGAGCAAAACGACGAAACGCTTTATGAGCATCATAAATTTACTGCGGAGAAAGGCCAAAACCCACTTCGTGTTGATAAATATTTGATGAATTATATCGAAAAAGCGACTCGAAATAAAATTCAAAAAGCCGCAAAAGATGGGAATATTTATGTGAATGATATTCCTGTAAAACAAAACTATAAAGTAAAAGCCGGTGATGTTGTGCAAGTAATGTTTGAACATCCTCCGTATGAATTTTTACTAACACCAGAGAATATACCACTTGATATTGTTTATGAAGATGATACTGTATTGGTAGTAAATAAACCAGCCGGTTTGGTAGTGCATCCCGGGCATGGCAATTACAGCGGTACCTTAATTAATGCGTTGGTGTATCATTTCGAAAATCTACCGAATAATAGTAGTGATCGACCTGGATTGGTTCATAGAATAGATAAAGATACAAGCGGACTTTTAGTGGTTGCAAAAACCGAACAAGCTATGGCGCATTTATCGAAACAGTTTTTCGATAAAACGAGCGAGCGAGAATATGTAGCAATGGTTTGGGGGAATGTAGAAGAAGATGAAGGAACTATCGAGGGTAATATTGGTAGGCATCCAAAAAACCGTCTCCAAAACACCGTTTTTGAAGGTGAAAACGCAGAGAAAGGAAAGCCAGCAGTAACTCATTTTAAAGTGTTGGAGCGTTTTGGTTATGTGACTCTTGTTTCCTGTAAATTGGAAACAGGAAGAACACATCAAATACGTGTGCATATGAAGTATATTGGACACACACTTTTTAATGATGAGCGTTACGGAGGCGAGCGAATTTTAAAAGGAACCACTTTTACAAAATACAAACAGTTTGTAGATAATTGTTTTAAAATTTTACCACGTCAAGCCTTACATGCAAAAACATTAGGCTTTACCCATCCTAAAACGGAGGAGTGGATGAGCTTTAATTCAGAATTGCCGGAAGACATGGTTGGCGCTATTGAAAAATGGCAGAATTACGCAAAAAATCAAAAAGAAATGCTGTAGCATTTAACCAAAAATCAATAATATATAAGACCTTTCTATTGCTCGATAAAGAAGTAATTAAAGGTCTTTTTTATTTTCGGTAAGTCAAGTTGTATCTTTACTTTATAAACTAAAAATTTCAATTCAAAGCTTGTTTTTAAATTGAAATAAGATACAGTTCATCTTCTATGAGCTTATCTTCAGAAAAATAGAAAAGAAAAATGAAAATAGTTGTTTCACCGGCAAAAAGCCTGGATTACGAATCGAAGTTACCTACCACACGAGGAACGCAGCCCGCTTTTCTTGAAACTACAGCAAAACTGAATCGAAAATTGGCCAGGATGACCAAAAAAGAGATTTCAGAATTAATGAGTATTAGCGATAAGCTGGCAGATTTAAATTATACGCGTTATCAGGAATTTGAAGAAGATCATACCAAAAAGAATTCTCGCCCGGCGATGTACGCTTTTAATGGCGATGTTTATAATGGGTTGGATGCTTATACGCTTCCTGATAATAAATTAGACAATATCCAAAATACATTACGAATTCTATCTGGCTTATACGGAATATTAAGACCACTCGATCTTATTCAGCCCTACCGTTTAGAAATGGGAACAAAAATTGGGATCGAAAGTACCGATACGCTCTACGAAGTTTGGAAAGAGAAAGTAACTGATTATTTGAATTCAGAATTAGAAGACGAAGAGCTTTTTGTTAATCTTGCTAGTAACGAATATTTTAAAGCAGTAGATACAAAAGCTTTAAAAGTTCCTGTAATTGCTCCTGTTTTTAAAGATTATAAGAACGGAAAATTGAAAATCATCAGTTTTTATGCAAAGAAAGCTCGTGGTGCTATGGTGCGCTATATTATCGATTCTTCAGCGAAAACTTTAGACGATATTAAAGGCTTCGATTACGATGATTATAAATTTAGCGCAGAGCATACCGATAAGGAGAACGAACCGGTTTTTATTCGATAGCTCTCATTGATTTTTCTAAATTTAAACTAACCAAAACTTAATATTAGCAATAAAAAGCTTTATTTCTTCGGAAGTATTTTCGTAGAAAACCCCAAAAAATAATAACAATGGCTGAAATAAAAGCAGCAATTTTCGATTTCGATGGTACTTTAGTAGATTCTGAACATTATCATTATAACTCCTGGGTAGAGGTTTTAAAGGATTACGGCGCCGAACTGGATTACGATTATTACATTAAAACCTATGCAGGTACTCCTTCACCTATTAATGCTAAGGCGATTATCAAGCAATTTAATTTACCGATTTCTAGTGAAGATTTAACCTATAAGCGCGAACGCATGGCGGAAAAGGTGGTAAAAGAATCTGAAGTTGAATTTATGCCTTTCGCGATTGAAACATTAGATTTTTTTAAAGAAAAGAATATTCCCATCTATTTGGTAACCGGTAGTCCACGAAATAATGTTGAATATCTTTTAGAGAAAACTGATATCGCAAAATATTTTGAATTTATCATCACCAGAACAGATGTAAAAAAGAGTAAACCAGATCCTGAAAGTTACATAACTGCAGTTGAAAAAATTAGTTTACCGAAAACAAATCTTATTGTTTTTGAAGATACCAAAACCGGAGTTGCTTCAGCAAAAGGAGCCGATTTGGAGTGTTTTGCAATTCAAGCAGATGAAAATTTAAAAGAAAACGTACAAGCGGCCGATAAAATTTTCGATAGTCTTCGGGAAGCGACGCAGTATTTAGAAAAAGAAGATCGAATTTAAACAATATTGATATTTTCCATCACAAACACCCTTACCCGCCATTTATTCCAGAGAGTGCAACCAAACTTATCGTTGGAACTTTACCGCCTCCAAGGTTTACGCAAGGAGAATTAAAGGAACGTGATGTTAATTTTTGTTACGGAAGTCAGGATGGTTTACTTTGGCCAATTTTAGACCGAATTTTTGATCTGGAATTAATTTATGATAATTCAGAAAAAGCTATCGCGCAACGCAAGGATTTTCTTCGGAAGCGTGGCATCGGGATTTGTGATGTGGTGGAAAGCAGTTTCAGGGAGAAAATTGATGCTTCAGATTTAGGAATGCAGAAGGTCGAGCTTAGAAATATGCTTCAGATTTTACGAAATCATCCAAAAATTGACACGCTGTTATTTACCGGTGGAAATAGCAAAAACGGACCTGAATATTTCTTACGAAGACATTTGAAAAATTCCGAAGAAGATATCAAACTGAAAATTGTAAATAATGAACCACCAAGAGTTCATCAATTTATATTGGATGGGCGATTGATAAATACCGTTTCGTTAATTGCACCTTCAGGTGCAGCAAATATGGCGATAGGGAGTATGCAGCTTTACAAAGAGTTGAAAGTTGAAAACCCCAATTTTAATACTGTTGATTTTAGAGTACTTCAGTACAAGAATTTTTTTTAGAAGACCCAGTAAATAAAAATCCCTGAAATTCAAATTGAATTTCAGGGATTTTTTGTTTACAGTTTAAATTACTGTAAGTCTTTTTTATCTTGCTCGGCAAGGGTAGTTGGCTTTACTTTAAACTTTTTACGTTTAGGACGTAGCTTCCCGTTAGTACCGATAGCTATTTTCCCTCGCTTTGTTTTTTTATCGCCTCTTCCCATAAAAGTTATTTTTTGTTTTGTTGGTCTTTAATCGTTTTTTCATCGATATCTACTTTGTTAGTAGACTCATTTCTTTTTCCCGTTGGTTGTGTTGGGTTTTTTTGATCTGTTTTTCGTGTTCGGTGGTTATCTTCAATTGGCCCTCCCATAATTCATGTTTTTTAAGTTCATCTTAAAGATACAAACACATACTCTTAAAAGCTCCCAATACATTGTTAGACTTAGGTTAAACCGGCCTTACTGTTTTTATGAATTCAGGAATGCTATCTTTTCCATGCTTATTAATATGTTTAATAAAAGCACTACCAATAATGGCGCCTTTTGCATATTGCGTAGCATCGTTAAATGTTTCTTCATCACTAATTCCAAATCCTACCACTTGTGGATTTTTAAGTTTCATTTCTGAAATTCGCTGAAAGTAAGCTTTGGTTTCTTCGCCAAAACCTTTAGTACTTCCAGTAACGCTGGCGGTACTAACCATATAAATAAATCCGTCGGAAACTTCATCTATAAAACGAATACGTTCTTCGGAAGTTTGTGGCGTGATTAGGAATATATTTTTCAGTCCGTGTTTATCGAATATCGTTTTATAATTATCATTATAAACATCTACCGGAAGATCTGGAATTATGAGTCCGTCGATACCCACTTCTTCACATTTAGCACAAAATTTCTCTACGCCAAATTGAAGTATGGGATTAAAATAGCCCATAATGACTAACGGAATCGAAACTTCAGAACGAATATCTTTCAGTTGCTCAAAAAGTTTATGCGATGTCATTCCGTTTTTTAATGCAATTGTAGAACTTTCCTGGATGGTTGGACCATCAGCTAAAGGATCACTAAATGGTAATCCAATTTCAATAAAATCGACGCCACTTTTTTCAAGATTTTTAATAATATCTACAGTGTCTTCAATTTTAGGATACCCGGAGGTAAAATATATAGAAAGAAGTTTTTTATCTTCTTTCATTTTTTGATTTATTCTATTCATTTTTTCTAGCTTTTAGCCTTCAGCTTTTTATTTTTACTCTTACTTTCTTTTTCCATTGATGAAAAAGAAACTTCTAAAGATTAAAATAATCGATATAGGTATTTAAATCTTTATCACCACGACCAGAAAGATTTACTACTACAACATCATCTTCTTTAAATTTTCGATCTTCGAAAATAGCAAGTGCGTGAGACGATTCTATCGCCGGAATAATCCCTTCTAGTTTTGCTAATTCTAAGCCGGCTTTCATGGCTGCTTTGTCGGTAATCGAAATAAATTCGCCGCGGCCACTTCTAAATAAATTGGCATGCATTGGTCCAACCCCCGGATAATCCAAACCAGCTGAAATAGAATACGGTTCTGTTATCTGGCCATCTTCGGTTTGCATTAAGAGTGTTTTACTTCCATGGATAATTCCTTCTTTACCTAAAGCTGAGGTTGCAGCACTTTCACCGGTATAAATTCCTTTTCCGGCAGCTTCTACAGCAATAATTCCAACTTCAGGATTGTCTAAGTAATGGAAATAGGCACCGGCAGCGTTACTGCCCCCACCAACACAAGCTACTACATAATCCGGATTTTCCCGATTTTCTTTTTCTTTAAGTTGTATTTTAATTTCTTCGGAAATTACCGCCTGAAATCTTGCTACCATATCTGGATATGGATGTGGACCAACCACTGAACCAATAATGTAATGCGTATCTACCGGATTGTTAATCCAATCACGTATAGCTTCGTTAGTAGCATCTTTAAGAGTTTTACTTCCGGATTTCGCCGGAACTACTTTGGCACCAAGCATTTTCATTCGGGCTACGTTTGGCGCTTGGCGTTCAATATCAATTTCGCCCATGTACACAATACACTCAATTCCCATTAGTGCACATACTGTAGCGGTAGCTACACCGTGCTGCCCAGCACCGGTTTCAGCGATAATTCGGTTTTTACCTAAGCGTTTAGCCATTAAAATCTGGCCTACCGTATTATTTACTTTGTGGGCTCCTGTATGGCAAAGATCTTCACGTTTTAAATATACCTTGGTATTGTACTTATTACTGAAACGCTTCGCATAGTAAAGTGGTGTAGGTCGACCTACATAATCTTTAAGAAGTGATTTGAATTCTTTTTGAAAAGAATCTTCTTTCATGATGTCTAGATATTGCTTACGCAATTCCTCTACATTAGGATATAGCATTTCAGGAATATAAGCGCCACCAAAATCGCCATAATATCCTTTTTCGTCTGCTTGATATGTCATTTTATTTAGCATTTTAGCCTAGAGCTTTCAGCTTTTCAGCTTAATTTTTATGTGTATTCTTTAGTAAACCGCTTTTAGCAATTTGCCTTCAGCGATTGGTTGATTCAATTTCAATTTTGTAATTCCAGCTTTATTCTATTTAATTTTTAAATCAATAAATCTTTTCAGCTTTTTAATATCTTTTAAACCGGGTTCATTTTCAAAAGCACTATTAATATCTACTGCATAAAGTAAATGTTGTTTACCGATTTTACTGAAATAGGCATAAAATTTTTGTAAATCGTTTAGTTGTTCTAAACCAATTCCGCCACTCAGGAAAAATGGTTTTTCCGATGGATATTCTTTTAATAAGGTCCAATCGAAAGTTTCGCCGTTTCCTCCTTTATGTTTGCCTTTGGTGTCAAAAAGAAAATAATCTACATGAGCTTCAAAATCTGCTAATTGATTAAAATCGAACTCAGATTTAATGGAAAATACTTTTATTAATTCAATATTTGTTTTCTCTAATACTGCTTTTAATTCGGCACAAAACTCGGCTGATTCTCCACCGTGAAGCTGAATTGCATTAAGATCATGTTTATTAATTTGATCCAGAATTTCTGCAATTTCAGCATTTACAAAAACACCGGTCTTTTTTATTGAATCTGAGATTTTAGGTATTTTAGTACTAAAAAATCGGGGTGTTTTTTCGTAGAAAATAAAACCCATATAATCTGGGTTAATCGCAGCAACATCCTGAATATTTTCAGGGTGTTTCATTCCGCATATTTTGAGTTTTAAATTCATTTTTAAGTTTTTTGCTTAGAGTATTTGAAATGTTTAATTCTGAATATATTAAACAAGATCCTTAATAAACTTCTTAGCATTTTCACCGGGATTGTTGGTTTTCATAAAATTTTCTCCTATTAAGAAACCTTCATATCCAAATTGTTTTAAATCTTTGATAGCCTCTACCGAACTGATTCCACTTTCACTAACTTTTACAAAATCATCTGGTATTTTTTCAGAAAGATCTTTGCTTATTTGAGTGCTAACTTCAAAGGTTTTAAGATTTCGGTTATTTACGCCCAACATATCTAAACTTGGCATGATCGATTTCTTTAATTCATCTTCGTTATGCACTTCAAGCAATACATCTAAACCAAGGTTTTTAGCAAATTCAGATAATTGTTTGATTTGCTCGCGTTCTAAAACTGCAGCAATCAATAGAATTACATCGGCACCATGAGCTTTGGCTTCTAATAATTGATATTCGTCAATAATGAATTCTTTTCTTAAAATGGGCATTTTTACTGAAGCACGGGCATATAATAAATCATCTAGCGAACCTCCAAAATATTTACCATCGGTTAATACTGACATTCCGCTTACTCCTGCATTTTCGTAACCTTTGGCTACATCTTCTACGTTTAGACTATGGTTAATTACCGATTTTGAAGGAGAACGGCGTTTGTGTTCAGCGATAATTCCGCTTTTACTTTTTCTAAGTGCATGGGCTAAAGAAATGGTTTCTCTTTCAAATAAGGCTGAATTTTCTAATTGAGATACAGGAACAACCAGTTTTTTTAAAACCAATTCTTTATGTTTATCGGCAATTATTTTATCTAGAATGTTCATAATTTCTTAGTCGCTTAAGTCTTGTAATTTTTTTAAGGTCTGTAGGGCTTTTCCCGATTTAATAGATTCTTTTGCGGCATGAAAACCTTCTTGTGGCGTATAATTTTTTACTGTTGCAATAGCCATTCCAGCATTTGCACAAACTACATTTTCCTGAGCTTCGGTTCCCTTACCACGAAGGATGTTTACCAAAATCATCGCTGAATTTTCTATAGAGCCACCACCGTAGATTTCTTTTTGCTCTAACTTTCTTACCCCAAAATCTGATGGTTTTAGCATACTCTCTGTCTGGTTAGAAATCATTTTGGTGTCACTAGTTAGTGAAATTTCATCGTAGCCATCTAAAGCATATAAAATGCTGAAATTTTTATCGGTGTTTTGATATAGATACCCATACATTCTGGCTAATTCTAGATTAAAGACACCTACTAATTGATTCTGTGGGAAAGCCGGATTTACCATAGGGCCTAGCATATTGAAGAACGTTTTTACAGCTAAACTTTTACGAATAGGTGCGACATTTTTCATAGCCGGGTGAAATAGGGGTGCGTGTAATACACATATTCCTGCTTTATCGATACATTTTTCTAAAAAATCGGCATTATTACTGAAACGAATTCCTAGGTGTTCCATAGCATTAGAACTTCCACTAACCGATGATACCCCATAATTACCATGTTTTGCGACATGTACTCCGGCACCAGCAGTTACAAAAGATGCAGTTGTTGAAATATTGAAGGTATTTTTACCATCGCCACCCGTACCGCAAAGGTCGATAGGATTGTAATCGCTTAAATCTATAGCTACACACAACTCTAAAAGCGCATCTCTAAACCCTTCTAACTCGGCGATTGTTACGCTTCGCATCATGTAAACGGTTAAAAAAGCGGCAATTTGGCTTTCGTTATATTCTCCGTTAGAAATATTGAATAAAGCTTGTTTAGCTTCTTCTTTGCTTATGGTTTCGTGGTTAATTAACCTATTGAGTAATTCTTTCATTTTATAAGAAATGCTCCGTTAAAAAACGGAAGGTAAATGTATATTTTTGAAAATCCGATGTTTGCTTTTATTCTAGTTTAAGAACTTGTTTTTACCCAATTTTCAATCATCTTTTTTCCTTTTGGAGTTAAAACGGATTCGGGATGAAATTGAACGCCACGAACATCAAATTCACGATGACGCAAAGACATGATTTGTCCTTTATCGTCAAAAGATGTAGCTTCTAAAACATCGGGTAATTCTTTTAAAACTACCCAAGAGTGGTAACGTCCTACTTTTATCTTTTTATCTAAACCGGCAAATAAGGGTTCATCGTCAACTACAATATCAATATCGGTAGCAATACCGTGGTAAACCGATTCTAAATTTCCTAAGGTTCCGCCGTAAACTTCGCCGATAGCCTGCTGGCCAAGACAAACTCCAAAAATGCTTTTGGTGGCGCCATATTTTTCGATAATGGGTTTTAAAAGTCCTGCTTCAGAAGGGATTCCCGGACCGGGAGATAATAATATTTTATCGAAATTTTCTACAAATTCGATATCTAACTGATCGTTTCTGCGAACTGTTACTTCACAATCTAGATCTTCTAAATAATGTACCAGATTGTACACAAACGAATCGTAATTATCTATAACTAATACTTTTTTCATTTTAAAAGTTTCTTTTTGCGTTAGGGATTGAGGTATTGTTGGAGCTCTTTTTAAACGAGTTATCGTGTAAAAAAGCGACTACCGAAAGCCCGACCGCCCCTTAGGGTGATAACGCCATTATTCTATATTTTCAGCAATCTCTAATGCTTTGGTTAATGCGCCTAGTTTGTTATATACTTCTTGTAATTCGTTTTCATCTTTAGATTCTGAAACCACACCGGCACCTGCCTGATAATGCAGCTGATGATTTTTACTGACAAAAGATCTTATGATGATTGCATGATTGAAATTGCCGTGAAAATCCATAAAACCGATGGCACCACCGTAAGCATCGCGGTTTACATTTTCGCATTCTTCGATAAGTTTCATGGCGCTGTGTTTTGGTGCACCGCTTAATGTTCCTGCTGGGAAAGTATCAGCTACTACCTGCATTGTTGGAGTATCGGGATTTTTAGTTCCGGTTACTTTGCTTACCAAATGAATTACATGAGAGAAAAACTGAATTTCACGATAGGTTTCTACTTTTACATTGCTTCCGTTTCGGCTAAGATCGTTTCTGGCAAGATCTACCAACATCACATGCTCGGCATTTTCTTTCTCGTCGGCACTTAGTTGTTTTGCAATTTCAGCATCTTTTTCGTCGTTTCCGGTACGTTTAAATGTTCCTGCGATTGGATGGATTTCGGCTTGGCCTTCGTCGACAACCAATTGGGCTTCCGGTGAACTTCCGAAGATTTTAAAGTTTCCATAATCAAAATAGAATAGGTAAGGAGAAGGGTTAATGCTTCGCAGTGCGCGATATACATTAAATTCGTCTCCTTTAAATTTTTGAGAAAAGCGTCTGGAAAGCACAATTTGGAAAACATCACCACGATAGCAGTGTTTTTTACCGAATTGTACTTGTTTTATAAATTCGTCGTCGGTTAAATTGCTTTCGGTTTCACCGTCGCGATAAAAATTATAAGTAGAAAAATTCTTGACACTTAGTAATTGTTCGATCTCCGGAATTTTATTATCGCCATTGTAAGAATGGTTAAAAATAAAAGCTTGATTGTTGAAGTGATTAATGGCGATGATATTTTGGTACACCGCATAATACATATCGGGTAATTCGAGATCGCCTTTTTTCTTTTTAATTTCTATATCTTCAAAATAGCGAACGCCGTCGTAAGCAATATAGCCAAACAGTCCGTTGTTTATGAATTTAAAGTCGGAATCTTCGGTATTGAATAATTGTCCAAAATTCTGAATTTTTTCAGGAATGTTTATTTCTGAAGTGATTTTTGTGGTTTTTGAAGTGCCATCAGGAAATTCTTCGATAATTTCTTCATTTTGTACTCTTATTGAGGCAATAGGATTACAGCAGATATACGAAAAGCTATTTTTATTGGCGTGATAATCACTACTTTCTAGCAATAAACTATTAGGGTATTTATCGCGAACTTTTAAATACACACTTACCGGTGTAATAGTATCGGCAAGTAGTTTTTTATGGTTAGTTTTTAAAGTATACATACTGTAAAGATTATTGAAACAAAAAAAGGCTTGTCGTGAGACAAGCCTTTTGGTTATATATTTTATATAATGGCAATTTAGCTCACGAAGTTTGAACGTAAGTTAGACCACCACCAAGTATTTGCAATTCTGTTTTTCATTTGTTCAAATATAGTTATGAAATTTGAAAGGACAAATAAAAAGCTAAAAAAAATAAATCCCGTAATCTGTAGGGGATATTACGGGATTTCACTAACGTGTTGGGGAGATTAAAATTTTAAATCTACAGCGATATCAAAATCATCATAAATTGTTTTATCGCCTAAATTATCGAAGAAGCTACCAGAACCGTAGCGTACTTCGTATTCTGTACGATCAATAGTAAGATCTGCGTGTGCAGCTTTTCCATCGTAATCTATATCAAAAGTAATAGGATGTGTAATTCCTTTAATAGTTAAATCGGCTACTACGCCATAGGTATTTTCCGCTTTTTTAGAAGCTGTTTTAATTACCAGTTTCGCTTCCGGGTGATTGGCAACACCAAAAAAGTCGTCAGATTTTAAATGTCCTTCTAACTTTCCTTTACTTTCCCCTTCAAGATCGGTAGATTGAAGAGATGTCATGTCGATAACAAATTCTCCACCCAAAATTTTATCCCCTTCTACATTTAAGTATCCAGATTTTAAATCTATTGTGCCTTCATGGCTTCCTGTTACTTTTTCACCTTCCCATGTGACTTTACTTTCTTTTACATCAATCTTTTTAGTGATACCTGTAAAAGCTAGTGTAGCGACTACAACAACTGAAGCTAAGGCTCCTTTAATGACATTCTTTTTCATAGCAATTTTAATTATTTAGTTTAATTTATATAAAGTTGAATAAATCCTCTGTTGATTTGCGAACTTTTGCTGCATGCTGATAATCATCCTTCTCACTTCGGTATCCAATACAGGCAATTACTGCGGTATGAAGTCCTTTTTCTTCCAAACCTAGAATTTGGTCGAATTCTTCAGCCGAAAAACCTTCCATTGGGCATACATCAATTTTTAAATCTGCAGCCATTGTAAGTAAAAAACCAAGAGCCAAATAAGCTTGTTTCTGAGCCCATTCGTTTTGCTTATCCTCAGGAAGTTGAAGTGTAGAATTTTTAATCATATCTGCCATTCCCTCAAGGTCTTCAACTTTTAGGTTTCTAGTTTCTGCAATATTTTTGATATAGTTATCCACATAAGCTTCATCTAACTTTTTATGGTTGGCAAATACAATTACCTGCGATGCATCGATAAGTTGTGTTTGGTTCCAGGCTGCAGCTTTTAATTTTTCTCTGATCTCTGGGTTTTCAATAACAAAGATTTGATAAGGCTGTAGACCGTAAGAAGAAGCTGAGAGCTGTACTCCTTCAAGTAGTTCTTCTAAATTTTCTTTTGATATTTTTTTATTAGCATCAAATTTCTTTGTGGCGTATCTCCATTTTAAGTTTTCAATAATTGAACTCATAATTTTTGGTTTTATTAGTTTCTAACTTTTTCAAGTATCTCGTTTAGTTTGATTAATTCTTCTTGTGAGATATGTCCAGAAAAATCATTTTCCAGATTGTCGACTATTGGATCCAAAATTTCCAGTAATTGTAAACCTTCTTTAGTAATAATGATTTCAATTTTTCGTCGGTTTTTTTCACAAGTATATCGCTCAACAAGATTTTTATTTATCAACTTATCGACTAGTCTAGTGGTATTACTCATTTTATTTACCATGCGTTCCTGGATGGTACTAAGATTTGCAGGTTTCCCTTTCTGTCCACGTAAAATTCGTAATACATTAAATTGCTGCATGGAAATTTCGTAGGGTTTAAGAGCTTCATTCATCATCGCTGTTGCCTTACCTGCACAAAGCATGATGTTAATAACCAGTTTTTTAGGTTCGTTAAGGTTTGCTGTTTTTAAAAGCTCTTCTGTTTTCATTGTATATACAATATTTGTATATACAAATATATTTTAGAATTTGGGTTAATGAATTAAAAAAATGTTAAAAATTAATTAATTAGTTAAGTGATTGTATTTTTGATTTTTAATATATAATGTATATTTACTAAATAGAATTTAAATATAAATAATAATGAAAGAGCTTTCACAAGAAGATTGGAGTACAAAATTAGAGAATGATGATAATGCTATGATTCTTGATGTTCGTACAGAAGAAGAAGTGGCTGAAGGTTATATTCCTTCATCTAAACATATTGATATTTATAAAGGAGATGGTTTTGTTGAAGAAGTTGAAAAACTAGATAAAGATAAGAATGTATATATTTATTGCCGTTCCGGAAAGAGAAGTGCACAAGCTTGCTCCATTTTAGATCAATTAGGTTTTGCAAATACTTATAATCTAGAAGGAGGATTCATGAACTGGGAAGGAAAGACGGTAAAGTAGTAATGAAGAACAGTTTTTATATATTGTTGCTGATTTTGGCTAGTTTTCAATCTTGTAAAAAATTAGAAGCTAGCGAAATTCAAATGATTTCCGCTGAAGAGATGCAGCAACGATTTCAAACCGAAAATATTCAGGTTATTGATGTTCGTTCTGCTGAAGAATTTTCTAAAGGACACATACTTACCGCTAAAAATATACTAGTTAACGAAAAAGCCGATAATCCTAAATTTTTTGATACTCTAAATAAAGAACAGCCAATTGTAGTCTATGGAAGAGAAAGCAGACAAGCAAAGAAAGCTATTAATATTTTAGAAGATAAAGGTTTTAAAGAGGTCTACGAATTAGAAGGTGGAATAGAAAACTGGATACTTTTAGGTGGGAATCTAGACTAAATATATAATTAAGAATAATAGGAAAAGGGAATTTATAACTTATAAATTCCCTTTTTTAATGTATTAAAATATGTTCTAAATATAGATATTGTCTATATTTAGAACATATTTATTTAAAATAACCAGTATGAAAAAAAATATTACTTTTTTATTTTTATTCTTTTTGATTTCTATTTCAATGAATTCTCAACAATTTATTTTGGGAGTAAAAGGAGGTTTAAATTATACTTTTGGAGCTGAATTAGAAACTGAGGGTGTGCCAGCTTCAGGTTTTAATGGAGGAACATTAGAATCGGATTATAAAGAAGGATTTCATGGAGGTATTTATGGACAGAAAAGTTTTAGAAAGCTATTTGTACGTTTGGAAGCTTTATATAATACAACGAAATCTGACTTTAAATTTGATAAACGTTCTACTTCTTATTCTTTTGATAAGATAAGTATTCCGATTTTAGTAGGGTATCATATTTTTGATCCTATTGATGTTTATTTAGGTCCTGGTTTAAGCATCATGGTTGGGGACGCTGTATTAGAAAATGAAGCGTCCTTTGAAGGTGGTGTAATACCTACTGATAAATCCTATTTATCGGCTAATATAGGAACAAAAGCACATTTTGGACGTTTTGAAATTGATTTGAGATATGAACATAATTTTAAAAGTACAGAAGAAACACCTGTTCTTTTAGATTTTACTTCTTTCGGAGGAATTAATTCTGTTTTTAAAAATAAGCGAGTTAACCAAATAATGTTAAGTGTATCTTTAGTATTGTTTGATTCGAGTTATGTGCCAAGAAGAAAAGCGAATCGGGGTTGTTATTTCTAGAAGAAAAAAGCAGTAGCTTACATGAAACCTAATAAACCAAAAAAATGAAAACAAACTCAAATTTGCTACTGCTTTTAGGTAATTAATAATTCTAAATCTTATATAAAAGTATATTTTTGTGTAGGAATTTTAGTATTAATTAGCTAATTATACTTTTAATAAAGATGAATAACAATTTAGCAACGATGAGCATTAATTTACTAGCTGTTTTCTATAGAAAGACTTTTAAAATTGCTTGATTTTTGATTATGGCTATATAGAAAAAAGAGAATGCCGGTAAACCACTCCCGACATTCTCAAACCTAACCAACTAACCAAATAGTTATCTTCAATATTTTAATAAAGCTCAGGGTAACAAAGACTTATTATCTAAAATTGTAGGGATTTTAGAATGATATTTTAATAGTTGTCCCTGAGCTGACTTATTTTCTTAATTAATAATTTAAATATAGTTTAAAGAGGTAGTTTGTAATTGATAAATTCGATTACAGATTTATATGTATCGGTGGACGGAGAGAAAAAACCGACTAACTGTTTTTATAAAAATACTTTATTAATTTTAAGAATTACTCTGTGTTTTGTTAGGTTCATATCCCATAATAGTAAGTACTAAACTTATAAAAAAATCGACCCAACTTTCGAGAGTTTATTTTTAAAAGAAAATTATTATTTATATTGATTTCATCCAGTATAAAGATAAACTCAATAAAGCTAAGGAGATTGCATTTTAGTTTGTACTATAGTTAAAAAAAAGAATGCCGGTAAACCACTCCCGACATTCTTAAAACTAACCTAACCAACTAACCAATTTATTTTATAAAGCTCAGGAAAATGATGATTTTATCTTCTGAAATTGTAGGGATTTTAAAATAACATTTTCATTACATCCCCCCGAGCTATATACTTTTTCTTATTTATATTTCAAATATAGATAGAGAAAAGTGATTATAGTTAGCAATTTCGTCTATTGCTTTATTTCTATCGATGAAATGTGTAATGAATTCGATTAAAAGTAAAAAGCTAAAAAGTATTATGGTGAATGAGTTTTTATAAATAGGTGTATTCAGTATATAATTATGTAACTAGCATATTTTATATAGATATACTGCTATGCTAGTAAAAATTTAGAATTATTTCTTATTGTGAGTATTTAATTCTGAACAGTTTGTTAAGATATATAAAAGAAAAATGCCGAGAAACCACGCTCGGCATTTTAAAAATTAATCTAACCTAACCAACTAACCATTTAAATAATTTCTTATTTATATGTCAAATATAGTTAGAGGAAAGTGGTTGTAATGTATTTATTCGTTCACAGATCTATAGGTGTCGGTAAATGGAAATAAAAATCTGTTAAACGGATTTATAATAAATTTAAACGTTTCATAAGTTCTGGACGATTGGAGCGGCTTACTGGTATAACGTCTTTTTCAATAAGCACACTATTATCTTCGATATCTATAATCTTATCGATATTAATAATATATGATCGGTGAACTTTTAAAAACAATTGATCCGGTAGTTTCTCATCAATTTTTTTCATGGTAGAATGCACCGTATAATTTTTCCCAGATGTTTTTATTAAAATATAATCGCCTCTAGCTTCAATTAGATAAATAGTTGGAATATCAATTTTAATTAATCGGCGGTCTATATTTACATATAATACATTACCGGTTTCTTGAATAGTATCGCTATCTGATTTTTTAGTAGGAGAAGAGTGATTAGCCTGAAGTGCCTTATTTACTGCTTTATCAAACCGCTCTTTAGTGAGTGGTTTTACAAGGTAATCCACAATACAATCATATTCAAAAGCTTCAATACCAAAATTTCTATCAGAAGTAGATAAAATTACTCTAGGCATATTATTGAAGGTTTGAATAAAATCAAATCCTGAAAAATCTGGCATATGAATATCTAAGAAGATTAAATCTATTTCATGCTGATTTAAATACTTCATTGCAGCTATAGCATTAGTGAAATCTTCTTTAACTTCAAGATTTGGGTTTTGTTCTGCTAACTTTCGAATTATAGTTCTAGCAGCGGCTTCATCATCAATAATGATACAATTCATAAGATAGATTTTTAGGCTTTAGCAATAAAAGTAACCATAACATTTAAAATTTCATTAAATTTAGTTTCTAGACCTTTCTTTTGTTCTCGAAGCTCATTTTCATAATCTATTGCTATTTGATAACTTTTTTCTAAGCCTAAAATACTAATTTTATGTTTAATTTTATGTACGGTATCAGCCGCTCTTTGAAAATCATTATTTTCTAGGTATTTTTTATAGCTGGTCACTTCTTCCGGTAATTCAATTTTTACAACATTCATCAATTCTTTCTCGAAATCTTTGTCGCCTCCGGATAATTGATGGATATACGAATAATTAGGTTGTTCTTGCATCAAAAGTTGTTATTTAGGTAAAGTAAAATAGAATGTGGTGCCTTTTGATAATTCGCTTTCTAACCAAATTTTGCCATCATAAAAATCGACGATTCTTTTAACTATTGAAAGACCAATTCCGGTAGAGAGGGGATCATTATCAATTTTCTCAAATATGCGAAAAATTTTTAAAAAATGTTCTTTTTTTACGCCTTTTCCGTTGTCTGATATAGAGAATTTATAATTATTTTTTAATTCTTTAGCATTTATTTTAATTTCACCATTAGGTTTATCGATACTTTTTATAGCATTTTGAATAATGTTTTGAAAAAGTTGTTGTAACCGAAATTTATCACCAAAAATTATTGGAAGTTTACCTGCTATTTTAATATTTATATGTTCTGGTGTATATAGTAGTTTGATAATATCTTCTACTAAGTCTTGAAGGTCTACCGGATATTTTTGTAGTTCAGCTTGATCTATGGTAGAATAATTTAAAATACCTGAAATTAAACCATCCATTTTTTCTAGTAGTTGCTGAATTAATCGAAGTTGTTCTTGTCCATTTTCATCTAATACGCTAACATAATCTTCTTTTATCCAGCTGACTAAAGAGTTAATACTGCGTAAAGGTGATTTTAAATCGTGAGAAACAACATGGGCATAATCTGATAGCGCTTGATTTTTATTTTCTAAACGGACCAATAAATCTTTTTGTTTTTGATTGCTTAACTGAATTTCTTTAGATTGTTCTTCTATAAATTTAGCAAGCTTAGTTACATTTAGCTCGTTATTCTCTTCTAATGGGGAGTTTTTTAGCTGTAATGCTTTAATTGCAGCATGTAAGCTGTCTAATATTTTTTTTTGATTATCTGCTTCTAATTGAAGTTTACGGTTAGCACTAAATAATTCATCAGAGCTTAGTTTTGTAGCATGCTGAATCATTCTTAGTTGTTCTTCATTATTGGTGTAGGTTTCCTCTATAGCTCTGAAGAAATTTTTAAATTTTTCATCTTCAGCTAAATCTTCTGGAAAATATTTTCGAATTTGTCTTTTTAGAAGCGGATTCATACTTACTCACTAATTAAGGTTAACGTCATGGTTTGGTTATGTAAAATACTTTCTGACGTTTCTGGGGATGGAGTAATTTCTCCATAAGAGTAAAAACCAATAATTGGGGTATGATTTTCTAATTTAATATTTATTTCTTCAATTTCTTCTTCAACTCGTTGGTTTAGAACTAATTTTCTGCCTATGCAGCTAACAAGAATGGCTAATTCCGGTGCTTTTTTTCTGTTATTTAAGCCTTTTTGCGCAGCTATACTTGCACCATTTACAATGCCATCTACCGTGGCTAACATTAATTGTGCTTGTGCTCCTTCTTCAATATCACCAGCGAAAATCATGGTTTTATTTTCGTGATCAATATTTAATATAGTTCGTACTACGCTATGATCTTTTCCTTTTTCTGTTATATGAAGTGGGTAAAATAATGCAGAGTGGGGCAGATCTTTTGCCTTTTCTCCTAAGTATTTTTTATATAAATCTAGTGCGGGTATCCCATCTAACTCAATAAGAATATTTCCTTTTGATTTGGTTACGTTCCTCATAGGTCCAAACGGAATCCATCCGCCATGGCTTGCATAACTAACTTCTAGACTTTCACCGTACAAACCAATTAAAATTACTTCTCCTTCTTGCGGATTTTGATTTAAAGAAGCTAAGGTTTTTTCGAAACGATGATCATCTCCACATAAGCCTCCACTTATAGGTGCTTTAGAGACATTGTATTTTTCCAACCCCGCTAATAATTGGCTTGCATTACAAAATGTTCCTTCTGAAATTAAAAATATATGTTTTAAATTTTCAGGATCTAGTTTTTGTATTAAATGTTGCCCTATTGCCGTAGAGTCTTTTTCGAAATCTAGAATATTGGCTGTTTGAATATTGAAAGTTGCCTTTTCAAAACTTATAATATTAACTATAATACTGTTTTCTTGTACGGTGGTATTATGTATTTCTCCAGCTGAAGTTGCAAAAATTAAATTCTCATACGGAAATTCTTCTCGAATTTCGTTAATAATAGTTTCATCTTGTAAAAGCATTCGCTCTCCAAATATTAAAACTAATGGATTTGTGTGCAATTTTTTATCTTCGCCGTTATATTGCCAAGGAAGCGCATCTTTTTTTATTGCTTGTGTTATTTTCATAATTCTTTTTTAAAGCTAAAAAAGAAGATGGTGCCCTTTCCAACTTCGCTATCTAACCATATTGTTCCTTTATGTAAATCGATAACTTTTTTAACAATACTCAATCCTATTCCGGTAGATTTTTCATTAGTACCTAAGGAATTAAATATTTTAAATATCTTCTCATGGTGTTCTTTTGCAATACCAATTCCATTATCCTTAATGCTGAAAATAAAATGAGTAGTGTTTTCAGAAAAATCAATTTCTACAATTCCATTTTCTTTATCGGTATAGTTTACTGCATTGCTTAATAAGTTTTGAAAAACTTGTTGAATTTTAGTTCGATCTCCTATAATAGTAGGTAAGTGTTGTACTATTTCGATGTTAATATGTTTTGGAATGTAAATTAATTTCAGAATTTCATTCACCAATTCATTCACATCAATTTCTTGCCGTTGAATATTTCCTTCTTCAATGCTGGAGTATTTTAAAATGTTTTCAATTAAATGATCCATTTTTTCTACTCGCTCTTGTATTAAATCTAAATTCATCAAGCTGGTTTCACCTAATTTTTCACGGAAATCTTCCTTAGTCCAACTTAATAATGCAGAGATATTTCGTAAAGGAGATTTTAGGTCGTGCGATACAATATGCGCATATTCATTAAGGTGTTCGTTTTGCTGCTCTAGGTTTTTAAGTAAACTTTCTTTTTGAGTTTGCAGTCTTTTTATTTCTGTAATATCTAAATGAATACCTATAGATCCTATTAATTTCCCGTAAGGGTCGTAATTTGGCCCACCACTAATTAACCAGTACCGGATGTCTCCATTTTTGTTTTTGATTCGGATTTCGTAAGAATTAGCGATTCCGGAAATTCGAATATCTTTATTTTTTTTGAAGTTAGCTTCAGATTCTGGGATTAAGAATATTTCTTTAGCTTGTTTTCCAATAAGTTCATGCATATGGTAACCACTCATTTCGCAAAAACTTTGATTTGCCATTAAAATTTTGTCATTTAAATCAACTTCTAATAATCCCAAATTCATATTCGCAATAATACTACTGTATTTTTCTTTTTGCGATTTTAAATGCTCCTTATAGTTTTTTTGAATTGTTACATCATCGTAACTCCATAAATGGCCTTTATATTTGCCTTCATGATAAATAGGAATGTAACTGCGTTCGTAAATTTTACCATCTTTTAATTCTAACTCTTCAGAAATAACAGTCCTTTTTTCTTGTAAAAGTGTATTTATTCCTTTTACAAATTCGTTAGGTTTTTTTAAAATATTTTTACTTTCTTCTGCAGAGTTTGAACAATCGGCTCCTTTTAAAACTTCTGGCGGAGCATCTATTCCAAACATATTACAGAACTTTTTATTGGTAAGTAAAATTTTTCGATTTTCGTCTTCTAGTAATATACCGGTTTGAAGATTAACAATTAAAGTTGCCATTCTAGCTTCAGATTCTTCAATTGTCTCTTTAGCAATTTTTTCTTTTGTTATATCCTCAATAGTAGCTACTTGGTATTTTATTTTCCCGCGTTCATCGCGAATAGCGGCTACTCTTGTTTTGGCCCATAAGGTTTCGCCAAATTTTGTGAGATATCTTTTTTCGATAACGTAATTATCTATTTCCCCATCAGCCATTTGCGTTAGTAAATGTGTTGAATCTTCTTCTTCTTCAGGATGGGTAAGATCTTTAATACTCAATTGGTTGAACTCTTCATGTGTATAACCAAACATATCGGTAAGCGCTTTATTGACTTTAATGAGTTCTTTAAAATTGGTTTTGGTTAATGAAATTCCGATAGGTGAATTATCAAAAATTAAATCGAGTTGTTTTTTTTGTTCTTCTAATTCGTTTTTTACAATATTCTCTTTGGTTATATCTCGAGCAATTCCCTGCGCAGCAACGGGTTTTCCGTTTTTATCATAAATCATGCTGGCATTAATCTGTATCGTTTTTTCTTTTTGATTCTTGGTTATTATAACCGATTTGTAATTATTATAACTACCGGTGTGGTATAATTGTTTAAAAGCAGATTTTGTATAAGAACGATCATCTGGATGTACTAAATCGAGTAAGTTTATAGGTTCTACATCGATATTGTAACCAAGCATCTCTTTGGCAGCATCGTTCATTTTTAGAACATTTCCTTCAATATCCATTACTATATAAGCATCGATGATATTAATGAAAACTCCCTCTAATTGAGATGTTTTTTCGGTAAGTAATTCTTTTAGTCTGTTATTAGATTGTCGTAATGCTTCGGAGAGCTCAAAAAGTTCGGTTGATTTTTCTTCTAGGATTTTTTCGGCTAGTTTTCTAGCCATTTTTTCTCTTTTAAGCGCTCTTTTTAATATGTCGATTTGTTGTATAGCAGTCATTTTTTGTAGATATGAGAAATCTTACTTGAGTACCATCATCTGTGATTTTTTCTAGTTCTATGGTAGCAGACTCGTGGTAATGTTCAAATGTTTTTTCCATTAAAGCCTTGGCAAACATATACATGGCTCTTTCTGAAAAATACAAAATTTCAAGAAACTTATCCTCTTTTTTTACAATTTTAAATGTAGGAAGTTCTGCGCCAGGATATAATTTTCTTACTTGTACATGAATGTGACTTTCTATAGAAGCTAACATTTCTAAAGGATCTTTATACAAAGAGAAAATTGCAGGATGATGATCTGTTAATACTTTGAAGAAGTATAATCCGTAATTATAAATTAGATCATCTAAAGATATATTAGTTCTTTCGCTTAAGTTTATTAATAGGCTCTGCATTTCCAAAAAATCATAAGTGCCCACTGAAGTATACACTCCGCCAGATTTTAAATTGGCAGCTTCTATAATATGGTCTACTACTTCAAGTCCGAATTTTTCTTCAACCATATCTAAAAATTCTGTAAATACGATACCTTTCATAATTAGTTATCCTTTAATTAATTCATTTTGACTCCAATATTCTAATGCGCTTTTAAGCTTTTCAACATAATTTTCATATTTAAGCGGTTTAATAATATAACCGGCTATACCAATTTTGTAGCACTCTAACAAGTCTTTTCGATTACTAGAAGTTGTTAGTATAATAGTAGGGATATATTTTAAAAGCTCGTCGTTTTTTAAAATTGAAAGAAATTCAATGCCGTTCATTTTTGGCATATTTAAATCTAGAAATATGATATCAGGTAGTTGGTCTTTCTTTTCGAGATGAACCAGAGCTTCTTCACCATTTTTTGCTTCAATAATTTGGTGAGGTAATTGAAGGGATGAAATGGTTCTGTTCAATTTCATTACTTCAATCATATCGTCTTCTATAAGAAGTATCGTTAGTTTTTTTTTCATTTTTATCGTATTTCCTATAACAAATTTGAGCAATTTTATCTGTTATTATAACTCCAATTCGTTTAAAATATTGGCTATGTAGTTTAATGGTTGTTAAGTGTAGACGAATGGTTTAAGCTGATAAGTAACTAAAACTTTTAGTGAAAAGCTATATAATGAATGATTTAATATAGGTTATTCAAAATCCTAGAAAAGTAATACTTATTAAGAAAAATAAAATTTAAAGAAATAGGTGTAACCGAAATCTCTAAATATTACTTTTTACTTTTATATACCCTGTGAAATTATGTTTTTATGCCTTTTATCTAATGATTTTCTTTCTTTTTTGTGATAAAATATACTTATAAATCGATAAAAAGTATTTTTATTTAATTTTTTAACAATTTTGTGTTTGTTTTATAAGTAATTTTTTAAAATGTAAGAATTTTGTGTTTTTTATGGAATTTTTAAGATGTTATGTCGAAAAAAATATATATATGTCCAAAGTATGAGTATTAATTCCTTATTTAGTTCTGTATTCAAAAAAATATTTTAGTTGATCATACCCCTAATGATCGAAGTGGCGGAGCCATATTAACTAATCCTCTAGAATACTTTATCTCCTTTTTTTAAAATTATACTAACCAATAAAATATGATGGGAATATGAAGTGGTTTGTTTTATATACAAAAAGTAAATTCGAAAAAAAAGTTGCAAGTCATTTATCGAAACTTGGTTATGAAGTTTACTGCCCGATGAAAGAACGAGATAGTAAATATTATGGGAAGTCAAAATTGATAGAAGAACCTTTGTTTAAATCTTATGTTTTTGTGAAACATGCTAAAGGACCTAAGACTGATGTACTAGTAACTCCTGGGGTAGTAAAATATCTTTACTGGTTAGGCAAACCAGCTATTGTTCGAGAAGAAGAAATTAATGCAATTGAGAATTGGCTTTCCAAAGGAAATGTTGATGAATGTTTAATAACTTCTATTTCTTCTGGAGATCGAATAAAGATTAAAAAAGGAGTTTTTAAGGGGAAAGATGGAGTTGTTAAAGAAATAGGAAAAGGTTCAGTGAAGATAATTTTGCAAGAATTGGGATGTTCCGTTATTCTAAAAACTACCTGTATAGTTTAAGTTATATGCGTAACAGTTATATTTCACTTGATTTAAAAATATAACCAGTTGTCGATATTAAATGTTGGTAATTAACTTCTAATATTCCAATGTTTTAGTATTTATATTCAGCCAATTTAATAGAGATGATAAAAAAAATAGCTTTAGAGACGATTGTTTCTCAAAGTCGCCTACGCCAATGGTCTAAAATTATATTAGTTTTTGTAGCGGGTCAGGGGGCAGTACAACTTACGCAATTGTTAAGCGGTTTTTTTTTAATCCATTGGCTATCGGTAGAAGAGTATGCACAATATAGTATAGCGTTTGCTTTTCAAAGCACTGCGCAGGTATTAGTGGAATTAGGAATTTCAGGTTCTGTGATTGCTTTGGTAGGTACACGAATTCATGAAAAAAAAGTAATAGGAAATTATATAAAGGCAGGAAAATTTTATAGAAATCGGTTATTTTTAGTGGTAGGATGTGTATGTGTGTTCGCTTTTCCATATGTAACCTATCAGCACCAATGGCCAATTTCGGTAACTATAATTTTACTGATATGTATTCTAACTAATTTATTTTTTTCAGGAAATACAGCTTTTTATATAACACCGTTAATGATTCATAAAAAACTGAAAGATATTTATCAGACTCAGTTGTTTAGTGGTGTAGTTCGTCTATCATTGCTAGGGTTACTGTATTTAGGTACTTTTATAAATGCATGGTTAGCGGCTTTAACCACCAGTATAATGGTGTGGTTTAACGGCTTTACATTTAGAAAAAAATCACAAGAATATATAGTAGAACCCGAAGCTAGTGATTTGACTGTAAGAAAAGAAATGACAGCTTATGTAAAACCCGTAATACCGGGTATTATATATTCTGCTTTTAGTTCTCAAATTTCATTATTTATAATTGGGATTTTCGGTGTCTCACAAAATATTGCTGAGGTAGGCGCTTTAGGAAGATTAGGCCAAATGTTTATGATTTTTAATATGGCCAGTTCAACTTTAATCGTTCCATATTTAGCTAAACAACCTAAAGAGAATTTAAGTAATAAGTTTGCATTTATACTAAGCGGAGCTACTGCTATAGCTATTATATTAGTTTTAGTTGGTTTTTTTGTTCCGGAACCCTTATTATGGATTATGGGAGAAAAATATGCTCATCTTCGGCAGGAAGTGAGTTTATTGATGCTGAATTCTAGCATATTATTTATAAATGTGTTGATGTGGGATATGAATTGTTCCCGAAAATGGCTGTGGTCGTGGATTCCCGTTGTAAGTATCTCTACAAATATAATATTGCAGTTGATTATGATTATAACTATGGACTTAAGTACTACCTATAATGTATTGATATTTAGTGTTATTCTTAGCGTTTTCAATCTTTTAAATAAAATAATTGTAACCCTAATTGGTTTAAAGAAGACTAAAAATGAAATTAATTTACTATCAGGAGAATAAAAATTTTGGAGATGCTTTAAATCCTTATATTTTCAATAGATTATTGCCGAATTTTTTTGATGAAGAACCTTCTTCCATTTTTTTAGGGATAGGCTCTATTTTACAATTTCGTTTTCCGGAAGCAAAGAAAAAAATAGTTTTTAGTACAGGGTATGCTTATGGTAAACCACCAATTTTAGACAGTTCGTATGATATTCAGTGCGTACGAGGGCCGTTAACCGCTAAAAAACTAAAAATGGATACCAAATTAGCGATTACAGATGGTGCTGCATTATTAAAAACCTTTTCTTTTCCTAAGAAAACTAAAACTATTAAAGTGGCTTTTATGCCTCATCACGAAAGTGCTTTATTTTACGACTGGAAAAAAGTATGCGAAATAGTCAGTTTTCAATATATCAATCCGTTAGATGATTTTGAAAAGATTTTGCAAACCATTCTATCTTCAGAATTAATTATAACTGAAGCTATGCACGGAGCAATAGTGGCAGATGTATTTCGTGTGCCGTGGGTGCCACTAAAATTATATCCGCTAATTAATGAATTTAAATGGCAAGATTGGACGGCTTCTTTACAGTTGAAGTATAAGCCTAATTACTGCAAGCCTTTATACGATATTACAGCTACACAACAAAAGGTGAAAACTCGATTAAAAGCTGATAATTTTCTAACTAAAAATCTGTCGAAAGTATATTTTAATTATCAAGAAATGATAAAAAAAGATAAGCTTCTGAAGGATTTTGAAGGATTAAAGAATGCTCCCAGTTTTTTAAGTAATGAGCCGGTTTTAGATGTAAAAGTAGCACAGTTGCAAGAAAAAATAAGTGTTATTCAAAAAAAGTATAGTCGAATTAATATGCTTTAATAATGAAATTAGATAAGATAATTACCCTAGCCAATAAACAGGTTAAAATTCAATTTTTTGCAATGGAACGATCACTTAGAGCTACTGGATGTAAGCTTCCTTTGTGGGTTATTCCATTTAACGAGGATAAATTTGAATTGCCCGATAACGCATTTTGGTGGGAAGATAAAGCGATTTTAAATTGGACTAAAGAACATAACATTTTCGAAATGTGTCGAAAATATCAGTGTTTTCTAACAAATAATTATCAATATGTCGATTCAGATATCATTTTTATTAGAAATCCCGAAGAAGTTTTAGCAGCTCATCAAGGGTTTATTAGTTCTTGTACACATTGGAATAATCCAGACCATACTTACAATGCAGAGAGTCGTTCATATTTCAAAAGTAAAAGTACTATTTGGCAACAAGGAGTCTTTAATGCTGGACAATTTGCGTGCGATAAGCAGTTGTATTCAGTAGAGAAATTAAAAAAGGTTTGCTTAGGGAGGTATCGTAAAACATTAATCGATCAAATTAATATTTATAAAGATCAAGTTGCTATTAATTTATTAGTGCATTTAACGGGTATTAGAGTAACTAACTTAACACTTCCTCCCTTCAATATGCAATCGACCTGGGCAGGCGATTATGAGCATAAAGGTTTTGAAGAAATCTATTGGATAGAAGAAGCTAAAAAACCTTATATAATTCATTGGGCAGGTATACCGAAATATAAAAAGATGGCAATAAATACATATTTCTCTAAATATCTTAGTGAAACAGAAAAGGAAGAATGGAGTGCTTTTATCGAGATAGAACGGAAAAAACGAAAAGAATGGTCTATACGAAACTTAAAGAACCGATTACATCATATTAAAAATGTGCTGAAAAGTGCCTAGAATTTTTATCAATAATGATCAAAATATCTATAGTAATTCCGACACGTCATCGAAATGAACATTTAAAAGAATGTTTGAATTTATTAGCGCCAGATGTGCAGACTTATCCGAAAGAAAATTATGAAATTATTGTTTCTGATGATGGAAGTACAAGTACAGCCGAGAATTTAATAAAAGAAAATTATCCTTGGGTTAAGTGGGTAGCAGGTCCCCGGAAAGGTCCTGCAGCAAATAGAAACAATGGTGTTCGTTATTCTCAATTCGATTGGATAGCATTTACAGACGACGATTGCCTACCGGATAAGAATTGGTTACAAGCTTATAGCCAAAAGCAAGCTAATTTTTTAGAAGAAAATATATTTGAAGGTAAGACAGCTGCCGACCGACCCCAAGAGCGTTATAATGAAGTATCTCCAATTAATACAACAGGAGGGTTACTATGGAGCTGTAATTTGATGGTTCGAAAAAGCTACTATTTTAAAATAGGCGGCTATAGTGAAGATTTTAAGTTTGAATTAGAAGATATTGAATTTAGAACCAGGGTAATAAAAGATGGGCAACAATTAGTTTTTACAGATAAAGCCTATGTATGCCATCCCTGGAGAAAAATTGATAATAACTATAAAGTAGCAGCAGATAGTGTGTTGATTTTTTTAAAAAAACACCCCGATCATATTAAATATTATTCACTAATTACAAGATTGAAAATAATTATAATGATGAGTTTTCAGCTGCTAAAAAATCTTACCAAGTATAAAAGTAGAGGATTAAAATATGCTTTAGTAGATATAGCATATGAATTGAAAAGTGCTTTTCTTATTCAAGCTAAAATTACTGCAAATCAAAAAAAGTTTTAATAAGCGTAACAAAAAAATTAAAAAAGATATGGCAAAATATTGTGTGTTTGGCAGCTCTGGATTTATAGGTAGTTATTTAGTTAAGCAATTACAAGAAGAGGGGCATGAAGTTATTCAGGTAGGCAGAAAGAAAAAGGATGTTGTAAATTATTACGATTGGGACGGACTAACTTATTTGAAATTAGAACGTTTGATGGATGGGGTGACAGGAGTGGTTAATTTGGCATATGCTTCTACCCCTAAAACAAGTTTTGATGATCCTATAGCTGATATTCGAGATAATCTTCCTTCTATAGTTAATTTTTTAGAATGGATGAGTTTTTTCTCTCTAGATAAAATAATAATGGTTTCTACAGGAGGAGCTATTTACGGAAACACTAATGAAAATCCAATTTCAGAAAAAGCAGCCACCAACCCTATTTCTCCTTATGGCATTACAAAATTGGCCGTAGAGAAGTATTCTTCAATGTATTTTACGCATAAAAAATTACCAATTGTAATAATACGTCCAGGAAATGCTTATGGTATAGGGCAAAAACCATTTATAGGACAGGGTTTCATTGCGACAGCAGCATATTCTATTTTAGAACGTAAAAGGTTGAAAATTTTCGGAAAAACAGGAACTGTTCGAGATTATATTCATGTAACCGATGTAGCTAATGGTATCGTTAAAGCTTTAGAGTATGGTCAGGTAGGTGAGACTTATAATCTGGGGACAGGAAAAGGTGTATCTACTAAATATTTGATCGATTTATTATCGAAGATATCACAAAAAGATGGTTACGAAGTACCTAATATCGATTATGAATCTTTGCGGCCATTTGATGTAAAAAGAAATGTACTTAACTGTAAAAAGTTACAACAACATACTGGCTGGTTACCAACTACTAATATAAAAGAAGGTATTCAGGAATACTGGGAACATGCGCTAAAAACGCATCGACAAAAATCCTTAGATCGCATTTTGTGGATTTAAGACTTAGCATAAAGTAGATAAAGATGGAATGTATTAAAATTGTAGATCCTAGAAAAAAAGTAGTTCTTTTTTTGAGCGACCCGGCCGATATAACTCGAGAACGAAAAGCCTATTTAGCAGCATTCGAACAAAATAATGTCACAGTAGTTTGTGTAAAAGATACAGAATTAAAAAGAACGATTGCTAATATTAATAATGATATTATATGTATTCTGTATCCAGATCCCTGTAATGCATTAATTCCTGATGATATTTTGCAATATAATATTCCAACGGCTTGTTTTCAGATTGATGCATACGATGGAACAGCCGCTCGTTTTCGGCAATCAATGCTTTTCGATTATGCTTTTATTTTTCATCCTGAATACGACGAGCTTTTAAAAAAACAGGGACATTCTGGGGCAATTTTGCTACCTCACGCGGTAGAAACTAATTTATATCCATCATTCAATAAAAATAGAACTATAGAAGTAGGTTGGGTTGGACGTTTAGATGGATCATTCTATAAAAATAGAAAGGAGCAAGTAGAAGCAATTAGTAGAAAGTTTACCATGAATAATATTTTTCGATTTTATAATCGGAAAGAATTAATTGAGGTGTACACCAACTCTAAAATTGCAGTGAATATTTCTCGAGACGATTATATGATTGATGCTAATTTAAGATGTTTCGAAATTATGGCTTCAGGAGCCTTATTGCTAACTAAAATGCCAACAGAATTAACGGCTTTACCATTAAATGAGGGAGAACATTTTGTAGGCTATACCGATACTGAAAATTTATTAGCTAAAATTGAATATTATTTAGAGCATGATTCAGAACGTATTCAAATAGCTTTAAATGGATATAAAGCAGTAAACGAGAAACACGATTTTTATCATAGAGCTGCTAAAATTATTGAACTTATTCAAACTACAAATCATCAAAAAATAGCACCTGCTAAATCTTGGAATAAGCAGAAAGTAAATCAGGTTTTATTTGAATATTATTCGCATCGAAGGATCTTACTGAGAACGCTTAAATATGGATTCTTAGTGCTTTTTTCTAGGTATACAAAGCCTTACTATGTATTTAAAAATATTGCCCGAATGATTTTTTTAAACTTTAAATTTTATATTAAATAATATGAGCCTAATAATATTACACGTAGCCGATATTAAAGTTGATCCTTTTTCGGGAATGGGACGAATTGTTTATTTCTGGAAAAAAGCTTTTGAAGAGGCTGGACATACTTTTTATCATATAGGGAGAGAAGAGGTACCTTGTAATCATCCTTCAGAGTTTTTGGGAGGAGCTATGCGTTATTACAAATTGCATTATCGGCATAAAAAGCCCGATGTAATATTAGCTCACGAACCGGTCTCAGGTAAATTCATCGAAACAAAAATTCCAGTAGTTTTATTTAGTCATGGAATCGAACAACGTGAGTGGAATTTGCGTAATACTAAATATCAAAAGTTTCATGACCCTGTAAGGCTAAAAAGTAAATTGTTATTCCCGATTTGGCGGTTAAAAAATTGTAATCGCGGGTTGAAGAAATCTATTCTTCTATTACTATCTAATAGTGAAGACCAGCAGTATGCGATACAGCGATATAATCGGAAAAAAGAAGATATTGTAATTTTTAGAAACGGAGTAAAAAAAGATTTCTTAAATGTTGAAAATCGATTAAATTCAAATTTGAAAGCCTGTACCATTGGATTTAGCGCTACTTGGATCCGTAGAAAAGGAACCGATTTAATTGTTGAAGCAGCTAAAAGATTACAAGCACAAAATATTGAGGTAAAATGGTTGCTGTTTGGAACTGTTTTTACAGAAGAAGAAGTAAAGAAGGACTTTCCGAAAGAAATTCATCCTAATATTGATGTAATTCCAAAGTTTAATACTACAGAAGAAAAAAGCCTTTTTCAGCAGTTAGACTTGTTTATTTTACCAAGTTTCTTTGAGGGGCAATCGTTAGCCTTGTTACAGGCCATGGGGGCAGGGTTATGTAGTATTGCATCAGATTGTTGTGCACAAATCGATTTAATTCAGCATAAAGAGAATGGGTTACTTTTTAAAACTGGAAATGCTTCTGATTTATTAGAGCAAATTAAATTTGCAGTAAACAATCCAGATTTAAGAAAAAAATTGGGCGAAAATGCAGCAAAAAGTGTTGAAGATAGAGATTGGAGTGCTGTTTCAGAAGAAGTGGTTAAGCATATAGAAAAAATTGCTTAATAATACAAAAGCAGTAAAAATATGATTTTACAGAAGCTTTTATTTAAAATAAGAACTTTCAGTAGATATTTATTAGAAAAATTAATTATTCTGCCTTACTCGTTGGCAGGGTTAAAGGTAGGAAATAACACTAGGCTAGGTAAACCTTCTTTTACTTGGCCACATCAAGTTAGTATTGGTAATAATTGTTTATTAGAAAAAAATATTTTTTTTCGGTATGATGGAGTTTGGTCTAAAGGTCCTTCTATAATTATAAAAGATAATGTATATATAGGATCAAATGCCGAATTCAATATAAGTGATCGTATTGTAATTGGAGAAAATAGTTTAATTGCTTCCGGATGTAAATTTGTAGATCATGACCACGGTTATAAATCTTTAGCGATTCCTATCCGGATTCAGCCACCAGAAGTTAAGAATATTGTAATTAAAAACAATGTTTGGTTAGGCTTCAATGTTATTATTCTAAAAGGTGTAACTATTGGAGAAGGGGCAATTGTAGCGGCCGGATCGGTAGTTACAAAATCTATTCCCGATAGGGAAATATGGGGCGGTATACCCGCTAAAAATATAAGAAATAGAGTCGATGAGAACGTTATTAATAACTTGCGGATGTCTTGAATTATCTAAAGATGGTATTGGAGATTATAGTTTTAATCTGGGAAAAACGATTAGCACATACACTATAAAAGTGGTGCTGGTAAGTTTAAATGATGCGTACGTAAGAGAATTTAGAGAAGAGAATAAAGATAACTTGGCAATATGTAGAATTCCACGATCGAAAAAATGGAGTGAAAAAGCACATATTTTTAAAAATATACTCGAAACAGTTAGTCCTGATCATATTAGTTTTCAGTATGTGGTATATGCTTATCACGAAAAAGGATTGCCCTGGTTGGCGAATCGATATATTGTTAATATTCTTAAAAATTATGAGACAAGTTTAATGTTGCATGAACCTTGGATTGGAAGGTCAAAAACTGATACTTTTCCGAATAAAATTATAGGTTTGTTGCAACGAAGATTAATCTATCAGTTGGTTAGAAATATAGCTCCAGTAAAGGTGTTTACTAGCAATAACACCTTTCATAAGTTGCTTAAATTTTATGGAATTTCTAATGAAGTTTTACCCTTGTTTAGCAATATACCTTTTACAGAAAATGCAGCTCTACTTTTTAAAAATGAATTAAAAAATAGGAATACAGAAATTACTAAAAATCAATTGAAAATAGTACTTTTTGGTAGGATTCCTTTTCGATGGAAAATTAGCTCTTTTGCGAAATGGTTGGGTTCAACTAAAACAACAATTTTTACCGTAGGCAGGTCTGATCAGCAACAAGCTGTATATTTTAAAAAACAAATAACAACTATAAATTCTTCGATTTGTGTTGAAATTTTAGGAGAACAAACTTCGGATATCATTTCGGGTATTTTACAATATGCTGATGTAGGTTTAGCCTTAACTCCGGCGGAAATTATGGAAAAAAGTGGAGTGGTAGCTGCTTATAAAGAACATGGTTTACCTATAATTTCGGCTGGAATAAATGAAGATTTTAGGGTGTTAAAATCAGAAGAAATTACACCTAAAAATTATATTTCTTTAAATAAACCACTAAAAGAACAATATTTAAATTTTAAAAAGAAGAATCCCTATTCGGGAGTTGACAGTGTTAGCAGACAATTTCTAGAAAGTACAACCACTTATCATTTTCAAAAAGCAGTGTTTATTTAATTAAAATTAATTATTATGAAAGTTATCGTATCTCACCCTAATAGCAATCAGTTTAATCGTTCTGCTTTAGATGGACTTTTAGCAAAAGGAATGCTTCAAGAATTCAATACTGCTGTAGCTTCTTTCCCTGGAAGTTTTTTAGATAAAGTTTCTAAGATTAATGCATTTTCAGAAATTAAGCGTAGAGGTTTTGTGGGGAATTTACAACCATTTACACATTGTTCTCCTTGGGTAGAAACAGGACGATTACTGGCTAATAAAATAGGACTTAATCCACTTATAAAGCATGAAAGCGGAATATTTTCGGTAGATGCTGTTTATAAAAATATTGATGCTAAAACAAAATCAAGACTTAAAAAAGCTAAAAATAAAGGCGCACAAGGAATTTATGCTTATGAAGATGGTGCTTTGCAGACATTTAGAGAAGCTAGAAAAATGAATTTAGCTTGTTTTTACGATTTACCTATTGGCTATTGGCGGCACGCTAGAAAGTTGTTAGGAGAAGAAAAGCAACGTTCTCCTGAATGGGTATCTACGCTTACCAGTTTAAAAGATTCAGAAGAAAAATTAGCAAAAAAAGATGAAGAACTGGCATTAGCAGATATGATTTTTGTAGCCAGTACTTTTACAAAAAATAGTCTGCAAGATTATCCAGGTACATTACCTGAAATTACAGTTGTTCCTTATGGTTTTCCTAATCCAATTTCTGGACGTAGCTATAATAACTTGAATGCTAATAAAAAACTAAAAATACTATTTGTAGGAGGTTTGTCTCAGCGAAAAGGAATTGCAGATGTATTTAAAGTTGCAGAAAATTTTAAATCTGAAGTAGAATTGACTGTAGTGGGGTATAAAGCGACTAATGATTGTGAAGCACTAAATAAAGCACTTCAACAACATAGATGGATTCCTAGTTTACCACACACTGAAGTATTGGCATTAATGCAGGAGCACGATGTATTAGTATTTCCTTCATTATTTGAAGGTTTTGGGATGGTGATTACAGAGGCTATGTCGCAAGGAACTCCAGTTATAACAACCGAGCGAACAGCAGGTCCCAATTTAATAGATCATGGCGAAAACGGTTGGTTAATTAATGCAGGTTCAATACAGTCGCTTCAAGATTGTGTACAAGAACTTTTAGCCGATAAATCTATTATCGCTAAAGTCGGAAAAAATGCTCTGGAGACCGCTTACCAACGGCCTTGGAAAACTTATGGTGAAGAATTGGCACAGGCAATGGAAAATTATTTTTTAAAAAAATAAAATGAAAAATGCTATAGCAATAGCATCGGAAATCGATAATCAAAAAGAGGTAGAAAATTTGGAAATTTCTTCGCTAAAAAAAGCAATATGGCTTTATTTTTTTTTACTGATTTTTGAAGGAGCACTCCGTAAATGGGCTTTACCCTCTTTATCGGCTCCATTATTAATAATTCGAGATCCGGTTGCTCTATGGATTATTTATACAGCTTGGAGAAAAGAATTTTTACCATATTCTCCGTATTTAGTAGTGACTATTTTTATAACTGCCTTTTCTTTAACTTTTACGATGTTAATAGGGCATGGAAATTTAGGAGTGGGAATTTACGGAGCGAGAATTCTGGTTATACATTTTCCTTTACTATTTATTATTGGTAAAGTTTTTAATATTAAAGATGTAATCGCGATAGGTAAAATAATGTTGTATTTAGCTATTCCGATGACTATTTTAGTTGCATTACAGTTTTATAGTCCACAAAGTGCTTGGGTAAATAGAGGTGTGGGAGGCGATATGGGTGGAGCTGGTTTTAGTGGTGCAATGGGTTATTTCCGACCACCTGGAACTTTCTCTTTTACAACAGGGAATACCATGTTTTATGGTTTATTAGCTGCTTTTGTTTTTTACTTTTTAATTCAGAATAAAAAAGTTAATCGTATCCTTTTAATCCTTTCTGTTTTATCATTATTGATAGCGGTTCCATTATCGATTAGTAGAACGTTACTTTTTGAAGTTATTATCAGTTTTGTTTTTGCTTGTATAACTGCTTTTTTAAACGGAAAATATTCAAGAAAGATCATAGGGATTTTTATCATATTGTTGTTTTTGCTGACTATTGTATCTACTACAGAAGTATTTCAAAAAGGAACAGAGGTATTTTTAACTCGAATAGAATCAGCCAGTAAATTTGAAGGAGGTATGCAAGGCACACTTATCGATCGGTATTTAGGAGGAATGGTAAATGCCGTTGGAGGTTCTGCATCTCAAGATTTACCATTTTTTGGTTATGGATTGGGAATGGGTACTAATGTAGGAAGCATGTTGTTAACTGGAGGTAGAACTTTTCTTATAGCTGAAGAAGAGTGGGGCAGATTAATCGGAGAAATGGGAATTTTATTTGGACTATCTATCATATTCATTCGAGTCACAATATGTATTTCGTGGTTATTTAAAGCTTATCGAAATGTTTTAGAAGGAAATTTATTAGCCTGGATGCTTTTAAGTTTTGGGTTAGTAATTATTCCTCAAGGGCAATGGGCGCAACCCACAGCATTGGGTTTTGGAGTGTTGGTAGGAGGTTTAATTTTAGCATCTTTTAATACATTAAATGAAGAAGAAGTATGAAAATTATTTTTTTCGGGCATCCTCAATTTTTAAGTCATCAAAGTATGCCAAGATTTGCTAAGATGCTAGCGGTAGGTATGGCAAAACGTGGACACGAAGTAGAATTATGGTATCCTTCTCCTAAAATAGCAAGTTTTAGCAGTCAGCTTGCTGTCAAAAAATATTTAGGATACATCGATCAATTCTTTTTATTTCCTTCTCAGGCAAAAAAAAGAATAAAGGAACTTGAAAATAATGAATCAACCTTATTTGTGCTAACCGATCATGCTTTGGGTGTTTGGATGAATTTTATTGCCGATAAACCACATGTTATTCATTGTCATGATTTTATAGCACAAAAAGCAGCATTGGGAATTTGGCAAGAATTTAAAATAGGTAGAACAGGAAAATGGTATCAGCACCTTATTAAAAAAGGCTATTCTAAAGGAAAGAATTTTATTTCAGTTTCAAAGCATACTCAAAAAGATTTGCATCATTTTCTACAAAAACCGCCTTTGTTTTCTGATGTTATTTATAACGGACTTAACAGAGATTTTTCTATAAAAAATAATGTTTCGAATACTAGAATAGCCTTAAGTAGCGAAACATGTATACACTTAAAAGAAGGGTTTCTTTTACATATTGGAGGAAATGAATGGTATAAAAATAGAAAAGGAGTAATAGCTATTTATGAATCATGGCGGAAATTAACTTCAAAAAAGCTCCCTTTGTTATTAATAGGCAACCAACCTGATAGCAAATTAAAACGAGTAAAAAATAATTCTCCTTTTAGAAAGGATATACATTTTTTAATTAATAAAGATGATGATTTTGTGGTTCAGGCTTATGCTAGTGCCTCTTTGTTTTTGTTTCCTTCAAAAACAGAAGGCTTTGGTTGGCCAATAGCAGAAGCAATGGCTTGCGGTTGCCCTGTTTTAACAACCAATGCTACTCCGATGACAGAGGTTGGTTTAGAAGCTGCTTTTTATCTTCCTAAATTTTCGGAAACTATTGATTTAGATACTTGGACTGCTAAATCTGCTCAAAAAATAGAAGATATCCTCAATTTATCGAAAGAGGAAAGAGCAAAAGTGAAAGCAAAAGGAATACAGAATGCTTCACGATTTGAAACAGAAAAAACATTAGATACTATCGAAAAGCGATATGTAGACATACTAGCTAAGAATTATGAAAATACTACATGTAGTCGATAAAATGAATCCTAAAGCAGGAGGCGTATGTCAAGCTATACGAATGATGATTAAAGCACTTTCGGATTCAGAAATTAAAAATGAAGTAGTATGTTTAGATAATAAACATGAAGCAAAAGTAGCTGAAGATGATTTTTTAATTTATGCATTAGGTAGGGTTAATAATCCGTGGCAATATTCGAGTTTACTTAAAGACTGGTTAAAAAATAATATTAATGATTATCAAATAGTAATTATACATGGTTTGTGGCAATATTATGGCTACGCTGTTTACAAAGTATTTAAATCTTTAAAAACAGTTGTTCCTAAATTATTAGTAATGCCTCATGGAATGTTAGATCCGTATTTTCAAGAAGCATCTGGACGTAAATTAAAAGCTATACGTAACTGGGGCTATTGGAAATTAATAGAAAAAAATATTATTAATAGTGCTGATGAACTATTGTTTACTTGTAAAACAGAATTAATGTTGGCAAGAAAACCTTTTACACCCTATTTACCTAAAAGCGAAAAAGTAGTGGGTTTGGGTATTACAAAACCACCAACCGTAAATCCACAAATTGAAATCTCTTTTTTTGAGCATTGCGGATTAAATTCAACAGAAGATTTTATTTTATTTTTAGGAAGAATTCATCCAAAAAAAGGAGTATTGATGCTTCTAAAAGCCTATCAAGAATTACTGAAGCATGATAATAAAATACCAAAATTGGTTTTAGCAGGACCGGGTGTAGATTCACCTTATGGATTGCTTGTTAAAAAAATGCTAGCTGAAAATGAGAAGCTAAAAGAACAGGTAATAGTGCCAGGAATGCTTAGTGGTAACTTAAAATGGGGAGCTTTTTACACTTGTAAAGCTTTTGTATTACCTAGTCACCAAGAAAATTTTGGAATAGCTATTGTCGAAGCGCTTGCTTGCGGTAAGCCGGTTTTAATAACCGATAAAATAAACATTTATACTGAAATTGAGGAATATGATGCCGGCTTAGTAGCTAAAGATACTTTAGAAAGTATAATCGAAATGCTTCAAAATTGGATTTCATTTTCTAAAAAAAATCAGAAAAAAATGGCGGATAATGCCTTGCGATGTTACGAGAATCTTTTTACAACAGAAGCATTTACAACACGAATTATTTCAATTAAAGATACTTATGAAGAGAGCCGTAAAGACTACATTCCAGTCGAAAGTTCGGTTAGACAAGTTTGATAGTTCCATTGGTTTAGATAGAGGAGCTTCTCGATTAAAAGAAGCATTTTGGTACCTTATAAAAATCTTCTTTTTTTTATCAGCAATCCCATATCCTTCTTCTTTTAAAGTTAAATTACTAAATTTTTTTGGAGCAAAAGTGGGGAAAAACATCACTTTAAAACCAAGAGTGAATATTCATTTTCCCTGGAAGTTGGCAATGGGAAACAATGTTTGGATAGGTGAAGAAAGCTGCCTATTAAACTTTGAAAATTTAACAATAGGAAATAATGTGTGCATCTCTCAACGTGCTTATTTATGTGGAGGAAATCATGATTATCGCATTCCTTCAATGCCTTATCGAAATGGACCTATTACCTTAAAAGATGGTTGTTGGGTAGGTGCTTGTAGTTTTATAGGACCGAATGTGGAAATTGGAGAAGATGCGGTAATTACAGCAGGATCTATTATCGTATCTGCTGTTAAATCTAATAGTATCTGCCGAAGAGGACTTCAGGAATTTGAAAAGAAAAGATGGTAAAAATCCTTGAATATAAATTATAATAAAAACATTAGAATTATGAAAAGAATATTAGTAACCGGTGGAGCTGGGTTTATAGGTTCTCACCTTTGTGAGCGACTGTTACGAGAAGGTAATGAAGTAGTTTGTCTTGATAATTATTTTACCGGTAACAAGCAAAATATAGTCACTTTATTAAAACATCCTTATTTTGAATTAGTCCGGCACGACATTACTAATCCATATATGGCAGAAGTAGACGAAATTTATAATTTGGCCTGTCCTGCTTCTCCTGTACATTATCAATATAATTCAATTAAAACCATAAAAACATCGGTTATGGGAGCTATTAATACGCTCGGCCTTGCCAAGCGTGTAAAAGCAAAAATTTTGCAAGCCAGTACAAGCGAGATATATGGAGATCCAGAAATTCATCCGCAGCCAGAAAGTTATTGGGGAAATGTAAATACAATAGGACCACGATCTTGTTACGATGAAGGAAAACGTTGTGCTGAAACTTTGTTTATGGATTATCATAAGCAAAATGGAGTAGATGTAAAAATCATTAGGATATTTAATACTTACGGGCCTAATATGAATCCGCATGATGGTCGAGTGGTTTCTAATTTTATCGTACAGGCCTTAAAAGGAGAAGATATCACTATTTTCGGTAAGGGTACCCAAACACGATCTTTTCAATATGTGGATGATTTAGTGGAAGGAATGATACGAATGATGAATACTCCAAAAGGAGTTACAGGACCTGTGAATATTGGGAACCAAAATGAATTTACCATGCTTGAATTGGCTAATGCAATTTTAGACTTAACAGGTTCTTCGTCTAAACTTTGTTTTAAATCTTTACCGAAAGACGATCCTAAGCAACGACAACCCGATATTTCTAAAGCCGGAGAGATTTTAAATGGTTGGAAGCCTACTGTACAACTAGAAGATGGACTTACTAAAACAATCCAATATTTTGAAAAAGTTTTAATGCAAAAGACTTTAGCATTTTAAAAAATAAAAGAATTAAAATATCATATTATGAAGATATCAATAATTACAGTGGTATATAATAATGAAGATACCATAGAAGATTGTATTAATTCCGTTTTAAGTCAATCTTATGAAGATATAGAATATTTAGTTATTGATGGTGATTCTACCGATGGAACTAAAGAAAAGATAGCTCTTTATAGCGATAAAATCGATTATTATATTTCGGAAAAAGATACTGGCATTTATGATGCTTATAATAAAGGGATAAGTAATGCTACGGGAGATGTAATCGGAATTTTAAATTCGGATGATTTGTTTCATGACAATGATACTATAACAAAAATAGTAAAGGCTTTCGATGTGTCTGGAAGCGATTTAGTATATGGTAAAGGTATTTTTGTTAGTAAAAATAATATTAATGAAGTGAAACGTATCTATCCTTCTAATCCTTTTAAATCTAGTCATTTATTTTTTGGCTGGATACCGCTTCATCCTACCATTTATGTAAAGCGAGAAATTTACCAAGAATATGGATTATACAACCAAAATTATAGTATAGCCGGAGATTATGATATTTCGCTACGCTGGTTCAAAAATAAATATATCGAGAAATTTTATTTAAAGGATTGGATTGTTAAAATGCGTCTAGGAGGTAAGAGTACTACTTTATCGCTTCAGAAAAAAAAATCCAGCGAAGACATGAAGATTATTAAAAATCATAAACTAGGAGGAATAATTACTTTGCTATTTAAAATCGGCAGAAAAGTTCCTCATTATATTATCCCGAGAATTGTAGCTCCCAAACATTTATATAGATGGTTCTAAAACTCAATACTTGTTTTATCAGAAGGCAATCAGAGTTTAGCCTAATTTTGATTACCAGAATTTTTTTATTCCTAGTGGCTAGTCTGTTTTTAAACTCTTGTGTTTCGAGACGAAAAATTGCGTATTTACAAGGAGAAGGAAAACTGAAAATCAATATGGTAACAAATAATTTAAAAATTAAACCTGATGATGTTTTGACTATTCGAGTATCTACAGCGGAACAAGATGCTGCACTACCTTTTAACTTAACCAAAACAGTAGGACAGCCTGGAGTATCAGGCAATGTTGAATTGGAAACCTACTTAGTTTCTAACGACGGAACTATTAATTTTCCTATAGTAGGTAAAGTTCATGTGGTTGGATATACCAATATTGAACTTGCGGAAAAAATTAAACAAAAAATAAGCGATTATGTAAAAGATGCCATCGTAAATGTTCGTGTTTTAAATTTTAAAATAAGTGTATTAGGAGAAGTTAAGAATCCAGGGACTTTTACGGTAGAGGACGATCATATTAGTCTTCCGCAGGCTTTAGGCTTAGCCGGAGATATGACAATTTATGGAAAGCGAAAAAAAGTATTGGTAGTTCGACAAGAAAAAGGAATGCAAACTAGAAATTATGTGGATATAACCGATCCTGATATTGCTGAATCTCCCTATTATAATTTACAACAAAATGATATTATTTATGTTGAGCCGGTTGGCGCCAAAAGGCAGTCAGCTAGTGGGTTGAGTACTGCTTCAGGTTATATTTCATTAGTTTCGGTAATTATTTCTGCCGTGGTATTATTATCTAATAATTAATAAGATGTACAATTTTAGAGCAAAAAAGGAGAAAGGAATAGGCAAACAGCTTAAAACTTATACAAAATATTGGTACTGGTTTGCTATTGCTATTATATGTAGTTTAGGAATTGGTTATTTTTATTTAAAATATGCTACTCCTGTATATAATGCAACAGCAAGTATTATTATTAAAGATAAACAGGCTACAAACAATTCAGATGCTTCATTTGGTTTTAGCGGTGCTGATATTTTAGGAATGCGGTCTCAAAAAATCGAAAGTGAATTATCGATTTTAAAATCGAGAAGACTAATGGAAGATGTGGTAAAAGCATTGAATCTTAATGTGAGTTATAGCTTAGAGGGTAAGTTTCGTTCTATAGAATTGTACGATGATAAACCATTTACAGTCGAAATGCTCTCTTATAAAGCCAAGAAACTATCCAATTATTCTAATACATATCAAATCACTTATTTAGGCGATAGGCAGTTTAGAGTTGTAAATTTAAAAACACTAGAGACCAGTTTAGTTAAGACTAATACAACGTTAGACTTAGGATTTTCAAAAATAATGCTTACCAAACCGAGTGAGCAAGATAAAAATTTACCCATAAAAGTATCTTTTAATTCGGTTACAGCGACAGCTGCTAATTATAGAAATCGAATTAACTTATCGCAAGCCGAAAATAATTCAAATGTTATTTATTTTGAATTAAAAGATCCTGTTGCCAATAAAGCAAAGAATATTTTAGATCAGTTAATTTTAGAATATAATAAAGATGCTATTGAAGATAAAAATTTGATTGCCGAAAATACTGCAAATTTTATTAATGAAAGATTGACGATAATTAATGGAGAATTAGACTCTGTAGAAACCGATAAAGTAGTTTTTAAAAAAGAAAATAAATTAACTGATTTGTCATCAGAGTCTGAAATGTTTGTTAGAAATGCCAGCGAATACAATAATCGGAAGCAGGAAGTAGGTACTCAGTTGGAACTAGTAAACACTATATTGCAATATTTATCATCAGAGAAAAATAATGAACTAATTCCTTCAAATTTGGGGATAGAGGCTACAGGTGTAAATCAGCAAATTTCAGAATATAATACAATGGTATTAGAACGGAATCGTTTGCTGAATAGTTCAACAGAAAAAAACCCGATGGTAAGTCGGATTATTGATAATATCCAGCAAATAAAAAGTAATATTATTCAATCTTTAAAGCAAAATAGAAGTAACCTACAAATTGCATTAAACGATTTAAAGAGACAATCGTATAGTATTAGTTCTAAAATTTTAGAAATTCCCTTACAGGAAAAGCAAAATAGAGGTATTGAGAGACAGCAAAAAATTAAAGAATCTCTTTATTTATTTCTGTTACAGAAAAGAGAAGAAAATACCTTGGCCTTAGCGGTAACTGAGCCTAAGGCTAAAGTAGTTGATCAAGCTTATAGCACTTACGTACCAGTTTCTCCAAATCCTCGTAGTATTTTTTTAGGTTGTACGCTATTAGGTTTTTTATTGCCTTTTTCAAGTATTTACCTTTTTAATGTACTAGATGGTAAGGTTAGAGATAAATCTGATATTCAAGAAAATTTATCAAAAGATATTCCTTTAATTTCAGAAATACCAGCCTTAGGAAAGTTAGAGAGGAATTATTTAATTAAAGAAAATGATCGTTCTGTTCTGGCAGAATCGTTTCGGATGTTGATGGTTAATTTGCAAATCATGCTCAATAAGAAATTAAAACGTTTGGGTTCTCGAGTTATTATGGTTACTTCTTCTATTAAAGGGGAAGGAAAAACGTTTACTGCAATGAATTTGGGAATAACCTTAGCTAATAGTCGGCATAAAGTTTTGATAATTGGGGCCGATTTAAGAAATCCGCAATTACAACGTTATGGATCAACAAAAACGGCTACAAATACCGGTTTACGAGAGTATTTGGAAAAAGATGAAATTTCGTTAGCGAGCTTGATTGAAAAAACAAATTTTCATCATAATATGGATATTCTTTACTCAGGAAATATACCTGCTAATCCTACTGAACTTTTAAAGCCGGAAAAATTAGAAAGTATGTTTACGGAATTACGTCAAAATTATGATTATATTTTGGTAGATACAGCACCTTCTATGTTAGTAGCCGATACCTCTATTTTGAACTGTTATGCAGATTTTACATTGTATTTAATAAAAGCCGGTTTTACAAATAAAGAAAATTTAGAATTTATAGAAGATGCTAAAGAAAATGAGATATTAAGTAATATAGGTTGTGTATTAAACTATGTGCAGTTCTCAAATTTGAGATATGGTAATAAATATGGCTATGGATACACTGCAAAAAAAATAAACTTAAAGTAACAAAGTCGATAACGGCAACTACTTAATATAAGTTTTTTTAAAGTTATGCTGTACTTTTAAAATAATGGGTAACTATTGCTTAAATAAAATTAGATTAAAAAAGCCTCTCAAATTTGAGAGGCTTTTTTGTTGTAAGAAATATAAATATGCTAAAATTTGTCTGTATATAGAAATTTTACGCAACTTTAGGTTATTTTAGAAGTAATAAAATAAGTAGAGCTAAGTATTGCCTTAATAATCGAAATGCTCTAGAAATATGATCTTCGACTGTTTTTTTAGAAATTCCAAGATAATTTGCAATCTCTTCAATTTTTAAATTATCCTTTTGGCGTAATAGAAAAACTTCTTTGCATTTTTTCGGTAATTTTTCGATGGCCTTGTCTAATTTACGTTTTTGTTGAATATTTATTTTTTCTGATTCATTTTCAATTTCTAAAATAGCTTCAAAATAAGCTTCATCACTTCGTAAAATCTTTTTGTTTTGTCTATAGGTATCGATAAATTGATTTCGGCACATAGTGAACATGTATGGGATAAGAGTAATATCTTCGTTCAACTCAAATCGTTTTTCCCACATTTTCATAAAACAAGTTTGCACAATATCTTTTGCTAATGCTTTATCGTTGGTATAGCTCATTATAAAAGTGGTAAGCTTATCAAATAGTGCGTTAAAAACAAATTGAAAGGCGGCTTCCTTACCTGTTTTCAAGTGTTTTATAAGCAATTTATTCTCTGAAAAGGTGTAGGGCACTATTTCAATTTATTAAGGAATTAATATCAAAAGTAAAAAAAGCATAAGAAAGATTTAAGGTTAATTAAATGCTTTATTGAAATAAATAGAAAGTTAGTGTTTAATTGCTTTTTAAAAATTGAAAAACTATCATTTTAGTGAGCGTATAGGTTAGTTGTTTTGTGGATTTTTTAACCAGAATGTATAATTAACTATAATATAATATTAATTTGAAAATTGTAAATAAATATATAAAAAAAGCAGGGGTGTTGAGAATTCTTAACGTTTTTAAGGAAAATACTGCATAGTGAGAACTGAATTTGAGAAATTAGAATATTTAATTGAAAAGTATATTTCTGCTGAAATTTCCTCAGAAGAGCTTACCCAATTAAATAGTCTTCTAGAAAATAAGGAAAATCTTGATTATTTTAAAAAGATGGTTGGGATAGCTTATCGATTACGTTTAGAAAAACAAGAAAGTATAGCCAAACCTAAAACAGTTTATAAGAATCCTGTTTCTCATCATCATAGAATTAAAAAAATAAAAAACAGAAACTATATAAAAATTGCTGCAATTTTAGTAGTTGCATTAGGTATTGGGGGATATTTTTTATTCAAAAATCAATCTATACCATTGCAAAATGAAGAGTTTGTAACCTTGGAATTTTCAGATACTAAAACGAAGAAAGTTTTACAAGAACAGGATAACTTTGAAGTTAAGTCTGAAGATGAAATAGTTTTAATTGAAAAAAAAGGAGATACATTAAGCTATTCTGATGCTAATAATAGAACAAAAATTACTACTAATAATTTAACTGTACCATTTGGTAAAAAAATGTTGGTTTTGCTAGCAGATGGTAGTAAAGTTCACTTAAATTCTGGTAGTAAATTAGAATATCCAAGTGGATTTCGGGAAAACGAATCACGAAATATTAATTTAGAGGGGGAAGCTTATTTTGAAGTAAGTCATGATGAGAGTAGACCATTTATTGTACATACCGATAAAATAGATGTACAGGTATTAGGGACTACTTTTGCAATAAATGCTTATGCCAATAATACAGAGGTTAATACTGTTTTATTAGAAGGATCAGTTTCAGTAAAGTCAACTTCAGAGAAAGTAGCACCTGTTTTGTTAAAGCCCGGTATGCTTGCTCAATATTCTAAAGTAAATAACACATTAGATACTTCTAAAGTAAATACAAAATTATATACAGCTTGGGTAAAAGGGGAGTTAATTTTTGAAGCCACTCCTTTTCTGGATATAGCGAATACTTTAGAAAGGAAGTTTAATATGCGTATCTCTTTTAAGAACAAACAGATTGCAAATGAAAAATTTACTGCAAAATTTAATAATGAAAGTTTAGAACAAATTTTAAAATCTTTTCAAAAAAGCTATGATTTTGACTATGAAATAGAACAACAACATGTAATTATCCACTAAAAAAGAACAGGATATGCTGGCACATAATCCTGTTCAAAATAACAGATTTACCTAGTAAATCTAGTAATAATCTACAATTTAAAAATATGAAAAAAAATTCCTTTTACGAAAGACATAAGAGTCGATGTCTTAAATTTAACTTAACAATGAAATTTAGTATTTTATTACTGTTTCTTTCGATTTTTAATGTGCATGCATATACCTATTCTCAAGGTGTAAAAATTTCGATGGAAGCCCATCAAATTAGTGTGAGAGATTTTTTTGATAAAGTAGAAGAAACAACTGATTATTCTTTTTTATATAGAGTAGGGGATGTAGATCTCGATCGTAAGATAGATGTAATCGCTCATAATATGTCTTTAAATTTAATATTAAAAGAGATATTCAATAAAAGCGAGAATGTTTTTGAAATAGTAGACAATCAGATTGTTATTAAAAAATCATCGAAAGTTTTTGATATTAAAACTATTAAAAAACAAGCACAAAATCCTCAACAAACCGTAACCGGAGTAGTATCCGATATAAACGGGATGCCTTTAATGGGAGTGACCGTAAGAATTAAAAATAAAAATAGAGGAGTAATAACCGATGAAAACGGGAAATATTTTATTACTGCAAAAATAGGCGAGACCCTAGAATATAGCTCTATTGGTTACGAAAAAGTTGCTGTTAAAATCAGCTCAGATGAACCTTTAGATATTGTAATGAAGGAATCTGTAAATGGATTAGATGCAGTGCAGGTAACGGCTTATGGTAAAACTTCTAAAAGGCTTACTACGGGGAATATTGTAACAATAACTGGAGAGGAAATTCAAAAAAGCCCGGTAACAAATGTGTTAGAAGCTGTTCAGGGTAAAGTCCCTGGGGTTTATATTAGGCAAACAAATGGGCAACCCGGTTCGCCTATTAGTATTCAAATGAGAGGGCAAAACTCTATTGGTCCTGTTAGCAATCAAGATCCATTAGTAGTTATTGATGGAGTAAGATACCCTTATGGAGATCTTCCAACAGCACAAGGAACAGGTAGTTTAGTAGGCGGGAATGCTTTAAACTTTATTGATCCAAATACTATAGAAAGTATTAACTTTTTAAAAGATGCTGATGCAACTGCAATTTACGGTTCAAGAGGATCTAATGGTGTAATATTAATAACTACGAAAAAAGGTCGTGTAGGAAAACCCCAAGTTTCCTTTTCTTCTAGAAACGGAGTATCTTTTAGAGGGAAAAGTCCAGAGTTGTTAAACACGCAGGAATATTTAACCTTTAGGCGTGAAGCAATAGAAAATGCCGGAGAAACGATTGGCTTTGGAGATTGGGACCTAAACGGAAATTGGGATACGAATCGCGAAACTGATTGGACAGATTATTTTTTAGATGGAGCTGCCTTTACAACCGCTAATAATGTAAGTTATTCCGGGGGAACAAATAACGTATCCTACCTAATACGAGCTAACTATAATTCAGAAGAGAATATCCAAAATGCTAACGGTAGTAATAAAACTGGCGGGTTGCATTTTAATCTTAACGTAAATAGTGATAATCGGAAATTTAATTTAGGATTAACGGGAACCTATAATACAAGTAAAAACACAGTAGTTCCATTTAATAATTCTTATTTGCTTTATGCACCAAACGCTCCCAAATTATATAATGAAGATGGCAGTTTAAATTGGACTGATTATAATGACATTGAATTGGCACGAAACCCAGCTTCTATTTATGAATTGATTCATGAAAATAAAACAGACAATTTAATTTCAAATTTAAATTTGAAATATATTCCTGTAAAAGGACTTGAAATAGGCACAATGGTAGGGCTTAATGTTTTGTCTTCTAACGAAGTATTTGCAAAGCCAGATACCTACTATCATCCAAATAGCTGGGAAACCAGTAGTAGTGAGTTAAGTGTTTCTAAAATAAGGACTTTAACGGTAGAACCTAATATAAGCTACAATACTAGTTTAGGTGATTTTGGTGAAATTACGGCGAAAGTGGGAGCTACTATAATGGACAAATTAATTGAGAAAAACGATGTATTTGGAACTGATCTTTTAAACAAGGCAGTTATTAAAAATCCGACCATGGCCAATCCTGAAAATATTGGTGCTAATTATACAAGCATAACGAATCGTTACATCGGAGGATTTGGAATATTAAATTACAATTTAGCCAATAAATACCTGTTTAATTTTAATATAAGAAGAGACGGCTCCACTAAATTTGGTCCGGGAAATCAATTTGGAACGTTTTGGTCTGCAGGCGCTGGTTGGATTATGAGTGAAGAAAGTTGGTTTAAAAAATCTTTAAAATTTATAAGTTTTGCAAAACTTAGAGCAAGTTACGGAACAACCGGTATAGACGGTATTAATAATTACAAATATAAAACGGTATACAGTTCTGGCTTTAGTTATAATGGAAATATAGGTTATTTATCCAGTGGGCCTGCCAATCCAGATTTAGCTTGGCAAGTTACAGATAAGGCAGAAATGAGCATTAATTTAGAGTTTTTGGATGGTCGAATTGCAATCACTGAAAGTTATTATGATAACAAATCTACCAAGCAATTATTGGAATTTCCATTATCTATGGTTACTGGGGTAAGTTCTATAACAATGAATGCGCCAGGAAAAGTAAGGAATTGGGGACATGAGATCACTTTAAATACTAAAAACATAGTAACTGATGATTTTACATGGTCTACTAGTTTTAATATTACATTAGCAAAAAATGAATTAGTCTCATACCCTAATGATATAGCAGCTTTACCCAGTACACATTATCAAATTGGTAAATCTGTAAACGGAAGAAGGTTATATAATTATCAAGGAGTAAACCCAGAAACCGGTAATTATAATTTTTGGAAAGACCTAAATAACGATGGGGAAATTACGCAAGATGAAATTGGAGAATGGGAAACAGAAAACACATTAGATTACAATAGGGATCGTACAGAATTTGTAGATTTAAACCCTAAATTTTTTGGAGGATTTCAAAATAATTTCAGATATAAGAATTTTAATTTAAGTGTGTTGTTTTCATTTACCAAAAAGAAGGCACTTAACTTTATTGGTTCACAGAGCGATCAGCCAGGTATTTTTAATATGAATATAGCTAAAGATATTTATGATGCTCGTTGGCAAAAACCTGGTGATATTACAGATGTGGCTAAACCAAGAGCTGGTTATTCTGGATATACCAATTTTGATTATTTTAAACAGAGTACGGGGGCATATTCAGATGCTACCTATGCTAGACTTCAAAATGTGAACTTAAGTTATAATTTCCCTTCAAAGTTTACAGATAAAATCAATTTCAAAAATATAAGAGTGTACTTACAGGGGCAAAATTTATTAACTATTTCTAATTATGATGGAGGTTACGATCCAGAAACACTTGGCGCAGGAACTGCTCCATTAAGAACAGTAGTTTTTGGTTTAAATTTCACATTATAATTTATTAAATACAGAAAAATGAAAATCAATATAAAAAATATAAAATTATTCTTTTGTTTAGGAATTGCATTGTCTTTATCTAGCTGTGAAGATTATTTAGATATTCCGGCGCCTTCTGATGCATTTTATGAAGAAAATACTTTCGTAAACGATGCAACTACTGCTACTACAATTAATGGTATTTTGGCAGACCTTTCTGTTAGTTACTATGTTTCTGATTTGGGTTTAAATACAGGCCTTTATGCCGATGAGTTCACATTAAATCAAACCAACTCTATATCGTATCAGCGTTATTATAATGATGATTTATCTAGTAATAATGCACCTTCATATTGGGGTGATTTTTATTCGTTAGTATATCGGGTAAATGCAATTATTGAAGGCATTAATAAAACAGATGCTATTCTGTCTAATAAAGATCAATATTTAGGCGAAGCTTATTTTATAAGAGCTTTTAGTTTTTACTATTTAACGAATTTATACGGAGACATAGCCTTGCCAACTACTTCAGATTATGAGGTGAATAATAAATTATCGAGGCGATCTCAAGAAGAAGCTTTTCAGCAAATTATAAACGATCTTGAAATGGCAGAAACTTTGTTGGCTGAAGATTATAAAACCAGTGATGGTACCACAACAACATCACAAGCAAGACCAAATAAAACGGCAGCACAAGCCTTGTTGTCCAGGGTTTTACTATATACTGAAAATTGGCAAAAGGTAGAAGAAATATCCTCAGCAATACTAAACGGTACGCAACAAAGTTTGTTGCCTTTAGAGAATGTTTTTAAAACCGATAGTCAGGCTATGATTTGGGAATTAATGCCGAATAATAACGAGAACTCTTACATGAGATATGTGCCTGATTATAATATTTATATGGGATGGGACTATGGAGGTGACTTAGCCTATGATTTTTCTTATGCACCGGTATATTTAAGTGAAAGTCAATTAGGAGCTTTTGAAGAAGGAGACCAACGTTTTGAAAAATGGACATATACGGTAGAATTAGCAGGAGCAACATATTATTTACCTTATAAATATCAGTCAAAAGTTGCAGGAGAAGAAGCTTCTGCCATGTTGCGTATTGCTGAACAGTATTTAATTAATGCAAAAGCAAATGCAGAATTGGGGAATTTAGAAGCTGCAGTTTCAAGAATTAATGAAGTGCGAAATCGTGCCGGATTATTGCCTATTACAGCTACTAGTAAACAAGAAGTTCTAGCAGCACTTGCGAAAGAAAGAAGAGCTGAATTTTTTGCAGAAGACGGATATCGATTTTTTGACTTAAAAAGAACTAATACTATTGATGAGGTAATGAGCGAAGCAGTGAAAAATAAGACAGTTGCTGGAAAAGCTAGTTGGTCTAGTTATAAGCAATATTGGCCAATTTCGTATAGTGAAATTAATGCGAATCCAAATCTAGAACAAACAGAAGGCTATTAATAGTTAGAATCACTAGTTTTAATGAAAAAGAAAAGTATAGAGTATTTCTTATTTTTTATTATGATTGCAGGAGTATTTTCTTGCAATCATAATAAAAAGCAAGAAGATTTTACGGCAAAAAGTAATTCTCAGATAAAGAAAAACCTAGATTCTTTAGCAAATTTAAAAACTGAAGAAGGAAAAAAAGCATTAGAAAATCGTCTAAAGCAATTAAGTAAAACTGATAAGGAAAGTAAGGTTATGCTTACTTACGATTATTTTTACAAATTAAATCAAAATGAAAAAGTAGATTCACTATCAGCAATTTTGAAGCAAAAATTTCCTAATGGGATTAGTGCACGTTTTGCAGCTTACCAAGAAATATTTTCTGTTGATGAGCCCGATAAGGAATACGAGCTATATAAAAGCTGGAAAGAAAAATTCCCTCCTAAAAATTACGATTTAGAAAATCAGGATTTATACAATATGGGGTTGTATTTTATTATGCAAAATTATGCAAAATTAGAAAATTATGATAAAATTGAAGAGTTATCAAAACAACTTATCGATAATCCAAGAATAGTATTTAATTATTATAATATAGCTGAGATATTTTATAAAAAAAATAAACTCGATCAGGCACTTGATTTTTTAAAGAAAACATTAAATAAAGCCAAAAAGTGGAGTTCTGATAAAAAAATTAACAATGTCTTATTGCAAACTATTCAGGATCTACAAATTGATGCTTATTTCTTTTATGCAAAAATTTTAGCTAAACAAGAAAAGTATGAAGAAGCTATAACTTATTTTAAAAAATATAAGCGAAATATCGATTATTTGAGTGTAGAAGCGAATCTAGATTATGCCGATTGTTTAGAGGCTACAGGTAATAAGGAGAAAGCTTTTGAGCAGTTAGACGAGATAATTAAAAATCATGGAGAAGCATATGAGGAAAATTATGAACGTTTTCGTCGATTGTTTATAGAAACTAAAGGATCTCAAGAAGATTTTAAAAATTATGAAAAACAATTAGCCTCGCAATTTCAGAAACAGTTAGAAGAAGAGGTAGCAAAAGAAATGGTTTCAGAACCAGCTCCAAATGTAACTTTAGTAGATTTAGATAATAATAAAATAAATTTATCTGATCTAAAAGGGAAGATTTTAATTTTAGACTTTTGGGCAACTTGGTGTCACCCATGTAAAGCTTCTTTTCCGGCTATGCAAAATATCAAAAAGCGTTATGAAAATGATACAGATGTAAAATTTCTTTTTATCAATACCATGGAAACTCAATCTGAAGCTATTGTGAAAAGAGAGGTAAATAAATTTTTAACTGCAAATAATTATCAGTTTGATGTCTATAAAGACCCAAAAAGTGACTCTAATACATATCCTATAGCAAAAGCATTTAAAGTTCAGGCAATTCCTTTTAAATTTATAATTGATAAAGAAGGTGTTATTCAATATAAGATAAAAGGATATGAAGGAAATTTAAAGTCAGAGGAAGCTAAGCTTACTGCTATGATTGAAATGGTAAAACAAAAAAGCTAAACATTGGTATTTTAAAATAAGTACTCTATATGTAAAGCCCTCTTCTTAAGATAAGGGCTTTACTTATATTTTGTAATAAAAGGCAAAGCTAGTGACCCTATTAAAGTAAATCCGAAAACGAAAATATTATGTATCCTATGTCAAGATTTTTTATAGTGTTTTTTATCTTTCTGAATAGTTGTTTAGTTGTGAATGCCCAAATCTATGATCCTGTAAGCTTTGAAGGGAATCTAGAACAACTAGATGGCGATCAGTACCGTTTAGATATTGTAGCTTCTATTGAGCCAGGAT
>NZ_JBLXIB010000005.1:0-220057 GCF_048269745.1 Zunongwangia sp. | reverse complement strand
TCATCTACAACATTATATTTTAAAAGTATGTTTTTAAAAAGATGATTTCTATATATGATATCTCCATTAGAAAAATCATTACTTTTTTTTAAAAACTTATTATTATCATTAATAGTAGCTTCTTTATCTAAGTATTCTTTACCATAAAACAATGCAGTATTTTCAAGACCAACTTCTTTATAATAAGATTGATAAATAGAATCTATTTTCTCTTGGCTATAAATTGAGTTTCTAGAGTAAAAAAACGTTATTAACACAAATATCAACAACACTTTACAATATTCATTCATAAAAAAATATGATTTAAGCCAAAATAACACTTTTTCATCAACAAAACATACAATTACTTAAAAGAATTAGCACATAATATTTTTTTACAACTTGTTTAACTATTTAAATTTTAAGCTAAACAAATATACTCGTAGTTTTAGCCTAATTAAATTACGGAAATGCATCAACTACACACGTTCCAAAAATTGCCCATTTCAAAAGAGAAAGCATGGGAATTCTTATCAGATCCTAAAAATTTAAAAATTATCACACCCGACTATATGGGTTTCGATATTACTTCTGGTGCTGACCGCCCTATGTTCGAGGGGCAAATTATTCAATATATTGTTACTCCACTTACAGGTATCAAAACAAAATGGGTTACCGAAATTACTCATGTAAGGGATGGAGAATATTTTGTAGATGAACAACGTTTCGGACCATATGCGCTATGGCATCATAAGCACTTTATTAAAGAAATTGAAGGTGGTGTAGAAATGGAAGATATTGTGGATTATAAACTTCCAATGGGAAAATTAGGTGATTTAGTGCATCCATTTATGGTTAAACCAAAACTCAAGGAAATTTTCGAATACAGAAAACAAAAACTGGAAGAACTCTTTGGAAGATACAAAGAACCTAATACTAACGCTTACTAGTCTTAAATAATATTTTTTAATTTTAAATTATGGGAAAAAATATCCTACTTATTGGTGGTTCTACCGGTATTGGTTTAGAAATTGCTAAAAACTTATCTTCTGAACATACTGTTTTTATAGCATCTAGAAATAGCACTAATTTGTCTGATTTATCGGTAACTCATTTAAAATTTAATGTATTAGAAGATGATATTTCCCAATTAGATTTACCAAACTGCATCGACGGATTAATATATTGCCCTGGAAGCATTAATCTAAAACCGTTTAAAATGCTTAAACCAAAAGATTTTGAAGAGGAAATGCGATTGAATTTCTTTGGTTTAGTTGACGTAGTAAATGCATTACTTCCAAATTTAAAACAATCAGAACAAGCTAGCTTAGTTTTTTTTAGTACTGTCGCTGTTAAAGTTGGCATGCCTTTTCACACTAGTGTTGCAGCGGCTAAAGGAGCTATTGAAGGTTTTGCAAAATCTTTAGCAGCAGAGTATTCGCCAAGCTTCAGGGTTAATGTTATCGCTCCGTCTTTAGTAGATACTCCTATGGCTGAAAAACTCCTAAACAACGATAAGAAAAAAGAAAAAATGAATGAAAGACATCCACTTAAACGAGTAGGAAATGTAACCGATATTGCTGCTATTACAGCCTTTTTATTAAATGATAAAAGCAGTTGGATTACCGGTCAGATTTTTGGTGTAGATGGCGGACTTTCAACTTTAAATATTTCCTAATGAGTAAACAAACTGTTACTGTTTTTTGGTTCCGAAGAGATTTACGCTTAGACGATAATGTAGGATTTCTAGAGGCTTTAAAAGGTAACCATCCAGTACTTCCCCTTTTCATATTTGATTCTGAAATATTAGATAGTTTAGCAGAAGACGATGCACGAGTAACTTTTATTTTTGAAACTTTACAAAAAATGAGAACCGAACTTCAAGACAACAACGGAAGTTCTCTGGCAATATATCATGGTAAACCGGAAGAAGTATTTAACGAGTTGCTTGATCAGTACACAATTAGCGCGGTTTTTACTAATCGCGATTACGAACCTTATGCTAAAGACCGTGATGAAAAAATTAAAGAGTTATTAGAAGAAAATAAAATAGGTTTCGAAACCTTCAAAGATCAGGTTATCTTCGAAAAAGATGAAGTCACAAAAAGTGATGGAGATCCTTACAAAGTATATACTCCTTACATGAGAACTTGGATGGATCAATTTAAAAATATTGATCTTAAAATTCATTATACCAGTCAACATATTGATAATCTTATTCAAAATACAAGATTACCAAATTTAAGTTTAAGCGATATCGGTTTTAAGAAATCTTCATTAAAAGTACCCGATTACGATGTTACGCCAACCTTAATCAGTAAATATGAAGATACCCGCAATATACCTTCTAAAGAAGGAACTAGCCGTTTAGGTGCACATTTGCGGTTCGGTACTGTTAGTGTTCGAAAAATGGTTAAGAAAGCCGATCAGGAAAAGAATAAAACTTTTTTGCAAGAATTAGTTTGGCGCGAATTTTTTATGCAAATTCTATATCATTTTCCGCACACAGTAACCGAAGCTTTTAAAAAGAAATACGATACTATTAATTGGCGAAATAACAAAGAAGAATTTGAAAAATGGAAACAAGGTAGAACAGGGTATCCGCTTGTTGATGCTGGGATGCGACAATTAAACCAATCCGGATTTATGCATAATCGAGTAAGAATGCTTGTTGGTAGTTTTTTATGCAAACATTTATTGATTGATTGGCGATGGGGTGAAGCATATTTTGCTGAAAAATTATTGGATTATGAAATGTCGTCGAATGTAGGGAATTGGCAATGGATAGCCGGTAGCGGTGTAGATGCTGTTCCGTATTTCAGAATTTTTAATCCAACCACCCAAATTGATAAATTCGATAAAGAAGAAAAATATATTAAAGAATGGATTGAAGAATATGGAACCGATAAGTATCCGGAAAAAATGGTAGATCATAAAGAAGCCCGAGAACGTGCATTATCGATTTATAAAAAAGCGGTAAGCAGTAACTAAACATAAAAAACGGACTACACTAAATCTAGTCCGTTTTTTATGTTACTATTTATTCTCTAAAGATTTTAAATACTTTCGAGCCTTTTCTAAATCTTCTTGAGTATCGATACCTATAGTTTGCACATCGGTTTCTACCATTTTTATATTTTTACCATACTCTAAATACCTAATACACTCAATTTTTTCAGCATCTTCCAATGGAAGCATCGGTAAATTATAAAAATCTAACAATGCTTGTTTTCTAAAAGCATAAATACCTATGTGCTTGTAATAAACAACCGTGGTATCTGTATTTCTTGGGTAAGGGACAGGAAATCTTGAAAAATATAAAGCAAAACCGCGATTATCAGTTATTACTTTTACATTATTCGGGTTGGTAATTTCATCACTATCACCAATCCCTACTTTTAAAGAAGCTAAATCTATACTAGCAGCATCATCCTCAGCAAAAACATTCAGCAATTTTATAAGGCTATTTTCATCAATAAAAGGCTCATCTCCTTGAACATTCACAACGATATCTATATCCATATCGTAAACGGCTTCCGCTAAACGATCGCTTCCGCAGTGATGTTCCTTTTTACTTTTTATGGCTTTTCCTCTAAATTTAGCGACTTCATTCATTATTTTATCGCTATCAGTCACCACGTAAACTTCTTGAAATAAATTTGTATTCTTTGCGGCTTCATAGGTACGTTGGATTACGGTTTTTCCATGCAAATCTTCCATTAATTTTCCAGGGAAACGCTGTGCCTCGTAACGCGCAGGAATCATAGCTATTATTTTTAGCGGTTCACTCATCAGATCGTTCAATTTATTTTTTCAAATCTAAGTTTTTATTATCGTATTTGTTATTCGTTCTCCAGAAAAAAACTATCCTTAAAACCAATTAAATATAATTTATCGGTAGCACGGGTAACGGCAGTATACAACCATCGTAAATACTCTTTACCTACTCCATCTGGTAAATAAGGTTGCTCTATAAAAACAGTATTCCACTGTCCACCCTGACTTTTGTGACAGGTTATCGCATACGAGAATTTCACCTGTAAAGCATTAAAATATTTATTATTCTTCACCTTTAAATACTTTTTATACTTCGCCGTTTCATCTTCGTAATCTTTCATAACTTCTTGATAGAGCATGTTCGATTCTTCAAAAGTTAATGAAGGTAAGTTGCTGGTTAAGGTATCTAGCATAATTACCGTTTCAAATGGTCTCATTTTAGGATAATCGACCATTTGCACCGAAACTTCAGCAAAACGGAAACCATATAATTCTTTTATTTTGAAAATCTCTAGTACTTTAACAATATCTCCGTTTGCGATAAATCCGGCTTCGGAGGCGGGTTTCACCCAAAAATAATTGTTCTTTACAACCATTAAATAATCCCCTACCGAAATTTCTTCTTCTTGAAATAAAATTCGATTTCGAATTTGTTGATTATATAAATTTGCCCGTTTATTAGAACGAACAATTATACTTGTTTCTTCGTTTCCTAAAGTACTATAAGCCTGCTCTATAGCTTCCATAATTTCGTAACCATCTACTAATCGAACAACATCAGCTTTTTTAGGGATTTCAAACTGGAAACTCTCGTAAAATTCATCCTGAAGACTTTCTCGTATTAAAGTAGCGTTATGTAAAATTGCACTTTCTTCTTTTTGACGCATCACTTCATCTAACAAAATATGTTGAATATCTTTAAAATATGCTCGACCTAATTTATCTTCTTCTAAAGCCGGACTAACATCCATTTTCACTGGTGGTAACTGGGCGGTATCTCCAATAAATATTAATTGGCAATTATGCCCACTATATACATATTCTATTAAATCGTCTAATAAAGATCCAGTATCAAAATTTTTAGAATCCGCAGGTCTATCGGCAATCATGGAAGCCTCATCCACTATAAAAATAGTATTCTTGTGTTTATTGGGTTGCAAAACAAATTGCACACCACCTCCACCCGACTTTTTAGGAAAATAAATTTTTTTATGAATAGTGAAAGCTTCACGTTTGGAATAATTAGCAATTACTTTAGCCGCACGGCCTGTTGGAGCCATTAGGACACCGGTTTTTTTAATCTTCCACAAATTTTTAACAAATGTACTAATGATAGTTGTCTTCCCTGTTCCGGCAAAACCTTTTAGCACAAATAACCCATCTCGATTATTTGAAACCGCAAAATTTGCTAATTGCTGAAGTGCAATATCCTGTTTATGACGGGGTTGAAATTCTAAATCGTCTACTAAAATTTTATGAAAGGCAGGTCCATTTACTGTTACCATAAGTTGAGCTTCAAAAAATCAAAGATAAACATGGATTTTTAGTGTAGAAACTTTTACGAATAAAAAAAAATCGTAGATTTGTCGTATAACTCTAATAACTTAAATAAAACTACTTAAAACATGAGACTTGTAATTCAATTACTCTTATGGGCGGTAATAGCTTTCTTGGCTTGGTTAACCTTTGATGCTGTATACCGACCAATTCAATTCAATCAGGTTAAAGATCAACGTTACCCCAAAGTAATTGAAAACTTAAAAGATATTCGTGATGCCGAAATGGCACACAAAGAAATTACTGGTAAATTCACAGGTGACTTTAACAATTTGGTGAAGTTTATAGATACTGCAGAATTTGCAATTACACAACGTAGAGATACAACTGTTCTTGATGAAGAGTACAAAAAAGCATATGGCGTAGATGAATATCTTGAAAAAGTAATTATCGATACTTTAGGCTTTGTTCCTGTTAAAGATTCTTTGTTTAAAGGAGATAAAGATTATTACACTAATCTTATCAATGTTCCTGTTGAAGGGTCTAATGCTAAGTATGAATTAGAAGCTGGCACTATTACAAAAGGAAAAAGTAAGATTCCGGTTTTTGAAGCTAAAGTTGCTAAAAAAGATGTTCTTTTTGATCAAGATAAGGAATTAATCATGAGAGAAAATCAAGCATTATCTGTAGATGAAGTAAACGGTGCTTACATTAGCGTTGGCTCTATGGAAGATGTGAAAACTACAGGAAACTGGCCAAAAACATATGGCGACGAATAAAAGTGAAAAAAATACATTTTTAGAACTGTCCATTCAGATAAATCTGGATGGACTTTCTTTTTGTATTCTAAACAGAACTGAAAATAAAATTGTTTTTTATCATCAAAAACAATTAAATTCTGCCTTAGATCCTGTAAATCTATTACAAGAAATAGAAACTATTTACCAAAAACAAACTGCGTTAGAAACTACACAAATAGATAAAGTAAATCTTTGTTTTTGTAACTCCTTTTTCACCTTAGTTCCCAGAAATTTATTTGTAGAGAGTGCAGCAGCTTCATATCTTAAATTTAATACTAAGATTCTTCAAACCGATGTTGTAGCACACGATGAATTACCAAATTCAGAGATTATAAATGTTTATATTCCCTTTACTAATATTATCAACTTCTTTTTTGACAAGTATGGTGAATTTGAGTATTCACACCACATGAGTATTCTATTGCATAAATTTATAAATAGAAAAACAGAAAATTCTATTACTGTATATGCCCATAACCAAAAAAATAGACTCGATTTAATCATTATTGAACACGGAGACTTATTACTCTGTAATAGTTTTAAAATCTTTGCTAAAGAAGATTATTTATACTATTTACTTTTTACTGCAGAGCAACTACAATTAAATCCGCAACAATTTCAATTATACTTAAGTGGTTTTATAACAAAAGATGATGAAATTTATACTCTATTGCAAGATTACATTCAAAATATTGCGTTTCTCCCTTTAGAAGATGATTTACAAATCGATGAAGGCTGGACTATTAATAAATCTGAAGAATATATTCTACTAAATACATTTTAAATGCGAATTATATCTGGAACTAATAAAGGAAAACGAATTATTGCGCCTAAAAAATTACCGGTACGCCCTACTACCGATATGGCTAAAGAAGGTTTGTTTAATATCTTAAATAATCAATATTATATTTCAGATTTAACGATTTTAGATTTATTTTCAGGAACTGGAAATATTGCTTACGAATTCAGTTCTCGTGGTGTTGAAAAAGTAACCGCAGTAGATGGCAACTTTGATTGTATTAAATTTATAAAAAAAACAGCATCAGAACTTAATTTTCCAATTACGGCAATTAAAAGTGATGTTTATAAATATTTAGAAAGAGCTCCAATTACAGCCGATATTATTTTTGCAGATCCGCCTTATGGATTTTCGACTGAAGATTTTTTAAAAATTGCTACGCTTGTTTTTGAAAAAGAGTTACTGACTGAAAATGGGACACTTATTATAGAACATGGAAAACACACCGACCTTTCAGCTCATTCCAATTTTGTGGAAAAACGCAATTACGGAAGCTCTGTGTTTTCATTTTTCGCTAAAGAAGAAGTTTAGTGCCAAACCAATTTATTGCTTTATTAGCGTATTATTACTAGTTATGTCTAATAAAAGTCATTCACAAGATTATAAACTTATTTGGAGCGATGAGTTTAATTACAAAGGCAAACCAGATCCTGAAAAGTGGACTCATGAAATAGGTTTTATTCGAAATTTAGAGGAACAATATTATACTTCTAGAAAGAAAAATGCTGTTGTAAAAAATGGAGTATTAAAAATAATTACGAGAAAAGAACAATACAGAAATCGCCGTTATAATCCAAAAATTCAAAATTACAGATATAATACCCATAAAGCACAATATACTTCTGCAAGTTTACATACTCATAAAAAATTTCATCTTCAATTTGGTAAAATAGAAGTACGCGCAAAACTTCCAAAAGGAAAAGGTGTATGGCCAGCTATCTGGATGCTTGGCACTAATTTTTTTACTACAAAATGGCCGTATAGTGGTGAAATTGATATTTTAGAATATGTAGGAAAATACCCGAAAAATATTCATGCTACTGTACATTATCCAAAAAAGAACACCTATCAAATTAAAAGTGAAGGTGCTAATTTAGCATTAAAAGAAGCTCCTTCTGAAAACTTTCATGTATACGAAATGAATTGGGACTCAGAAAAAATTGAATTTTCTATTGATGGAAAAATCTATTATAAATTTATAATTTCTGAAGCCGATACTATTAATAATCCATTTCGAAAACCTTTCTTTTTAATTATTAATTTAGCAATAGGTGGAACTTGGGGTGGCCCAGTTGATGAAGCGATATTTCCACAAGAATATCTAATAGACTATGTGAAAATCTATAAAAAAGCAGGTCTGTAAGCCGGATTCTGTTCATTCTGAAACAAATCAAAATGCCCTTGTCATTTATCTACGTGCATTGTTACCAATACACTTTAGCTGCCTACCCTCCGACGGCGAACGAGCAATTCGCAAATATCGGTTTACATGGCATTGCACCGCATAGAGTTTACCTGGTTTCACTACAGCACTACCTGTACATTCTTTCTGCTGCACTTGTCCTGACCTTACGGCCGGTGGGTATTACCCACTATGCTGCTCTACGGTGTCCGGACTTTCCTCTAAGCCAAAAAAATATGAGCTTAGCGACAGGGCCAACCTGCTTGCCTGCAAATGTAGATTTTTAATTAGATATTCGTACACCAATTTCGTTTCTTTTTAGGAAACAATGTTTATAAATACTATTTTCGATATTTAGAAGTTAGGCTGTGTATTTTTATATTTGCCTCTTAAACCAATTAAATGGAACATTTTGTAGTTTCGGCTCGTAAATACCGTCCACAAACCTTTAAGGATGTGGTTGGGCAACAAGCTATTACCAATACACTAGCAAATGCAATTACTAATAATCATTTAGCACAAGCTTTATTGTTTACCGGCCCTCGAGGTGTTGGAAAAACAACTTGCGCTCGTATTTTAGCTAAAATGATTAATCAAGACGATAATCAAAGTCCTGATGAAGATTTTGCATTTAATATTTTTGAGCTTGATGCTGCTTCCAATAATTCGGTAGACGATATTAGAAATCTAATCGATCAGGTTAGAATACCACCACAAGTTGGTAAATACAAAGTATATATTATAGATGAAGTACATATGCTATCGGCTTCAGCATTTAATGCTTTTCTTAAAACACTAGAAGAACCGCCAAAACATGCGATATTTATTTTAGCAACTACCGAAAAACATAAAATTATACCTACAATATTATCGCGTTGTCAAATTTTCGATTTTAAACGAATTACGGTAACCGATGCTAAGGAGTATCTAAAACACATTGCAGAACAAGAAGGAATTATTGCAGAAGACGATGCGCTACAAATTATTGCTCAAAAAGCAGATGGTGCCATGCGAGATGCCCTTTCTATTTACGACAGGGTAGTAAGTTTTAGTGGTAATAATCTTACTAGACAAGCAGTAACTGAAAATTTAAACGTGTTGGATTATGACACGTATATGAAAATAACCGATTTACTGCTAACACAAAACATCCCAGAACTTTTAGTACGCTATAATGATATTTTAGCTAGTGGTTTTGATGGACACCATTTTATTGCTGGTCTAGCTTCTCATTTTAGAGATTTATTGGTTTGTAAGGATCAACGCACAATTCAGCTTTTAGAAGTTGGTGAACAGACTAAAGCTAAATACTTTGAACAGTCTCAACAAGCCTCTCAAGAGTTTTTAATGGAAGCTATTCGTTTAGCTAACGATTGTGACTTAAATTATAAAACAAGTCGAAATCAACGTTTACTCGTCGAACTTTGCTTAATGCAAATGGCTTCAATACAATTAGGAGCACAAAAAAAAAACGAGCATAGCCAAATAATTTCACCTAAAGAATTTACACAACCGGCTAAACCAATTTCTTCTGAAGAGAAGAAAATAATTAGGGATAACGAACACGATGAGAATCCGGTTACTAAAAATGCTCAAGAAAAACCTTCTACTGAATCTGTAAAAAAAGAAGAAATTCTTACTCTTGAAAATAAAGTAGATACTTCAGACTATATCAGTAAAGAAATTCCTCAGAATACCGAAATAAAACAAGAGGTTAACAAGCAACAACCTAGCCATAACGAAGCGCCAAAAACCAACCCCGTAACCGACAATTCTATTGCGAAAAAGAAGGTTTCTGGTTTATCCTTAGCCAGTATTCGTAAAAAGAAGGAATTAGAAGCACAAGCAAAAACTAAAACTGTTGCTGAAGAAACGGTAATGACAAATGCTTTTACGGAAACTCAACTACAAGCTGCTTGGGATGATTATGTACATAAACTAAAAAAAAGAGGGGAAAAAATTCTAGCTTCTATTTTAGAAACTGATTTACCTAAATTGAAAAATGACCATGAGATTCATTTAGAATTGCCTGCAGAAAGTATGAAAATCGATATGAAGCGCGGGCAAAATAAATTAATGGCATTTTTAAAAAAACAATTAAAGAATACAACAATAAGCTTACATGTTGATGTAAATGAAAAATCAGCTAAAAAATTTGCTTTTACACCAATTGAAAAGTATAATAAGCTTAAAGAAAAAAATCCGCTTTTGGATAAATTACGAACTACTTTTGATTTAGATGTATAATTATGCTTGGTTTAAAACTTCCTACAGATCCGCGTTGGGCAGATATTGCAAATAAAAATATTTCAGAAATATTAATCGATCATGCTTGGTGCGAGCAAAAAGCAGCATCAACAGCAATTTCTTTAATTGTAAACTATCCGGAGTATCCGGAATTAGTAACTGCAATGACGGCTTTAGCTCGTGAAGAAATGGCTCATTTTAAAATGGTTCATGATAAAATTATTGAACGAAATATTGAAATGGGATGGGACAGAAAAGATGAATATGTAGTACAATTACTTCAGTTCTTCCCGAAAGGAGGAAAACGAGAAGATCGTTTAATTTATCGATTATTAATTGCCGGATTAATTGAAGCTAGAAGCTGTGAACGTTTCCGGTTATTGAGCGAAAAATTAGAAGATAAAGAATTGGCTGAATTTTATAAGAATTTAATGATAAGCGAAGCTAACCATTATACTATGTTCTTAAAATTCGCTCGCCAATATAGTGATCGTAAAAAAGTAGACAAACTTTGGAACGATTTATTAGAATTTGAAGGCAAAATGATTCAGAATTTAGGTAACAAAGAAACAATCCACGGATAAAAAAGTATAATTTTATAGATTTTTGATTCTAAAAAGACAAAAAAGTGATTGGCATTGTTCGCTAATCACTTTTTTTATACCTCTAAAACTTGTATCAGTTTTATAGATTATTAGTTATCGTTTTGATACATCGATTTAATGATACCATCGGCTAAACCTATTTTTGGAATATAGATTTTTGTGGCTCCGGACCACTTCATAGAATTTAGATAGATTCTTGATGCCGGAATAATAACATCTGCCCGATCACTCTTCATATCTAACTCTGTAATCCGTTCTTCGTACGTGTAGCTATTCAATAGCTCGTCATATTTTTTTAGATAAGATAAAGTCAAGGGTTTTCCATCTTTTTTTCCGCTAGTTTTAAAAATATTATTAATATTTCCACCGGAACCAATCATATCAATCTCTTCATAATCTTTGGTCACTTCTTTAATCCAAGTTTCCATCTCTTTCCAAGTAGAATGATCGACTAAATCATTCAATAAACGAACCGTCCCTACTTTAAAAGACCGTGATGTAACTGTTTTTCCGTTGCTATATACGGTATATTCTGTACTACCTCCCCCTACATCTACATAAATATAATTATAATCGTTTTGTATAAGTGCATACAAATCGGTAGCAGCTATCATAGCAGCTTCGTGATTTCCATCTATAATTTCAATTTCAACACCTGCTTGCTCTTTGATAAAATCTCTTACTGTATTGCCATTTTTAGCTTCTCGCATAGCAGAAGTAGCACAAGCTTTATATTTTTCAACACCATGCGCTTTCATTAACAAGCTAAAAGCATGCATAGCATCTACCATTCTATCTCTATTTTTGTCTGAAATTTTAGCTTTTAGAAAAACATCCGCCCCTAAACGAATAGGAACTCTAACTAAAGAAGATTTTCTAAATTTTGGCTCCATTCCTTTCTTTTCGGTAATAGTAGCTACCAATAATCGAATTGCATTGGAACCAATATCTATCGCTGCATACTTTTTTTGTACAATCATGCCGCCTTTAATTTTCAAGTTTATTCAAATAATAATCATATAAAGCTTCTTGAGAACGCAATCTTGGCAAACCATTTTTTCGGTGAGCATTATTTTGCTTCTCAGAAAATACCCTAGCCTTTACGTTATCTCCCCAGCTTATATTAAATCCGTCAATAACTTCTTGTTTAATATCTGCATCGTAAATTGGACAAGCTATCTCTACCCTATTGTTTAAGTTTCTCGTCATAATATCGGCTGAAGATATATACACTCTAGAATTGCCATCATTCTCAAAAATATACACTCTAGGATGTTCTAAAAACTTATCGACGATACTAATTGCTTCAATATTCTCACTCATTCCAGGAACTCCCGGAATTAAACAATTTAAACCTCTAACAATTAATTTAATTTTTACTCCAGCCCTACTTGCTTGGTATAATTTATCGATCATCGGATAATCGGATAAGCTATTTAGTTTTAATTTAATTCCTGCTGGTTTTCCTTCTAACTGATTGTCTATTTCTTTCTGTATAAGTTTGTATAATGAATTGCGAGTATAATGTGGAGATACTAATAAATGTCGGTATTTACTTACTTTATAATTGGTCTCGAAGAAATTGAAAACTTTATTTACTTCTTTTAAAATTTCCTGATTAGCCGTAAACAATGTATAATCGGTATAAGCTTTAGAGGTTGACTCGTTAAAATTACCGGTACTTACAAATCCGTATTTTTTTAATTCTCCATTCGGCTCCTCACGTTCAATTACACAACATTTACAATGTACTTTTAATCCTTTAACTCCAAAAATTAAGTGAACCCCTTCACGTTGCATTTGCTCAGCATACTTTATGTTTGCTGCTTCATCGAAACGTGCTCGTAATTCGATTTGAACTAAAACTTTTTTACCGTTTTTTACTGCATTAATTAATGAACTGGCAATGTGAGAAATTTTAGCTAATCGATAAATTGTAATTTTAATAGACTTTACACGAGGATCTAAAGCTGCTTCTCGAAGAAATTTTACAACATAAGAAAAGCTTTGATAAGGCGCATATAGAAGATGATCTTTCTCTCCTACTCCCTGAATTAAACTGGTTTGCAAAGCCAACCCATTAATTGGCAATGGTTCTTTAGATTCATACAATAATTCTTTTGCATCCAATCTAGGAAAATTCATGTAATCCCGTCGATTATGATAACGCCCGCCAGGAATTATACTATCGGCATGATCTATCCCCATTTTATCCATAAGGTAGGTTAACGTCTCATTATCGATGTTTTTATCATATACAAATCTTACCGGATCACCTTTGATTCGATCCTTTACACTTTCTGAAATTTTCTCGATAAAACTTTTACTCAAATCATTATCGATATCAAGTTCGGCATCTCGAGTAATTTTAATCATATGTGCAGAAATACTATCGTATTCGAAAATATTAAAAATACTCTTTAAATTATAACGAATTAAATCATCTAAAATAATGATATATGTTTTTTCATCTTCAGAAGGAAGCATCACAAACCGATCTACGCTTTTTGGTATCTCGATTAGTACATATTTCTTCTCAATGTCATTACTTACAGAACCTGAATTAGTTGTTTTGCCCGAGTTCGGACTCATTTCCATTTTCACTGCTAAATAAGCTGCGCTGTCTTTTAACATTGGTAACTCTTCCAAATCGTTAAGCACAATAGTGACTAAAGCAGGACTTACTTGAGAAAGAAAATAATCTTTTACAAATTTCTGTTGGTAAGAATTGATTTCCTTTTCATTAATCACACAAATATCATGTTCATCTCTTAATTTTTTTTGAATTCGATCTAAAATTTTGAGACTCTCAGTTTGTTGTGTTCTAACAATATCGGTTATTTGCTCTAATAGTTTATTCGCTTTTATGCCACCAAGTACATTTTTACCTGTTTTCCCAGCTAAATCGATGCGCTTTACTGTTGCGTAACGAACTTTAAAAAACTCGTCTAGATTATTACTGAAAATACCTAAAAATCGAAGTCTTTCTATAAGCGGGACACTTTCATCTTCTGCCTCTTGTAAAACTCGAGCATTAAATTGAAGCCAACTAATCTCCCTATTTATGTACTTATTTTCTTGCATGGTGGTTAACGTATATTTTTAGGGAATAAAGTTAATAATGTTTTTCCTTCTGAAATAGTTTGCCACTGATTTTGAGAGAATTCGACAACTACTAAACCTGTAGTTGGGATATTACCAAAGTTTTTGTCTCCTAATAGATTTGCCAAACCGGTAAGTCCTGGATTGTGAGAAAAAATCATCAAATTCTCTATAGTTTCGGGGGTGTTTTTTATAATAGTTTTAAGTGCTCGTTTATCGAATGTATAGAGCTCTTCTTTTATTTCAAAATCTTTATCAGAAATATCTAAACCTTCTTTAAAAAGAATTGCGGTTTCTTTTGCTCTTGTAGCGTAGCTAGTCCATAAACAAACCTCATCTATATTCTGCTTAAAGAATACTTTAAATGTGTTTAAAACTACTTTAGCATCTTTATAAGCCCTTTTTTTTAAAGGTCGCTGGTCATCGGGAACATCGTATTTCCAAGAAGATTTACCATGTCTAACCAAAATTAATCGTTTCATGATTAAGGTGCTAAACGTTTGGTTACCCAGCTGTCTTTTTCTTTATTAAACTCTATTCTATCATGTAATCGATTTTGGCGACCTTGCCAAAACTCTATAGCTAGTGGTTTTACAACGTAACCACCCCAATAATCTGGTTTTGGAACTACTTCACCTTGATATTTTTCTTCTGCTTTTTCTAAATTACTTTCTAACTCTTCTCTAGAAGCAACTTTACTACTTTGGTGAGAAGCCCAAGCTCCTAATTGGCTGCCGCGCGGACGAGAATGATAATACTCTGTTGCTTCCTCTTCACTAACTTTTTCCGCTATACCACGAATTACAACTTGACGTTCCATTGATGGCCAAAAAAAGGAAAGACAAACATTTGGATTTTCTGCTATTGCTTGTCCTTTATCTGATTTGAAATTAGTGTAAAAAACAAATCCTTCTTCATCGAAAGATTTTAATAGAACTACTCTGTTTTTTGGAAAATTATCTAACCCTATGGTAGAAAGCGTCATTGCATTCACTTCTCCTGCTGCACCTATTTTCTCGACTTCATTAAACCATATTTCGAATAATTGAAAAGGATTTTCAGGAACCATTTGTTCTAACAGTTCGCTCTTTTCGTAAGACTGCCTGTAATCGTGAAGGTCTTTACTCATTTTTTTAAGCTTTCCCGCAATTTACAAGTTTTAAAGCTAAGGCAGAAAAAAACATAGTTAGAATTGCATTGAAAAGGCAAAAATATTTTTTCTTTTTAAAGCTAAATATTAGTCAAAATCAAAGCTTTTTCCATCTTCTGCAAGCGATACATTAGGGAATACCTCTAAGGCTTCTTCTTTAAATACACTAATATCTTTATAACGAGTAGAGTAATGCCCTAACACTAATTGTTCCGCATTAGCTTGCTTTGCAATTGTAGCTGCTTGTTTTGCTGTACTATGTTTTGTATGATCGGTTAATGACTTTTGTTGTTCTAAAAATGTAGATTCATGATATAAAACGGTAACATTTTTAATTTGAGGAACAATAGCTTCATTATATAAAGTATCGCTACAAAAAGCATAGCTTTTAGAAGCTTCAGGTTCTTCGGTTACCCATTTATTAGGAATTATTTCCCCCGTTTCTGCAACAACATCTTTTCCTTTTTTTAAACTTTTAAATAAAGTTACATCTATTTGGTACTCGTGAGCTTTTTCAATTACTAATTTTCGATCCTTAGGTTTTTCTTTAAATAAAAATCCATTGGTATATACTCGATGTATTAATGGAATAGTTTCTACAGTTACCGAATCATCTTCAAAAATTACTTCAGATTGCTCACTTTCTAATTCATGAAAATATAGTGGATAGCTCGTCCAAGCATTACTTAATTTAAGTTGTAATAAAATAACTTCTTTAATTCCCTTAGGTCCGTAAACATGAAGTGGTTTTTCTCTTCCTAAAAGCATAAAGGTAGAAATTAAGCCTATTAAGCCGTAAAAATGATCGCCATGAAGATGCGAAATAAAAATATGCTCTATTTTGGCAAATTTAACTTTATTTTTCCGAAGTTGAACTTGTGTACCTTCTCCACAATCAATCAAAAACATATGATTATTGATTGTTAGTACTTGAGAAGTTGGGTTTGTAAGGGAACGAGGTGTGGCTGCATAACAACCAAGAATGGTAAGCTTCATGAAGCATTTTTAGTGAATAAGAATTATTAAAAACCTAAATTGCGTTCTAGCTCCTCCATCTGAATTATATCTTCAGCTTCACGAAGGCTTGGTGCAATTGTTAATTCATCAGGTAGTGTATCGATATCAAAAACATCTGTCGCAATAACAAATGATTTTTTGTTGTTATAATGAACACTCGATAGCTCTAAAAACCCTAATAATTCTTGTTCTTGAATTTCTTTATATTTTAAAATATCAATCACCACATTTTCATTTTCAAATTGATGATGATTTTTTGTAAGTCGAGAAGCAAAATCTGTAATTGACTCTTGAGTATCTTCGATGAGTAAATAATTCTTCCTTTTCGTTATTTCCATTATCATTTATTTTTACAACTCAAATTCTAAAATTATTGCTTAATTTTTGCCGCTAACAAATAAATAACTGCCATTCTAACAGCTACCCCATTTTGTACTTGATCCAAAATAATTGCTTGATCGCTATCGGCTACATCACTAGTAATTTCTACACCACGATTTATAGGTCCGGGATGCATAATCACAATTTCTTTATTTAATTGGTCTAATATTTTATTAGTAACCCCAAATTGTTGCGTGTATTCTCTGGTAGTAGGAAAATAACTAATATCTAAACGTTCATTTTGGATTCGCAACATATTAGCAACATCACACCATTTTAAAGCCTCAACTAAATTGGTTTCTACTTGTACTCCTAAAGATTCGATATATTTAGGTAATAATGTTTTAGGACCGCAAACTTTAACATTTGCTCCTAATAATTTCAATGCAAAAATATTAGAGAGTGCTACTCTACTATGTAATATATCTCCAACTATTACTACATTTTTTCCGGCAACCTCTCCAAAACGTTCACGGATAGAATAGGCATCTAAAAGTGCTTGTGTTGGATGTTCATGTGCTCCATCCCCCGCATTAACGATACTAGCATTTACATTTTTTGACAGAAAAATTCCTGCTCCCGGATTAGGGTGTCTCATTACAACCATATCTACCTTCATCGATAATATATTATTTACAGTATCTACTAAGGTTTCCCCTTTTTTTACGGAAGAAGAAGCTGCTGAAAAGTTCACAACATCAGCGCTTAATCGTTTTTCAGCAAGTTCGAACGATAATCGGGTACGAGTACTATTCTCAAAAAATAGATTTGCAATAGTTATGTCTCGTAATGAGGGAACTTTTTTGATGGGACGATTAATAACCTCTTTAAAATGATCGGCTGTATTAAAAATTAACTCAATATCTGTTTTTTTCAGGTATTTAATTCCAAGTAAGTGGTTTACACTTAGTTCACTCATTCTACTAATTATTTTGAAATAAGATATACAATGTCTTCTCCTTCATTTTCAGACCAATCTACTCTTACACGTTCTTCATTAATAGCATCTACTTTACGCCCATTATAATCTGGCTGAATTGGTAAATGACGACTAAAACGACGATCGATAAAGGTTAACAATTCAATAGTTTTTGGTCTTCCAAAAGATTGAATTGCTGTTAAAGCAGCACGAATACTTCGTCCTGTATACAAAACATCGTCAATAAATACGACGCGTTTATCTTCAACCACAAAATCTATTTTTGTTTTATTGGCTTCTAATGGTTTTTCACCTCTTCTAAAATCATCTCTGAAAAAAGTAATATCTAACTGGCCGGTTTGCAAGTTATTTATACCATGATCCTTTTCCAGAATTAATGATAACCTATTGAGTAAATAAATACCTCGAGGTTGAATACCTACTAAAACGGTGTTAGAAAAATCGTTATGATTTTCGGATAATTGGCAGGCAAGCCTCTGTAAGGTAATAGCTACTTCTTTAGGCTCTAACAACACTCTTTGACTCATAAAAATCTTACAATGAAGGTTCGTTCAACAAAAATACATGAAATTTTATTTCTGAAAGCCTATTTTACTAAAAAGGATAAGTTGATTACTATTACAAGTATATGGTAAAAGAAAGCAATTAATTTCTCAATCATCGTGAATAAGTTGCCATACGTCGAAAAAAATAAAAAACATCTTAAAAAATACCTAAAAATATCTAATTTTAAAAAAACCGAAAAACCGTTAATCTAAATTAACAAAATCCCCCAACCAATGAAATTTTACTATAATGGAAAAAACCCTAAAATTACTAGAGTTATTAAAAGAGCTAATGAAGTATTCATAAGTTCCTTTTTTTACAGAGATATTGAAAATTATCTAAGTGATATTGTAGAACCTGAAAATGCTATCAATTTAGTTCAGTTAATAGAAAAATCTAATCAAAAATTCGAAATTGTTTCTTTTTGGAATCCAATAGCAAACCAAATCATAAAAGATAACAATACTCTGAAACTAAATACAGCTAAACTAAAATTATCACATCATAATTTACTTAGCTTGATAAGTTCTGAATATTACCTGATTCTAGATAAATCCAACTTTCTAGAAAATTTTTCTAAAACTCAGCATGAAAAAATAGCTACAACCATAGGTGAAAGAGCTAAACACTTTATGTAAACCATAAAACAATATTTGAGGGTGCATTATTAACTACTAGCATAATTTAAGTTCTCTTGATTTAATTTTAAATAGTAAATTGCATTCTAAAATTTTGAATTATAATGACTGAAGAAGATAAAAAATTCATGAGACGTGCAATTAAACTTGCCGAAGAAGGAATGAATACTGGTGCTGGTGGACCTTTTGGAGCTGTAGTGGTTAAAGATGGGAAAATTATTGCAGAAGGCTGGAATGTAGTAACTTCTACCAACGATCCAACTGGCCATGCTGAAATAACTGCTATCCGTAGAGCTTGCGAAAATCTAAACACTTTTCAACTTGAAGATTGTGTTTTATATACTAGTTGCGAACCATGCCCTATGTGCCTGGGAGCCATATATTGGGCTCGACCTAAAAAAGTTTATTATGCATTAAATCATAACGATGCTGCTAAAATAGGTTTCGATGATGGGTTTATTTATAAAGAATTGGATAAAGAAATGAAAGAACGTGAAATTCCTTTTGAAAATATTATTAGGGATGAAGCATTACCTGTTTTCGAAAAATGGGATGAAAAAGAAAACCGAATCGATTACTAAGATTCGGTTTTCTTTTCCATTTTATAAATTTCTCCATACTCTTATACTTCTTCTTATTTCTTCATCTAAACGCTCCCTTTCTTCTTCTTTTGTTGGTGTATCAGCAGGTGCGAGTTCTGGTAATACAATCTCTATCATTACAGGACCTTCAAACCCTATTTCTTTTAAGACTTCGTGATGCCTTACAAAATCTACTTGTGCACTACCAATACCTGATCGATTAGAATCGGATATATGATAACTATATAAAATTTTACTTGATTTTTTTAGCGCTTCTAATGGATCTGGCTCTTCTATGTGCATATGAAAACTATCCAAAATCAACTCTATATTTCCGTGCCCTACAGCGTTAATTAACTCCATACCTTCTTGAGCAGTATGGATCATTTTAGATTCATATCTATTTAGACATTCATAGACAAGCTTTATTTTTTTTAGCTGTGCATACGAATCTAATATTTTACAACAATGCACAAGCATTATCCAACATTCTTGATGATTGTCGCAATTTACAGTCCATTTTGGTAAACCATGTAATGTAACTCTAGGAACTTTAGCTTCAACAGCAAAATCTATAATTTGTTTATAAAATTCGATTGCAGATTCAGCATTGGCTTCTTCAGGATTAGGAGGTTTACAATCAAACGGATCTATAGCAAAAATTTCCAACTGAAATTGATCTGCTAAAGCTCTCAATTCTTCAGGATCATATTTTCTAAAGTCTCCACTAAATTGAACACCATCTAAACCGAGTACCTTTACTTTCTCCATCAGTTTAGGTAATCTATCTATACCCAAGGTCCAAGAAGTTATCCCTATTTTATTCATTTCTACATTTATTTAACTATTTCAATATAATAGCTAATCGTAGAAATTGATGTTAGCTTCTAGTTAATATTTTAGACTCTTTTAAGATTTTTTTTATAATAAGATGAATTTAAATCATTCTCCTTATCATTTTGTAAAGTAGTCGATATAATTCTTTAGCCTCATCAATGGATAACGGAAGCTGCTCTGCCAATAATGAAGGAACATCGCAGGCTTTATTTTTCAAGGCTCTTCCTTTTGAGGTAAGTGTAATTACAATATTGCGTTCATCAGTTTCAGAACGTTTTCGCTCTATAAAACCACGCTGCTGCAGTCGTTTTAATAATGGCGTTAACGTGTTGGATTGCAATTGAAGTTTTTCAGCTACGGTTCGTAAATTTACTTGATCTTCTTCCCAAAGTACCATTAACACCAAATATTGCGGGTAGGTAAGATCTAATTCTTTAAGCATGGGTTGATAGGCTTGAATCACTAATCGCGAAGCCGTATACAGCGGAAAACATAATTGATTTTCTAGTTTTAAAGAATCAAATTTATCGCTCATTATAGTAACGCTTTTAAGTCTTTTTCAATAGCTTCGGGTTTGGTTATAGGTACATAACGCTCCACAACATTACCTTTTTTATCTATTAAAAATTTAGTAAAATTCCATTTAATTTTAGACCCTAAAAATCCACCTTTTTGATTTTTTAGAAATTGAAATATTGGATGAGTATTTTCTCCATTAACATCGCACTTCTCGGTTAATTGAAACGTAACTCCATGATTTATTTGACAAGCTTCAGTAATTGTTTCATTACTCTCAGGTTCTTGCCCTGCGAATTGATTACATGGAAAACCTAAAACAACCAAGCCTTTGTCCTTATAAACTTTATGTAATTTTTCTAATCCTTCAAACTGCGGAGCCAATCCGCATTTAGTGGCAGTATTTACAATTAATACAACCTTTCCTTTGTAGGCACTCATAGGTAATACATCACCACTTGGAGTTTTCGCTGATAATTGATAAAAATCAGATTTCATGCTAAATAAATATTATAATACAATTTGAAAGGTGTTCAGGTATTTCGACTGTTTTGTAGTCGTACAAAACTATAATTTAAGGTAAAGTTAATTAAAAAATACTAGTCTTAACTTAGGGTAAAAATTAGTTCAAATCATTAAACACTTTTATAATTTTTAAGCAAAAACTATAAAAGTGTTTAATTAAAGTAAGTCAACTATTTTTGACTATTTAAATTACTTCTAATTCTACTTCAATATTTCCACGAGTAGCATTAGAATAAGGACAAATTTTATGAGCTTGTTCTACCAATTCTTGCGCTTTCTCCTTATCTACTCCAGGAATTTCAACGCTAAGTTTTACCGCTAATTGAAAACCACCTTCATCATTAGGACCTATCCCTACTGTAGCTTTTACAACTGTTGGGTTTTCTGGTTTTACTTTAGCTTTACCTACAACAAGATTTAAAGCACTATCAAAGCAAGCTGCGTAACCTGCTGCAAATAATTGCTCTGGATTGGTAGCTCCGCCATTTCCACCTAATTCTTTTGGCATTAATACGTTAAAATCTACAAATCCGTCTTCACTTTTTACATGTCCGTTTCTTCCTCCTGTGGCTGAAACTGTTGTTTGATATTGAGTTTTCATGATAAATTATTTTAAATCCCATACGATTATATCGTTTACGATTCAAATATATAAAAATAGGATTGATCCAATTGTTAAGCTTATCCCAAAGTTTATAGTATACTTTCTATGGAAGTTTTACTCGAAATACTTGATATGGAAATTGAACTTTAGATTCTCCATTATTCCAAACCGGCTGTCGTTGTAATTGCGAACATGAAAAATATAAATATCCATCACTACCAATGCCTAAAGAATCTGGCCAAAGCAACCCAGAGTCTTGAACTAAGGTATGCACTTTGCCATCTTTAGGGCTGAAATATTTTACCGCATAATCTACAGAGTTTGTAAGATACACATTACCTTTTTTATCGGCTATTAGTCCATGCGTTATTCCAACTTCACCCATATCCTCTACTTTTTTTACTAGTTCTGTTGGTGTAAATGAGGTGTCTGCTAAAAATTTAGTTTCAATTCTATACAAATTCAATTTATTTATAGGCTTAAAGTAGAAATATTTATTATCCGAAGTTAAAGCTATTCCGTTTACATTCGAGCTAAACGGCTTTCCTTCTTTGTTACGCATTTCTTTTCCATGATAACTCAAAACAACATCAGGATTAGCAGTAGTAGCCTCTACATTCTTTAAAACTGTTCGTGTTTTTCCAGTTTTTAAATCAAGAATTACCAAAGCTGCTTGACCAGGATCTGAAAGATATCCAAGTTGCTTATCCGTATCTATCCGAATATCATTTAAACCGGAAGCTGCTTTATCTAAAGCACCAAAATGATATACTCTTTCAACCTCATCGGTAGCAAGATTAATCTTCAATAATTTAAATTTCCCGTCTTCTGATTTATCACTATCTCCAAATATAGAACCTCTCGGTGAGGGTTTAGAATCTAAAACCCAAAGAAAATCATCAGCATCTACGAATAAATCCTGAACTTTTACAAATCGTTTACTTTCGTCTCCAGCATGTATATTCCATTTTTTATTTGGATACGGGACAGTCTCACCATCAATCACTTCTGTTAAGCCGTATTTATAAGGTTGGCCTTCAGCATAAGGAAACGAAACAAAAACTCGATTATCAGACGATACACTTAAGCCAATGGCCATATATTCGCCGAGATCTGCTACTGTCTCGAAATAATCACTATGATATTCTTGTGCTAAAATTGGTTGAAAAAAGAGTCCTAAAATTATAAAACATAAGCTATTTTTCATAATTAGTTGGGTTCTGTTGCATTTTGAGCTATTTAGCTTTTGTTCAACTATTTTCAAAATTATCAAGATACAATGCAACAGAATACTTTAAAGTGTTAAAATCTAGTTAATTTGAAACTACTTTAGTAGCAGGAGTTTCAAACGGAATTAGTTTCTGATAATGCTCGTAACGTAGAAAGATTTCTTTTACATATAAAAAAGGCTCACGTCCTCTTACGAAACCATATTTTACTTCCGGTCGACTAAAAAATTCGCGCGAACTTAATTTCAGCATATAATCTTCAACATTATCATCCCATTCATATGGATTTTCATCAAAAGCTTTGGCTAATCGCTGCGCATCACGAACATGGCCTAAACCACAATTATAAGCCGCAAGAGTAAATTTTATTTTCTGAATACTATCTTTTACGTTTGTAAATTTTTCACGTAACTGCTCTAAATATTTTGTTCCGCCTCGAATATTTTGTGCAGGATTTGTAATATCTGAAATTCCTAAATCTTTCGCTGTGGCCGGCATAATTTGCATTAAACCTCCTGCCCCAGCCCAAGAGTTTTCATTTGGTTTAAAACGAGATTCTTGAAAAATTTGTGAACTCAGCAATCGCCAGTCCCAACCTAAACTTTCTACATTGGCTTTTACAATTTCATCGTACTGACTAATTTTCCCTTCATTTTTACTATAAAATTTACTTTTAATTCGGCGTCTATAGGATTTTTTATTCTTAAAATATTTATTGTAAACCACGTAATAAAAATCTTTCTTTTTGATGGTTTTTAACCAAGAATTAATAGCTACTAAAAGCTCAGGTGAATTTTTACGAACTGCCCAAGCTATACGCTGTGAAAAACTGATCTCAGTATCGATATCTAAAATAGGATTATAAGTTTGATTAATAGCCGCAATATTGTAATCAGCAATCGTATAATCAATTTCTTTATTCACCACCATTTTGATAATATCTTCGGTAGTTTTATTACCTGGGACTAATTGAATATCGATCTGTCCTCCAATCTCATCTTCTAGATTTTCTAACCGTTCAAAATACGAAGAGTTTTTTCGTACATGTACCGTTTTACCTATCATTTCTATGGGATCGTTTATGGTTCGTCTTTTTATTTTATACATAGGTAGCCTTCGCCAATCTTCCGGGCGGCGTTGCACCAGAACCTGATGTGTGAGGTAATGATAATCGGTAAAATTAACAATCTCTTTTCGGTCTTCAGTTACTGAGAGTCCAAAGGCAATTAAATCACCCTCACCAGCATTCAACATATCAAATAAATGGTCGATATCTTCTGCAACTTTTATATCTAATTCAAGATCTAGATGATCCGCCAGTTTTTTTACCAACTCATACTCAAACCCCATAGGTTTTCCTCGATATAAAAAATAACTGGTGGAATTATAAATTGTAATTACGCTAAGCTTCCCGTCTTTTTTAATTTCTGAGAGAGATTTAGAATAATCGTCAAGTACCAGATCTGGAGATTTTTCAAGCTTTTCATTTGTTTTTTCTGAACAATACAAAAGCGTACCCAGAATAAGAAAAGATAAACTGAATTTTAAAATACTAATATGTGAAATAAAAGAACGTAAAGTTTTAATCATTAAATAACTGATTTTCTTAAATATAGCTATTTATTTTTAAATAAAAAATTTATCACTAAATTCACAAATAATCTTATTTAGTTAACTCTTAATTTCATAAAATACTAATTTAAATACAACATTATTAAAAATATAATCCGAATATTTTAATTAATTTTATTTAAATATTTAGCTATCTTAGTTTTTGTAACTTACTGAAAAATAAATTTCTATGAGTTATAATTTCGGCACCCTATAACTTTAAAAATTTAAAATGATAGCTGACAAAAGCTAGTCCTAACTACCCTGTAGATATTCTTGCCAGTTTTTCTAATGCTAATAAAGAGAATCTTCATCAACAAAAATTTATCATACACTGCTCTCTTTTACTGAAAAAATTATGCTAAAGCTCCAAAAACATATCAAAAATGATTTTTTTGTAAATACTGTTTTGGCTGATTTAGATTTTAACAGTACAGAAATTTCTTACATTTATAAAAAATTAAAAATCTAACCTTACACGATCCTTTACACCACAAAGGTTTATAGTACAGAATATTATTTTCAATAATCGGAAATTTTTATGATATATTTAACCCGTGTTTTATCTTGTTTATTTGCACTTAAACGATTTTTTTAATTAACTTATAAAGAAAAGTATGACAAAAAAAACTACTCTCTTAATGTTATTTCTTGCTTTCAGTACCCTTTTTTATGGTCAAAAAGAAAATGACCTAGAAAAACCTACTTATGAAAACAGGTATGCTATTGCTATTAACGGCTCTACTCTTGGTGGCGGATTGGAAGTTGCACGTAATATGTCTCCAAAACTTAATCTTCGATTTCGCGCTAATACATTAAGTATTGAAAATTATGTTCAAGATATTGATGTGGATGATGCAAGTTTAAATGTAACTGCTGATACACGATTTCTTGAATTCGATTTAAGTTTAGAGTACCTACCATTTCTAAAAAGTAGTTTTAAGTTAGTTGGAGGCGCTAGTTATTTCACCGATGGAAAAACTAATGCGCTAGGTACGTACAATGGTGAAATAACATATGGTGAAATTATATTAGGACCTGAAGATATTGGGGATCTAGAGGTTACTTTAGATTATAATGGATTTGCTCCTTATATAGGCTTCGGTTTCGGAAGAGCTGTTCCTAAAAAAAGAATTGGTGTTGCTTTTGAAGCAGGTACATTCTATTTACCTAAACCAGAAGTTGGAATTATTGCAACAGGTATGCTTGAACCTACTTCAAAGCAAGCAGCTTCGTTAGAAGAGGATATTAAAGATTATAGATGGTTTCCCTATTTAAACCTTCGAATTTCTGTAAAAATTTAAAAAAAAGAAACTATGAAAAGAACTAAATTATTAATCGTATTAATACTGGCTAGCTTTTTTACAGCCTGTGAAAATTCTCCGTCGGAAGTTGCAGACAACTTCAAATTAGGATTAGATGTAAATTTCTTAGAATATACTACACAATTTGATTTTGTAGATATAGCCACAGGAAATCCACCTGATAATGTTACACTAACTCCGGTACAGGATTATGGAACAAAAATTTTAAATTCTGCTGGAAAAAAGAATTTCGATATTAGCGAAGGAAGCCTTACCATATTATTAAATCCTGCTAATAAGCCGGCTTCAGGTAATAGCGAAACCTTCGAGTTTTTAGCTACAGCTCCTAATTATAGCGAAAAGATTGTATCTGTTACTTTTTCGGAAGAAAATAAAACACAATCCAAAAAGGTAAACATGGTTAATCAAAACAATACGCCTTCAGGAGTTTCTGCAAAAAAAGAATCTGCTTCTATGAGTGGAGATGTTACAACCGAACCAAAAACTGTAGAGTTTGATTCTGGAACTAGCAATAAAAAAACAGGTGGAAACTTAGTAGTAGATAGTGGGACAGAATTCTACAATAAAGAGAATCAAAAAATTTCAGGTCAAAATGTTGAAATTAGTGTTGTTGATTTCGACGCTGAAAGTGAATCGTTAGTGAAATCTTTCCCAGGTGGATTAGCAAATAAGACTGTTAATAAAAATGGTTCAGAAGTAAAAAAATCTTTCATTCCTATGTCTTATACAACAATAAATATGACAGTTGGCGGAACTGAAGTTAGAACATTCAACAAGCCTATTAATGTTTCTATGGAAATATCTCCTGATTTGTTTAACCCTATCACTGGTAAAAAAGTTGCCGTAGGAGATGAATTATCTATCTACAGCTATCAAATAGATAAAGATATTTGGGAATTTGAAAAATCTGGAACTATACAAAGTAAAAATAATAAATTGTATGTTTCATTTACTACAAACCACTTAACAGAATATAGCGTAGTAGCTGATTTAGATAATTGTGAACAAAACGATTTTATAATTCAAAATCCAACAAGTTCTCCTATAAACGCACAAGTAGAACTTATACTTAGCGGAACTGATGTTACAAGAACATACAATATTGTGACTGATTTAAGTCTAAAACCTGGAGATAATACAATTGATTTACCACTTATATCGGTAACAAATGCAACTACAACTTTTAAATTGAAAACAATTGGTAACACCATAGAACAAACAAATATTTCTTGTGGAGACCAACAAGTGGTTGTAGTGCCTACACCGCAAGATGATGCAGTAGTTGTAAGCGTAGATATACCTTGTGATAATGTGGATATCAATATAGATTCTTACCCCCTAAAATATAGAAAAGTTGGAGATACAGATTGGATACCAGGAAAGGTTATAAATTTAATGCTTACATCTTATGAGATTGAAGTAGGTAATGAATATGAATTTAAAGTAGAGTTTGATGGAAAAACGTATACTTATAATGAAATGATTACTTCTAAAGATCATACTATTCTTGTAGACAATACAAGTATTTGTGATGAAATAGACTTCTAAAATTAAATTTTAATATTGTTTGTTTAGATTGAAAAACGACATTAATTCATAATGTCGTTTTTCTTGTTTTGGAGAAAACTATTACTTTTTGAAATATCAATATATTACAATTTAATAAATATAAAAAGCGATCTAATTAGATCGCTTTTTTTAATTCTAAATTTTAAAAATTATAAAATACCTTTAAGGATTTAAGTACACCAAGCATCCTAATAATTCAGGATTATTGTCGGTTTTACCTTCAAGCCATATTCTTAACTCCTGAACTTCATGAGGTAATAGTCTGGAAATTGCTTTTTGTACTTCTCTACAGAATAAATTTGCATCAAAACTTACTTTCTCTAGTATAGTTTTGGTATAATCAAACATCGCTCTCGCCATAATTTGAAATTTTAAATTAGTTGGAACAGTTAAAAAAAAGTAAAACTTTAACCATAAACAGCGAATTCGTTTTCGTAAATATAAGAAAAATTCACATTTCTACGTTTTCTATAAGATAACTTTAACAACTAAAATCTATTGTCTCCATCTAATATATCTCCTAATCCACCTAAAATACTGCCTTCTCCTTTATTTTTACCTCCACTTTGCGGAGCTGCTTGTAGTATTCGATCTGCCAAACGGCTAAACGGTAACGATTGTACATATACAACCCCAGGACCTGTTAAAGTTGCAAAAAATAAACCTTCTCCTCCAAAAATTGTGTTCCGTATTCCTCCTATAAATTCAATATCATAATTTACAGTTTGGGTAAAACCTATAATACAACCCGTGTCTACTTTAAGTTTTTCACCAGGTGCTAATTCTTTTTTACCCATTGTCCCTCCTGCATGTACAAAAGCCATCCCATCACCTTCAATCCGTTGCATTATAAAACCTTCTCCTCCAAAAAATCCTCGTCCTAATTTTCGACTAAATTCTATTCCTATGGAAACACCTTTTGCTGCACACAAAAAAGCATCTTTCTGGCAAATAAATTTCCCTCCAAATTGTGTCAGATCAATTGGAATTATTTTTCCGGGATACGGAGATGCAAAACTAATTTTCTTTTTACCCATTATTATGTTAGAAAATATCGTCATGAACATGCTTTCCCCAGTTAGTAATCGTTTTCCGGCACCTAAAACTTTTCCTAAAAAGCCTTCATTTTTTTTACTTCCATCTCCAAAAATTGTTTCCATTTTAATACCATCCTCCATCATCATAAAATTACCAGCCTCTGCAATAACAGCCTCTTGTGGATCTAATTCTATTTCCACATATTGCATTTCTTCTCCAAATATTTCGTAATCTATTTCGTGCGCATTCATAATTTTTACTTTAGTGATTTTCTTTATAAGAAGTAAAACTTCAACAATTGTTACAAAGGAAAAAATATATTTATTTAGCGATTCTTGTTTTACTTTTTAATGTCCACTGAAATTCAAATACAGAAACTTCAAGACCATCTTGATTTCTACCAATAGATTTCATCCAAAAGGTTTGTCCTTCTCCGGTTTCAATAGTTTTTCGTATTGCTTTATTGATTACTTCACCATCAGTACATTCAAAAATAATTTTTCCAGTAGCTTTTTTATTAAATACTGATTTATTTTGAGCAACTAACATTGATATTGACTGTTTTTCTGCTTTAATTTTAGACATCACTAGTGCGCCTGTACTTAGTTCAGCTGCCATTGCCTGTACGGCAAAATACATACTATTAAATGGATTTTGATTAATCCATCTATGTTTTACACCAACGCTACAATCAGTTTTAGTAATAGTTTTAACCCGTACTCCACAAAGCCAAGCACTCGGTAATTTAAAAAATAAAAACTGATTTAATTTTTTGACAGTTAGCTGCATATAGAAAGTATTTATATAAATATATTTAAAATACTTGACATACTAAATGACACTTAAGTCTTAAATTTAAGTTAAATTTAAGTACTATGCTTTGCAAAATACCTTCTTTTAGATATATATTTGTAATAGAAATTAACTGGTATAAAACTAATAATCAATTTCATCAATCAAAAAATTAATGTTCCACATCGGGAAAGCAATCAAAATCAGGCTTAAAGACTTCATCAAAAAACCATCATCTTGAGTCTGATTTTTTTAACATCAAACAAATGGAAACAACATCAATCAAAGAAGACCAATTAACTCTTGCAAGTATTACGCACCTATCCGTATTATCGAAATTCTTTATTCCTTTAGGTAATTTTATTATCCCTTTAGTTATTTGGGTTATAAATAAAGAAAAAAGTTTTATTGATAAACATGCACGTGCTGCGCTAAATTTCCAAATTAGCTTATTGATTTACTATATAAGTATACTATTTATATTAGTGGCTATTTTTATTGTAACCGCAATTTCGTATTCTAGTAATTACTTTTTAATTACTAAAGATTATTTGGAATTTAACCCTTTTGATAATCCAACTTATTTTCCTTTTATAATTTTAGTATTTGTAGGCTTAACTATTTTTTTTGGCTTATTTATTTTAGAACTGTACGCTGTTATTAAAGCTGCTAAACATGCAAGTGAAGGATTAGAATATAAGTATCCGTTATGTATCAATTTTATAAGATAATCTACAGCTAAAAACAAATTTCTTACAAATTCATTAAATATGAATCGATCAATCAAAATTTCAAAATTCATTATAATCATTTTTCTTGTTCTTCTATCAAATTATGGTTTGGCGCAGCAAAATGAAAAAATAAAAATTATGCTAGTTGGCTATGCTCATCTAAATAAAATGCAAAATGGTACGGAAGCTGCAAGCATGTTTAATTCTAAAAAGCAAAAGGAACTTGAAAAAATAGCCTCCAAAATTGCAAAATTTAAACCAGATGCTGTAATGGTTGAATTAACGCCTGAAGAGCAACAGTGGACAGATAGTCTTTACAAACTCTACCAAAATAATAAATTAGATCTTAAAAATTTTGAATATGGTGCAAGCGAAATTTATCAGGTTGGCTTCAGACTAGCCAATAAACTGCATTTAGATAGAGTGTACGGAATCGATTTTTATAATTCTACTTCTCAAAATTTACTAAAAGAAGGAAATCATTTTGAATATTTTCAAAATCAATTAAAAAAACTTCAACAAACTTCTAGACCTTTAGGAAAGCAGGTAATGGAAAATTCATTATCAATTTATGATTTCACAAGAAAAATCAACGAGCCGGAAATGCTGAATCTTTCTTATCGAGCTATTTTCAATTTTCCGGCCTATGTGCAAAATGGGAATTTTGATAAAGAAGGTAATAATTACAGAGATTTAAATTCGGAAGAAAAGAAATATGCAGGCGCCGAATATATTAGTCTATTTTTCGATCGAAATATCAAGATTTATTCAAACATATTAAATACACAATTAAAAACAGGAAGCAAAAAAATATATGTTATGATGGGACAAGCTCATATTGGAATCTTAAAAGATCTTTTAGACGACAACCCAAATTATGAAATTGTAGATACCCTTACTTATTTAGATTAGTCATCAAAATTTATCACACATAATCATCAATTAAAAAATGAACATTTTAACAACATTCAAATTTAAGCGCTATGAAGATAGAGAACACCAAAGCACAGATGCGTAAAGGTGTACTGGAGTATTGTATACTCTCAGTTTTAAAAGATGAAGATGCTTACGTAGCTGAAATCTTAGATACACTAAAAAATGCTAAATTATTAGTAGTAGAAGGAACTATATATCCACTATTAACTCGACTTAAAAACGCAGGACTTCTATCCTATCGTTGGGAAGAATCTACTAGCGGACCACCTCGTAAATATTATGGTCTAACAGACAAAGGAAAATTATTTTTAGAAGAATTATCATCAACCTGGAACGAATTACAAACTGCGGTTAATATTGTAACCCATCAAAAAAAATCACATCATGAATAAGACCGTTAATATAAATCTTGCTGGTATTTTCTTCCACATTGATGAAGATGCCTTTAAAAAATTACAATATTATCTTGATGCTATAAAACGCTCTTTAACCAATAAAGAAGGTCAAGATGAGATTATTGCAGATATCGAAGCTAGAATTGCTGAACTTTTTACCGAAAAAAGAGCCGATACAAGTAAAGTAATAAGCAGTAAAGAAGTTGATGAAGTAATAGCTATAATGGGGCAACCTGAAGATTACCGAGTGGATGAAGATATTTTTGAAGACGAAACAACTTCTGCTTCCACTACTTCAAAAAAATCAGGTACAAAAAAACTATACCGTGATACCGAGAATTCTTATATAGGTGGAGTAAGTAGTGGTTTGGGACATTACTTAGAAATCGATGCCGTGTGGATTCGGTTAATTTGGATTGTACTCACATTTGCATCAAGCGGAGGCTTCCTGTTAATATACATCGCTTTCTGGATTTTTACTCCAGAAGCCAAAACTACCGCTGAGAAATTAGCAATGCGTGGAGAAGAAGTGACAATCTCTAATATCGAGAAAAAAATTAGAGAAGGGTTCGACAGTGTTTCAGAAAAAGTAAAAAATGTAGATTATCAAAAATTTAGTGATAAAGCAAAAACAAGTGCTAAATCTGCAGGAAATAACTTTACTCGACTTGTACACACACTATTAAAAATCATAATTGCTTTTGTAGGTATTTTACTGCTAATTGTATCTGGCTTAACCATTATTGGTATTTTTATTGGTGTATTTACCATTGGAACATTTGGTATTATAGAAGCTCCTGGGATAGATCAAATTTCTATGAATTTGTATTGGGCGCCACTATGGCTATCTACACTATTAGTATTCTTTTTATTGATTATTCCGTTCTTCTTTTTATTTATTTTAGGATTGAAAATTTTAATGGAAAAACCTAAATCTATAGGAAAACCAGCAAAATTCACTCTTTTAGGAATTTGGATTTTAGCCTTTATTGGTATTACAATAATTGGTGTTGGAGAAATAAGTGGTAGAGCTTTTGATGAAGAAACAGTAACCACTGAAAATTTACCTATTACTAAAACAGACACTCTTTTCGTTGCTATGAAAAATAACCCACAGTATAGCACAAGTATCGATAAAAGAGATGATGATTTAGCCATAAAATTCAATGAAAATGAGGAAAAAATTCTATATGGTACCGATATTCGAATAGTTTTTAAATCAACTAAAGATTCTCTTGCTAAAATTGAAATATTAAAATCTGCCGAAGGTAGAGATGTTAAAGATGCTAGAAAACGTGCTGAAAACATAAATTATCAATATTCAATGACTAAAAATAATTTATATCTAAACAGTTATTTTACCATTACAGATAATCTTAAAATACGCGACCAAGAACTAGTAGTAACCGTATGGTTACCCGAAGGCACTGTTTTATATATTGATAAGAATATTAAAGAATTCCATAGAAACAGTTATTCATGGAAAGATATATTGCAGAATGGAGATGAAAAACATTTCTTAAAAGTAGAAGAAGATCAAACCACTTGTTTAGACTGTCCTACTTTAAAAAAAGAAAATGATTTTTTTGAAGAAGAGTTTAAAGAAGAGTCAGAAGATACTATTACTTCTGAAAAAAATTCAAAAATTGATTTAACAGATGATTTTTAGAATTAAGAAAAAAGCTATTAAAAGCTCTAAGTTTATTTTAACGACATTAGCACCTTTATTTTATTATGTTTGTGTAAAATAATGATTATGAAAAAATGCACAAGTTTAGTCATTCTTTTATTCATTGCAGTAACCGCTACTGCTCAAATAAAAGGAAATAGAAATGTAGTAAACAAACAACGAAATCTTGAAAGTTTCTCCTCTGTAGAAATAAGCGGAAGTTTTGAAGTTATTATTAAACGTGGAGAAGTTGCTTTGGCTGAGATTGAAGCTGATGAAAATTTACAGGATTTAATCCGAACAGATGTAGTAAACAATGTTCTAATTGTTCGTTCAGAAAAAAATATCAAACGAGCAAAAAGAGAACGTATTATGTTAAAAGTTCCCAGTAACCTTGAAAAAATCACTTTGAAAGATGAAGTAGAATTAGATCTTTCTGATGGTATTAATTTTCCTGACTTAGAAATTCAAACATTAGATGATTCTAAGTTATATGCTACATTAACTACTTCTAATTTCAAATTAATAGCTGGAAATGACAGTAAAATTGAATTGAATTTAACAACTAAAAAACAGGCTTATATCCAGTTGAATGGGAAAAGTTATTTAAAAGCGTTGATTAATGGACCTTCTTTAAAAATTGATACTTATGAAGATGCTAAAGCTAGAATTGAAGGAACTGTAGAAGATTTTAGATTGAGAACCGACCATTCTACAGAATTTGAAGGCGAAAAATTAACTGCTACAAATGCAAGTGTTACTGCTGAAGGTCGTTCTAAAAATGAAATTTCTGTCATAAAAAATCTAAGACTTATCGCAAAAAACAGAAGCGAAACAAGAATCTACAACAATCCAAAAATTGAATTGATAGAATTTTCAGATCAAGCAGTATTACGAAAAGAAAAGTAAGATTATATAAAAAACTTTATAAAAAATGCCGGATTAAAATCCGGCATTTTTTATGAGTAAGGTACTGATTAAATTTAAGCAGTAACTTCTTTCTCTGTTTCTTTAGTTTCAATTTCAGCTAAATAGCGTTCCGCATCCATTGCAGCCATACACCCTGAACCGGCTGCTGTAATTGCTTGTCGGTAATCTTTATCTTGTACATCTCCAGAAGCAAATACACCAGGTAAATTGGTTTTAGTAGATTTGGCATCAGTTATTAAATAACCTGTTTCATCCATATCTAACTGACCTTTAAATATATCAGTATTCGGTTTATGTCCAATTGCAATAAATAAACCAGTAATTGCTATTTCTTCCTTTTCTCCAGTTTGATTATTTAATATCCGTAACCCTTCTACAACTTGATCCCCTAGAACCTCATCAATTTCACTATAATAACGCACCTCAAGATTCTTGGTTGTATTAACACGATGTTGCATCGCCATAGAGGCTCTCATTTCTCCTTTACGAACTAACATTGTTACTTTATTACAAATATTAGCCAAATAAGTTGCTTCTTCAGCAGCTGTATCTCCTCCACCAACAATAGCAACATCCTGATTTTTATAGAAAAATCCGTCGCAAACTGCACACGCAGAAACACCTCCACCACGTAAACGCTGCTCACTAGGTAAGCCTAAATATTTAGCGGTAGCACCGGTAGATATTATTACCGTTTCAGCTTCAATCCATTTAGCGTTATCTATACAAACTTTATGAATTCCACCAACTTTTTCATTAAACTTCACTTCAGTAGCCATACCAATTCGAACCTCTGTTCCAAATCTTTCAGCTTGCTTTTGAAGATCCATCATCATTTGAGGCCCATCAATTCCTTCAGGATATCCTGGGAAATTATCCACTTCAGTTGTTGTAGTTAATTGCCCACCTGGTTCCATTCCTGTATACATTACAGGTTTTAAATCTGCTCTAGAAGCATAAATTGCCGCTGTATACCCTGCAGGACCAGATCCTATAATCAAACACTTTATTTGTTCTATATTTTCGCTCATTATTATCTTAAATTTTTGTAAATGTAATAACTTAACTGCTATTTACATAAATAATAGTATTGCTAATAATTATTCTTGAATAAGAAGTATAAATAATATACAAATTGTTGAATTTATCCCTTCAAAATTTTCAACAAAAATAAGTATTCCAATTATATTTGCTAAATGGAGTTTAGCATATTTAACCTATTTGATATTCTTGGCACTGCTGCTTTTGCTATTTCTGGTGCTCTTTCGGCTATGAATAAAAGGCTCGATTTATTCGGGATTTTTATCATTGCTTTTGTAACTGCAATTGGTGGTGGAACCGTTCGAGATGTTGTTGTAGGTAATACCCCTGTAACCTGGATGGAAAATATTATGTATGTCTACTTAATCAGTGGTATAACTCTTCTTGCAATAATTTTTAGAAATCAATTAAATTATTTAAAAAAATCGCTCTTCTTATTCGATACTATAGGATTAGGGGTTTTTACAATAACAGGTGTAGAAATTGGTATACAAAATAATTTAGCTCCTATTATTTCTATTGCACTTGGAGGTATGTCAGGTGCTTTTGGAGGGGTTATTCGAGATATATTATGTAATGAAATTCCTATAATTTTTAGAAAAGAAGAAATATACGCTACTGCTTGTTTGGCAGGAGGACTTATTTTTGTGTTAATGGATCAATATGAAATAAATATTGATATAATTTACATTGTAACAAGTCTTACTGTAATCGGAATCCGATTAGTTGCTGTAAAGTATCATATCACATTACCTGATTTTTACCCAAAGGCAAATTCAGAAAAATAATTTAATGGGGCAATTTATCTCGTAAAATCCCATATACAAATGTTCCCAATATTGCACTACCAAAAACTACCAATATTGGTAAATAACCGGCTCCGAGTAATACATAAATTGGTCCGGGGCAAGCCCCTACTAAGCCCCAACCTAACCCGAAAAGTATTCCTCCATACATATAACGGCTAAAACTTTTCTGTTTAGGTATAAAAGTTATTGGTGTTCCAAAAAATGATTTTATTTTTTTTCGTTTTATAATCTGTACGCCTACTAATCCAACAGCCAATGCAGATCCCATTATACCGTACATATGAAATGATTGAAATTTAAACATTTCATAAATCCGAAACCAAGAAGCGGCTTCTGATTTAAACATAACGATTCCGAAAAAAATTCCTATTGTTAAATATCCTAGATATCTCATCATTAAAATAATAGTGGGTATATAAAATGAACCATAATTAAACCGCCAATAAAAAAGCCAACAACAGCTAATAAAGATGACTGTTGCAAATTGCTTAATCCGGAAATAGCGTGTCCAGAAGTACATCCTCCGGCATAGCGAGTACCAAATCCAATTAAAAAGCCTCCAATCACCAATAAAACCAAGGTTAAAGGTTTAGTAAAAACATCATTAGAAAATAATTCCGTTGGTAGATAGGCTTTTCCGGCACTTATAAAACCTAACTGATTCAGATCTTTTATTGTATTATCTGAAATAGCTACTTTAGGAGAGTCTGTTAAATAAAAGCGTGCTATAAAACCGCCAATAGCTGCACCTAGAATTACTACTAAATTCCAACGTTGCGCTTTCCAATTAAAATCAAAAAAATTTGCTTTCTTATCAGCTCCGCAAAGCGTACAAAGCGTACGAAGGTTAGATGACATTCCAAACTCCTTTCCCATAAATAGCAATAAAAACATAGTAATTGCTATTAAAGGACCTGAAATATACCAAGGCCAAGGCTCAAAAATCCAATTCATTACTTAAAATTTATTGCAAATAAACTGGAAATCTACAACTATTGATGTAACAAGAGTTACATAATGATTAGTTTGACAGAAAGTCTTTGAAATTCTTCACCACTTTTTGTGATAAACGTTCTTTTGTTTTCTGCGACCAACCAGCACTTTTATTTCCAATTAAAACATTTTCTTGTTGCTGAAATTCTTCTGGTAAATTCTTTTTAGCATCACCATCAAAAATGGCAAAATTCCCTTCTTTTTTTATCCAATTTCGAAAAGCAGGCATTTCAAAAGGAAAACCAATAGATGTATTTACAATAATTTTACCATTTCCAAAATGCTGAAATTCTTTATCGGCTAAAATTTTCACATGTTTTGGAAGATGGATCGAAATAATCTCACAAGTTTCTAACAACTCATTTAACTCTAAATACGAAACTCCTTTATCTTCCCATTCCGGTTTTCGAGTTCTGCTATAATAATATACTTCTACTCCAAAAGGCAATAAACAAGAAGCTAAAATTTTGCCAGTTGCTCCCAGCCCAATAATTCCTATTTTTCGATCGGTTAACTCTTGCGGCATTTCTTGCCATTGGTACTCTCCAAAACCGTGTAATAAACGTATTAAATCTGCTATTATAAATTCAGCTACACCAGGATCACCATAATCGAAAATCCCTTTTACCACAATTCCTTTTTCTCGTGCAAAATTAACTGCTACATTTGCCGAGTCTGCATCATAAAGGCTACAGCACATTCCGATATATTTCAAATTGGGACATTGAGCTATTATTTCTTCTGAAATTTGTGTTTTCCACGAAACAAAAATTACTTCTGCATTACCAATTCTAGATAATATCTCTTCATCAGACTTAGGTAAATCTTCTATATTGGGATGAATGATTTCTTCTTCTGAATATTTTTGAAGCTCTTTAATGGCTTCTGTATTCATTTTAGTATAATCTATGCAAGTAATCTTATGAAATTTCATAAATAGCTAAAGTTCTAAATTGGATAAAAATATAGAGCAAGAAATACTATTTCTTGCTCTATAGAATAAAATATTTATTTTAAAAAATTATATTTTTTTCTGATTGAATTCAAGTTGTTTCTTATTCCCCTTAAAAGGCCTGGTAATAACACGCGATGCCTTATCGAAATTTAAATAATTATAAATCCAGGTAAAAAATGTCAAAATTCGGTTTCTAAAACCAACTAAGAAATATAGGTGAACTACCATCCACATTAACCAAGCAAAAAATCCACCGAATTTAAAATTCTTAATATCGACGACAGCTTTATTTCTTCCCACAGTTGCCATACTTCCTTTATCGAAATAATTAAAAGGCTCTAATGGTTTACCTTCCAAAGTTCTCATAAGGTTTTTCGCTAAATGCTTCCCTTGCTGAATTGCTGGCTGCGCTACCATAGGATGGCCTTTTGGATAGTTTTTACTTACCATAGAAGCAATATCCCCTATTGCAAAAATATTTTCGTATCCTTCTACTTGGTTAAAAGTATTTACTTTATATCGATTAGCTCTTTCTACAATTGCAGAAGCATTTAAACCATCTACAGGAGCTCCTGTAACTCCAGCAGACCAAATAAATGTTTCGGTTCTTAACTCTAAATCGGTATTTGTTTTTACTAAATATCCATCGTAATCTTTTACCATGGTATTTACATGAATTTGAACACCTAGACGCTTCAAAAATTTAGTAGCTTTCTCGGAAGCCTTCTCACTCATAGGAGGTAAAACACGCCCCAAGCCTTCTAATAAATGAATTTGCATCTCGTTTTTATCGATATCCGGATAATCTCGAGGTACAATATTGTTCCGTAATTCAGCAATGGCACCACTTAGCTCTACACCTGTTGGCCCTGCTCCTACTAACACAAAATTTAATAAACTTTTACGTTTTTCTGCATCACTTGTAATTGTAGCTTGCTCTAAGTTTTCTAAAATAAGACTTCGAATATTTAATGCTTGCGGAATAGTTTTCATCCACATCCCGTTCTCCTCAACACTTTTATTTCCGAAGAAATTAGTTTTAGATCCGGTTGCAATTACTAAATAATCGTATGTTAATTCCCCAATATTGGTATAAATAGTATTTTTATCGGTATCTATAGAATCTACTTCAGCAAGCCTAAAAAAACAATCTTTACTAGTTCGCGTTAATTTACGTAACGGATACGCAATAGAGTCTGCCACCAAACCCGAGGTAGAAACTTGATACAGTAATGGCTGAAAAGTATGATAGTTATTACGGTCTATCAAAACCATCTGCACATTTTTTTTTATTAATTTTTTTGCTAGATTCATGCCGGCAAAACCGCCGCCAATAATTACAACTCTAGGTAACTCTGTTGTGGGGATATTCATCATCTCGAAACTGGTTTACCACAAAGTTAAAGGTATTCCCTCAAAACTGGGGGGTATTAACGCTATTTTAAAATAAATTGTAACTTTTTATATAAGATTTATACTTATAGTGTTAGCAAATTAATGTGTGTGGACAAAAACATCGAACATCAATTCGTTAAAGAATTAGAGAAAAATCAGAATATTGCGCATAAAATTTGTCGTTTATACACACATGACAGAGAGTCTCATAACGATTTATTTCAAGAAATAACAATTCAACTTTGGAAGGCATATCCTAAATTTCGAGGAGAAGCTAAATTTAGTACATGGATGTATCGGATAGCTTTAAATACGGCAATTACGCTATATCGTAAGAAAAAACGTACTATTAAAACGCAAGATTATGACAGTGTCCATTTTAAAATAAAAGCTGATGAATATGATGATGAACAAGAACAACAACTTAAATTAATGTATGATGCATTAAAAGAGTTAAGCGATATAAATAAAGCATTGGTATTTCTTTATTTAGAAGATAAAAATTATAAAGAGATATCTGAAACGTTAGGAATAAGCGAGGTAAACGCGCGAGTGAAGATGAATAGAGTAAAAACCAAGCTGAGAAGCATTTTAAATCCGTAAAAAGATGGATGGATTAGAGTTATTAAAAAAACAATGGAAAAAGCAGGAAGCAGAGCTGCCTAAACTTTCCTACGAGGATATTTATAAAATGATCTGGAAACGATCATCTTCTATAGTAAAATGGATATTTGTAATTAGTATTTTAGAATTTGTAATAGGTTCAGGTTTATCGCTTTTTGTAATGGGTCAGGATTATTGGGAAAAAGTTGCCGCTATTCATTTAACCAATTTCACAATTATAAACCATATTATAAATATAATTGCTGTAGTTTTCTTTATTTATAAGTTTTATTCGAATTATCGTAGAATTTCTACCACTACAGATACTAAACGTTTAATGAATAACATTTTAAAAGCACGAAAATCAGTAAAATATTACATCAATTACATGCTTATTCATTCAGGAATTATTCTTGTTTGCTATAGCTATTTTTCTGCTTATTATCATTTACAAGCCGCACGAATAAATAACCCGAAAATTCATGAGTTTGATACTTTAGATTGGTTAAAATTTACTGGAATAATCTTATTAGTCTTAACTGTATTTATTGTAGCTTTTTGGTTATTTTACCGGCTGATTTACGGTATTTTATTGAAAAGGCTTAATAAAAATTATAAAGAACTAAAAAACTTAGAATAAGTTAGGGTTACTTATTCCTCTTTATAAGAATACCGGCGTTTTTCGTTCAAATTTTCTATTTCTTTTAGTTCATCACAAGGAATTACTTTTAGGAATGAAGAATGCTGTTCGATTGCGTATTCAATTTTATGTACAATATCTTCAACAGAATCATTTTTATAATCAATTTCCAGAGGTTCTTTTATTTGAAAAGATTGTAGAATTCCTCGTTTTTTAATTCGCAATCCTTTTTTATCGAAAGAGCGTCGAAAACCATCAATAACAATAGGAACAACAATTGGCTTATATTGTTTAATAATATGTGCCGTTCCTTTTCGGATAGGTTTAAAGGGAGTAGTTGTTCCTTGCGGAAACGTAATAACCCAACCATCTTCTAACGCAATACCAACATTTTTACTATCGTCTAAATTCACTTTTCGTTTAACACTCTGGCCTTTAGAACGCCAAGTACGAGCAACTTTAATAGCTCCGGCATAAGCTAAAATTCGAGCTAACAAGCCCGACTTCATAGTTTCTTTAGCTGCTACGTAATAAATATTCATTTTTGGTTGCCATATATAACCTACATTTTTAATACTGTCTATACGTCCGCTTAAGCTTGCATTAAACACATGGAACATTGCTACCACATCCGCAAAATATGTTTGGTGATTAGAAACAAATAATACTCCGGTTTCTGGTAACTCTTTAATAATACCAGATCCTTCTATTTGTAATTCATTAAAACCACGATATCGGCGATGTGTAATTAGACCAAAAATTCTGATTAACCACTTTTTAAGGAATAGTATATGTCCGAATGGATTCTTTTTAAATAACCCCATAAATTTTTCTTTATATCAATTAGTTTGTGGTGTTAAGAATAACAATTATCACACCCTAAAACCCATCAAATATACGGTAATCTTTAAAATTTATAAGGTTTCAAGCAGCATTTCCCGTAATTCACTAAGCATCATACCGGTAGCTCCCCAAACTACATAGTTATTTAATAAAAAAGCAGGAACCTCTATATTTTCCATGTAGGAAGTACTTAATTTTCGACTTACTAAACTTTCTGAGGCTAAAAACTGAGAAAGCGGAACTTCTAATATTGCTTCTACTTCCGATTCTTGAGGAATTAATATAGGTTTGGTCTCTAAAATTCCTACAAAAGGATATACCCAAAAATTACTTGGTGGAATATATAGTTTCGATAATTCTCGAATTACTTTAATAGAATTTTTAGCTATGCCTACTTCTTCTTCAGTTTCACGAAGCGCTGTTTCTTCTAAACTAGTATCTTCAGGTTCTACTCGACCACCAGGAAAACCGATTTGATTAGAATGAACACCTTTATAAGTCTTCCGCAATATTAATACAAAATATGTTTGCGATTTTTTAGGGTAAAAAACCACCATTACACCTGCTTTATTAGGTTGTTTAGCTTCGATATTTAAATTCTGAAGCTTGCTTTTTCGGATAGAAGGTGCTAATTTATCGTGAGCCGTTTCTCCGGGAAGCGGTATTTTTTTTAAATTTGAAATTCTATTTTTAAATTCCTGAAAATCCATGTGTAAACGCCTTTCTATATTGGTTTTGTTGGTTGTTGTATTTTTTACAAGTTGTCAAGATAAACAAAGTTCAACTAAAAATAATTCAGAAGAGACACACAAAGTCGTTAAAAATAGTCAAAAAGACACTTTAGACTCTCAAGATTCTGTTAAAGAGGTTTCTTCAGAAGAAAAAAATTCTGAAACAGAAAAAGAAAGTGATTTTCCTATACAGCAGGAAAAATTAATTCCTTTTCTAACAAAATATGGCAAAGAAAATCCGGAAAATCATGTAAAAATAACAACCCAGTTTGGCTCTTTTGAAATTACACTATTTAAAGACACCCCATTACATCGAGCTAATTTTATAATGCTAGTTAAAAAAGGATATTTTAACGATACTTATTTTTATCGAGTTGCTCCAAATTTTGTAATTCAAGGAGGCAATTCCGATAATGTTTCAACCGGAGAAAAAAGGCACGAAATCGGGAATTATTTAATTCCTAATGAATTTGGAGCTGGGCATAAACATGTTCGCGGAGCTGTTTCTGCAGCAAAATATGCAGAACAAAATACCAGTAAAGCATCTTCTCCGTTTGAATTTTTTGTAGTTCTAAATAAAAATGGTGCGCATCATTTAGATAACGAGCATACTGTTTTTGGGTATGTATCGAAAGGAATGGATGTGGTCGATGAAATTTCTAAAGTAAAAACCAGCGATGCTGAGTGGCCTATTGATAATGTATATATTGATGCTGAAATTATAGAATAAACATCTCTATTTTTTATATTCCCGATTATTTATCAGTTTTTTAAATTTCATAAATTCAAACAGGCTTAATTTCAAATATTGATTATTTTATTGTGTATAGTAATTATAGTCATCGATTACACGTTGTAAAAAAACAATTGGTTTTTCTTCATATTCCGATAATCCTAACAATGAAGCAACTTTATCGGCCAAAGCTATAATAATACCATGATTACCTTTTCTTTTTGCTCTAAAATATATTTGTTTCACTTCTTGGATATCTTTATCGGTAAGTAAGGTGACTTGTGAATATTTTGGCGTATAATTTTCCGGTAAATCGGCTAATAAATTACTACGTAAATTAACTTTTCGTTTTTCAGAAATTACTGTTGTTTTTGCAGCCATATCTCCTAAACGTTGCCCTCTACCACCCACTAAAATACTAACAATTGCTACTGCCCCACTAGACATGCTTATATCTATAAAACGTAATAACCAACGGATTAAATATGATGAAAAATTAGGACGAGAGCCATCTAAATTAACTACTCGCAATTTCATAGCAGCTTTACCAAGCGTTTGCCCATTCATGAAAGTTTCAAATAACAAAAAATACAAAAATATTGGTAGTATTAAAAGCATCATAATAGAAACTGAAGCGAATCCATCTACCCCCATTCCGGACATTAAAAGTGTAATTATTAATATATAAAAAAACATAATAATTGCATCTATCACATAAGCGACTATTCGATCTAGAAGAGGAGCTGCTTTTTGCTCAATATTTATATTTTGAGCGGTTTCAATTTGAAAATTATCCATTTAATCTGTTTCTTTGAAAATCAAATTCAAAATTAGTTATGCGCGAAGCTGCATTTGTAAAGCAAAATAAAGATAAATGGCTTACGTATGAAAGTCAATTAAACAATAAAATTTCCTCCCCAGAAAAACTTTCGAATTTATATATAGAAATTACCGATCATTTAAGCTATTCGAAAACATTTTATCCTAACAGCAGTACTACCCAGTATTTAAATGAGTTAGCTTCCTCTGCACATCAAAAAATTTATAAGAATAAAAAAGAATCCAGAAATAAATTAGTTCTATTTTATACTAAAGAGTTTCCGCTATTTTTTTATCAATATCAGAAACAACTCTTAATTAGTTTTTTACTGTTTTTGTTCTTTGCCTTAATTGGTGTTTATTCTGCTTCTCAAGAAGATGCATTTATTAGAGCTGTTTTAGGAGACGGATATGTAAACATGACCTTAGAGAATATAAAAAATAACGATCCTATGGCTGTTTATAAACAAGCCGCAGAAACCGATATGTTTTTGGGTATTACTATTAATAATATACGTGTAGGTTTAATGGCTTTTAGTTTAGGTATTTTAGCTGGCATAGGTACCGTTTTAATAATTATGCAAAATGCTTTAATGCTAGGCTCTTTTCAATATTTCTTTTACGACCAAGGATTATTATGGGAATCGGTTCGTACTATTTGGATACATGGAACTATAGAAATTTCGGTAATTATAATTTCAGGGTGTGCAGGCTTAGTAGTCGGAAAAGGTATTTTATTCCCAAAAACGTATACTAGAATGCATGCATTTGTAAAAGCGGTAAAAGATGGTTTAAAAATAGTAATGAGCACCATTCCGTTTTTTATTGTTGCCGGTTTTTTAGAAGGATTTGTAACAAGACATACCGAAATGCCCGATTTCATTGCAATTTTTATTATTCTTGCTTCTTTAAGTTTAATCATTTGGTATTACGTAATACTACCACACCAACTCTATAAAAAAACCAATAATGAATTCTAATTTAAATTTTAAAAAAACAAGAGATTTCGGAGAAGTTCTTAGTGATACTTTTAAGTTTATTCGAGAGAACTTTAAACATTTTTTCACCACTATACTAAAAATAGTTAGCCCTTTTTTAATTGCTTTAATTCTTACTAATGCATACTATACTTTTACGTCGGTTTCCTTCGCTACAAGCGGTGCAAATGCTCTAGAGATTATTTCTTCATCAGGTGAATCTTTTACTGCTTTATCTCTTAACGTACTTACTGTTGTGGTTTATATTATTGCTATTTGGGTTGTTGTATTTCAGTATATCCAGTCATATATAAAAAATAATGGAGTAGTAAATACTGAAGAAGTTTCCGCAGGGCTAAAAAGAAACTTAGGTAAAGGAATTGCATTACAAATTTTAGTAGGAATTACCTGTTTTGTAGCTATATTTTTTATGATTATCCCTGCATTTTATTTAGGTGTGGTATTAACACTTGCTTTGCCTATTTTGGTATTCGAAAATAAAGGAATCTCTGAAAGTTTTACAGATGCTTTTTCGCTTATTAAAAACAACTGGTGGTTTACTTTTGGGTTATTATTTGTTTTTGGACTTATTGTTTCTTTTGCAACTGCAATTTTCCAAATGCCTCTTATAATTTATACTGCTATAAAAACTATAGTAGGGGCCGATAGTGATCCTTCAACTATTGTGAATATGGCACAGCAAAAAGATTATGTGTTGATAATTTTAAGCATATTAAGCTCCATTATTCAGTATATATTTTATGCGTTTACTCCTGTTTTAGTTGCCGTAATTTATTTTAGTCTTAATGAAGAGAAAAATGCGACAGGTACCTTCGAAAATATTGAAAATTTAGGAAAAGATAATTAATGAAACTGCTCCAAATATTTGTAGTATTATTTATTGGGTTTTCAAGTTGGGGGCAACAACCATTGGTCTCCTCCGATTCTATTAGATATGACCATTCAGAATTAGTTACCCCTAAAAACTTAGATAAACAGCAAATAAAAAACTATCAAAAAGATAAAGAATTTCAATATATACAAGAGAAGCAAGAGAAAAACTGGTGGCAACGATTTAAGGAATGGCTAATACAAAAATTAAATCAGCTTGCCTCTTACCTTTTTGAGGATTATGAAACTTCCGGTTTAATTGCAACCATTTTAAAGATTATACCTTATATAATTTTAGGGTTTGTTTTATGGCTAATAGTTTGGCTTTTTATGCGCTTATCGCCTTCTGTAGCCGGTTTAGATTCTGTAAAAAAATCTACGGTTAATTTAAATGCTGATGAAGATATTATAAAAAATGCCGATATCCAGCAGCTTATAAAAAATGCTGTTGAAAATAAACAATATCGATTAGCTGTACGGTATTATTATTTACAAGTATTGAAAGAACTTGATAACTTACATTTTATAAATTACGAAAATCAAAAAACAAACGAAGAATATTCTTCAGAATTAAAAAACGAACAATTAAACACACATTTTAAAAAAACCACGAGGATTTATAATTTTATCTGGTATGGTGATTTTAGTGTTTCTGAAACCGATTTTAAGCTCGCTCAGAAAAATTTTAATGAGTTAAAAAGTATTCTAAAAACCACCAGTAATGAGTAGATTTTATAAAATAGCACTTGGGGTTTTAGTACTTCTTATTATTGGGCTTACGTATTTGGAGACTAATACACCACAACCCTTAAATTGGTTCCCAACCTATTCAAAACAAGATAAAGTACCTTTGGGAACTTATATTTTATTTGAAACTTGGCAAGATTTAAATAAAAATAACTTTGGTGAAGTAGATATTCCTCCTTTCGAATACCTCAACGAACCGCAAACAGATACAGTACAAAAATCGACCTATTTTTTTATAAATAATTCGGTTAATTTTGATGATACTGAATTAAATACGTTACTCAAATGGGTTGCTAAAGGAAACGATGTTTTTATTGCTTCTAACAACTTTAGCAAAAATTTACTAGATACATTACAACTCAACATTAAACCGTATCAATTACAATTAGATTCCAATTTAGATTATGAACCTAAAACAGAAGTATCGTTAGTAAACCCAAATTTGGGCCGAGATACTTTCTCGATTCCGCATGAATTCCATTCATTTTATTTCTCTAAAATAGACACTATAAATAGTACTGTTTTAGGAACGATGGCTACCAGCAGTAGTAAAAAAAATAAAAATAACATCAACTTTATAGAAACTACATTTGGCGACGGAAATATATTTATGCATACCACCCCAGAGGCATTCAGTAACTATTTTATACTTCAAAATAAAAACTATAAGTATATCGAGAATGTGTTAGGCTATATAAAACCTAAAAACAAGATTTTATGGGATAATTATTATAAAACCGGAAAGGCCAATCCTCAAAGTTTATTATATGTTTTAATGCAAAATAAATCGTTACGCTGGGCGTATTACCTTTGTATTTTAGCTGTAATTTTATTTATTTATTTTGAAGGGAAACGGAAGCAACGAGCTATTCCGGTAGTTACTCCTCCAAAAAACCAGTCGTATTTATACACACAAACAATTGCTGAATTATATTTAGAAAACAAAGAAGTTAAAAGCTTAACTGAAAAGAAAATTAAACATTTTCTGGAATACATTCAGCAACAATATAAATTGACTATAGACCAAAACAACAATCAATTTTATACGATTTTAGCAGAAAAATCTGGTAACAAAGTTGAAACAGTAAAAAAGCTATTTCAGCAATTAGAAAATGCTAAAAAAAATGCAGCTGCTTCAAAAGTTTTTATGAATTTAAATACTGCTATTCACCAATTTAAAAATAATCCTGATGGAAAATAATAACGAACCTATAACACCTAACGAAGATTTAAATTTTGATGCAAGAATACCGCTACAAGATTTAAAAAATGCTGTTGATAATCTAAAATCTCAATTATCACAAGTAATTGTTGGGCAAACCGATTTTGTAGAATTACTAATTGTTGGGCTTCTTTCTAACGGACATGTTTTAATAGAAGGTGTGCCCGGTGTTGCTAAAACTGTAACCGCTAAACTATTTGCCAAATGTTTGCAAACAGAATTTAGCCGTATTCAATTTACTCCCGATTTAATGCCAAGTGATGTGTTAGGAACATCGGTATTAAATATGAAAAATTCAGATTTCGAATTTAAAGCCGGTCCTATTTTTTCTAATATCGTTTTGATCGATGAAATTAACCGTGCTCCTGCTAAAACACAAGCTGCTCTATTTGAGGTAATGGAAGAACGCCAAATAACCATCGATGGAAAAACCTATCAATTAGAAGATCCGTTTATGGTACTTGCTACTCAAAACCCAATTGAACAAGAAGGAACCTATGCATTACCAGAAGCGCAATTAGACCGTTTTTTATTTAAAATTGAAGTAGATTATCCAAAACTAGAAGAAGAAATCGAGATTTTAAAAGGCCACAATAATCGAAAAGGTAATTCTCCAGAAACAGGAATTAATCCAATCCTTACTCCTAAACAACTTCAGGAAATACGTACACAAATTTACGATATTAGAATTGAAGAAAAACTTTTGGGATATATTGCAGAATTGGTTTACAAGACCAGATCGCATGCGCATTTATATTTAGGTGCTTCACCTAGAGCTTCTATTGCTATAATGAATTCTTCCAAAGCTTTTGCTGCAATAGAAGGAAGAGATTTTGTTATTCCAGAAGACATCAAAAAATCGCTAAAACCAGTTTTAGGACACCGAATTATTGTAAGTCCTGAACGAGAAATGGAGGGAATGAAGACCAGCGATGTAATTGAAATGATTAGCCAAACAGTAGAAATTCCTAGATAGTGCTTCAATTTATTAAATCTTTATATTTTGGCTTTCGCTTTTTTTATAGCCTAATCGGAGTAATATTGTTATTCTTACTTTCGTATTGGTTACCCTGGTTATATAGTATAACTTGGGTTTTCGTAATGCTATTTATTATTACTGTTTTAATAGATATTGCCTTATTATATAAGAAAAACGGAATAGAAGCAACACGAATTTTACCGGAAAAATTTAGTAATTCAGATCCGAATGATGTAACTATTCAATATCATAATAAATATCCATTTAAAACTTATATTGAAGTTATAGATGAATTACCTGTTCAATTTCAAAAGCGAGATTTTAAATATTCCAGTAAAATTTTGGCTAATGAAAAAGCAATATTCAAGTATCAAGTAACACCATTAGAACGAGGAGAATATAAATTTGGTTATGTAAACATATATTCTCAATCTGTTTTAAAACTTGCTAAAATAAAAAAGGTTTTTAATAACGAACAACTGGTAAAAGTATATCCGTCTTTTATACAAATGAAATCTTTAGACTTCTTGGCAATAGATAATCGAATTTCTGAAATAGGTATCAAAAAAATTCGGCGTATTGGGCATACCATGGAGTTTGAACAAATAAAAGATTATGTTATCGGGGATGATGTTCGAACTGTAAATTGGAAAGCTACAGCTAAACACCGTCAATTAATGGTTAATCAATTTCAAGATGAAAAAGCACAACCTATTTATTCGATTATCGATACAGGCCGTGTTATGAAGATGCCTTTTAGAGGCTTAACTTTATTAGATTATGCTATAAATAGTTGCCTTGCTTTTTCTAATATTAGTTTGCGGAAAAAGGATAAAACAGGAATGCTTACATTTTCAGCAAAAACTGAAAATATTGTAAAAGGATCTTCTAAATTAAGTCAGCTTCGTCGAATTATGGAAGTGCTATATAATATTAAAACCGATTTTTTAGAATCTGATTTTGGTAACTTATACGCAAACTTAAACCGTACGATTACACACCGAAGTTTATTAATGCTATATACTAATTTTGAACATCAATCAGCATTAAAACGCCAACTCTCTTATTTAAAAGCAATTAATAAAAAACACGTATTAGTAGTTATATTTTTTGAAAATACTGAAGTTGAAAAATTAACAACAACAGAACCCGAAAATATTACGCAAAGCGCCCACCAAACTATTGCAGAAGATTTTATTCAGAATAAAATAATAATGGCTAAAGAATTGCAACGTAACGGAATACAAACAATATTAACTAAGCCTGAAGAATTAAGTATAAATGCAATTAATAAGTATTTAGAAATTAAAGCTCGAGGATTAATTTGATCTCTACACAATTTTTCACTAGTAAATTAACCAACAAACGATATATAATAATTATTGCAGTATAAATAAAACTAATATATTTGTACAAATCCTTTGTTTATTATGACGATCACGCAATTGCACTATGTCTTGGCTGTAGCTGAAAATAAAAACTTTACAAAAGCTGCACAAAAAGTATTTGTTACCCAGCCTACTCTTAGTATGCAAATACAAAAATTAGAAGAAGAACTGGATATTCAGATATTCGATCGTAGTAAAAAGCCGATTGAGCTAACAGAAACTGGACAAAAAATTGTCCATCAGGCACGTAACATTGTTAATGAAAGCGATCGAATTCAAGATATTGTAGATCAGCAAAAAGGATATATTGGTGGAGCATTTCGCTTAGGAATTATCCCTACTATTATGCCTACGCTACTACCTATGTTTATTAATACTTTTATAAAGAAATATCCAAAAGTAAAATTACATATAGAAGAATTACATACTAATGCCATTTTAGAGCGTTTAAAAGAAGGACATTTAGATGCCGCAATTGCAGCTACTCCATTAAGTATTGAAGGAATTAAAGAAAGTCCTTTATATTATGAACCTTTTGTCGGGTACATTCCACCTAGCCACCGTCTTTATAAGCAAAGTAAAGTAGCGCCTACTGATTTAGATATTGATGATATATTATTACTACAAGATGGCCACTGCTTTAAAGAAGGTATTATTAATTTATGTAAAGCTTCTAAAAATTATAACGATGAACGCTTTCAACTAAAAAGCGGTAGTTTTGAAACTTTAATTAAATTAGCTAATGAAGGATTAGGAATGACGCTTCTTCCCTATTTACACACATTAGAATTAGGTAGTAAAGAAAAAGAGTGTTTACGAATGTTTACCGATCCTAAACCGGCTAGAGAAGTTAGTTTAATATATAGCAAAAGTGAATTAAAAATGCAGATTATTGATGCGCTAAAAGATGTTATCTCTTCAGTTATTAAAGGAGCTATCACTTTTCAAAATGTAGAAATTATAAGTCCTAAACAGACTATACAAAAACAAGAATTACAATATTAAATAGCATAGAAAAAGGAGAAACAAATTTGTTTCTCCTTTTTTAATTTTAAATTCCTGCAATCGCTTCTTTTATAGAATCATTCCCTTCAGAAATTTCAATTACCTCTTTAATTGATTTTTTATTTCGCAAACTTTCTAAAATCACCTCAGCAACATCAGCTCGTGCAATTTCTTTTTGTAAATTCTCCGGAGATTTTGTTAGCGTAATCAATCCTTTACCATTATCATCAGTAAGTGATACAGGCCGAATAATAGTATAATCTAAATTACTTCTTTTCAATTCCAAATCTGCAAAATGCTTAGCCACATAATAGGGCTTTAATCCGGTAGCTTTCCATTTAGAACGATCGTCTGCATATGCAGCGCTAACCATAACATATCGTTTAATGGCATTTTTTTGTGCTGCTAACATGGTTTTTACGGCACCATCTAAATCTATTTCCAAAGTTTTATCATCCCCTGTTTTACCACCAGAACCAGCTGTAAAAACAATCGTATCAAAACCCTTCAACTTTTCGGCAATTTCTTCAACACTAGCTTCTAAATCACCTACAATACTTTTTACACCTAATTCATTAAAATAACCTTTTTGCTCTTCTTTTCGAATAAAAGCTGTTACATCAAAATCAACTGCTCTTTGCATTTTCTGAGTAACTAATTTCCCTATTTTACCGTGTGCCCCAATTACTAATACTTCCATTTTTCTTTTTTATGTATTATACTGAAAATGCTTTCTAACAATCAATATTTCGTGATAAATCTTCGTTAAAATTAAACTGTATTCAAAACACATTTTATTCTTTTACTAAATACATTAGTATATTAGTATATAAGATTTTTTTATCGAAATTTATTATTGGAAAAAGAATTGAAAAATTAACACTTCTATATAAATCAAATCCTGACTAAATACATAATTTTGTCTAAAATTAGACATATTAATTTTTTTTGTCGAATATGAAATCCAAAGAAGACTTTGTAAGAAAACAAATTATTGATGCTTCTAAAGCAGTATTTAAAAAATATGGTTTTAAAAAAGCAACTATGGATCATATCGCCAAAGCCTCCGGTAAAGGCAGGAGCACTTTGTACTATTACTTTAAAAATAAGAATGAAGTTTTTGAAGCTTTTGTTAAAAATGAATATGAAAGCATCATTATTGAAACCGGAAAAGTGGTTTCTAGAAATCTTCTTATTGAAAAAAATCTATCTAGTTACCGAAAGATTAAATTAGAACACTACATCAAACTTTCAAATACGTATACTTACTTATTAACCGACTTAAAAGAAAATACAACTTTCTTGTTTGAATTATTGCATGAAATTCGTACAGAAGAAATTTCAATTATTGAAAACTGCCTTAGTTGGGCTATCGAAAAGAAAGAAATTACTCCGGTTCCTAAAACCGATTTAAATTTTTTAGCATTAGCTATTGTGACTGCAACCGATAGTCTAGAAAAAGAAATTTTCTTATATCAACGCTATTCAAATGATATGTTCGATCGTTTAGATTGGATTAATCAACTTATTATAAAAGGACTTCAACACTAATACTTTTTAAACTTTAAACTATGCGCACTATTCGTCTCACTTTGCTAACTTTTAGCATTTTTCTGGCCATAAGCTGTGGTGAAGAGAAAAAATCAACTCCTATTAAGCCCATTGAGGTAAAAACCATGACGGTTGGCAACCAAAATTCGGCTCAACAAAATCAGGATATTGGTTTTACCGGTAAAATTATAGCTAACAAAAAAATAAATGTAAGCTTTCAAATTGGCGGAACTATTGAATATTTAAAAGCTGATATGGGCGATTTTGTTCAAAAAGGTGAATTATTAGCCGAAGTTGATGCAACAGCTTATAAAGAACAATACCAAGCAAAAAAAGCTCAAGCTGAATTAGCCAAAGAAAACTACGACCGTATTAATGAAGTGTACAAAAAAGGTAGTATTGCTGAAATTAAAATGATTGAAGCTCGCTCTAAATACCAACAGGCCAAAGCTGCAGCAAATGCAGTATATCAAAACGTAAAACATAGCAAACTATACGCACCTACCAGCGGATATATTGGCGCTAAAATTATGGAAGCCGGAGATTTAGCAAGTCCGGGGCATCCTGTTTTTCAGTTATTAGATATAAACAAAGTAAAAGCAGCTGTTCCTATTCCAGACGAAGAAGTTAATCAGCTAAAAAGTGGCGATAGCGCTAAAGTAAAAATCAACGCGTTAAACAATAAAATAGTTAACGGACAAGTTTCTGAAATTTCTATTCAGTCTACCCAACGAAATCCGGTTTACATAGCACAAATTACTATAGATAATCCAGATCGAAAAATAAAACCCGGCATGTCTTGTGCTGCCATACTAGATTTTAATAAAAATAGAACTTCAAAAAATACTTCAATTGTATTACCGGTTGAAGTGGTTTCGGTTACTGAAAAGGGAGAAAATTTTGTGTACATCGTAAAAGATGGCAAAGCAAAACGAAAAACAGTTACTACCGGAAAACTGTACAATAATGGAATTGCAATCACTTCAGGATTAAAAAATTCAGATGAAGTAATTACTTCCGGCTATCATAAATTAACCGACAACACTCCTATCAAACTAGCTGAATAAGCTAAAAAAGTTCGTGTAGATTATGAAAAAAGATAACAGCTCTATTATAGAATGGGCTATGAAAAACAAATCGTTTCCGCTTGCCGTTGCCGCACTTTTGGTAACTATCGGGCTTATTGGTTTGTTTAAAATGCCACGTAACGAATTTCCAGATTTTACCATTCGCCAAGGTTTGCTAATTGGATATTATCCCGGTGCAAATTCAGAAGAAGTAGAACAGGAACTAACTACTAAAGTAGAAGAATACCTCTTTAGCTTTAACGAAGTTGATAAAACCAAAACCTATTCCTATTCCCAAGACGGGAAAATGTATATGTATGTAGAAGTTGCCAACCGAGTAGATGAAGATGCTACGGAGCAATTTTGGAATAAACTAAAAAACGGCTTGCTGGTTTTTCAGCAACAGCAACTTCCCAAAGGCGTTCGCGGAATTATAGTGAATAGCGAATTTGGAAATACCGCAGCAATGATTTTAGCCGTTCAATCTAATAACCGACCTTATAAAGATTTAAAACGGCACGTAGAAGATATTGAAGACAATCTTCGCCAACTAGAAAATGTTGCAAAAATAAGTCACGATGGTGGTTTAACCGAGCAGATTGCCGTTTATGCTGATCAGAATAAATTAGCAACCTACGGGATTAGTCCGGGAATGCTCATGCAAAGTTTACAAGATCAAGGTTCGATAAATCCTGGAGGGACTTTAGAAGGATCTAAATTTGATCGGCCTATTCACATAGATACGTTTATTAAAAATGAAACCGATGTGGCTAATCAAATTGTACGTACCGGAGACGATGGTAGTATTATTCGGGTAAAAGATGTAGCTGAGGTAAAACGAGAATACGAAGATCCTGATGCTTTCACTACCTCCAATGGAACCAAAGCCATGATTATTACTTTAGAAATGGCTAAAGGAAATAATATTGTTCAATTCGGAAAAGAAATTGAAGAGCGCTTAACTAGCATAGAACAACAATTACCAAAAGATATTGAAATTCATAAAATAGCCGATCAGCCCGATGTAGTCCATAGCGCTATTGGGCATTTTATGAAAGAATTTGGTTTTGCCTTAGTTGGGGTAATTCTGGTGGCACTGTTCTTATTGCCGTTTCGGGTAGCATCGGTAGCTGCTGCAACTATACCGATTACTATTTCAGCAACTTTAGCAGTGATGTATATGTTAGGAATGGAATTAAATACCGTAACCCTAGCTGCGCTTATCATTGTGCTGGGAATTGTGGTAGATGATCCGATTGTAATTATCGATAATCACGTAGAAAAATTAGACGAAGGCGAATCGATTTGGAAGGCAGCCTACCACAGTGCGTTACAATTATTTCCTTCAGTGTTTACGGCTACATTAGCCATTACCGCTACCTTTTTACCGCTTATATTTTTCTTAAGTGGTACGGCAAAAGATTTTTTAAGTACGTTCCCCTTCACCATTATGATTGCGCTATTCTTATCGTTAGCTATTTCGGTATTAATTGTGCCCTTTTTCAATACTATTTTTATTAAAAAGGGACTACGCGACGATAAAAAAGAGAAGAAAAAGGATAAAAAATCGATGTTAGATCGGTTACAAAACTTTTTTAATACAACCATACAAAAAGCAATGAAGCATGCTAAAATCACTTTAGCTATAGGTATTGCTTCTGTGGTTCTTGGGTTTATATTATTCTCTACCTTAACTCAAGAATTATTTCCAGTTATTGAAAGAAACCAGTTTGCAGTTGAAGTTTATTTAGCCAAAGGAAGCAATCTAGACGAAACTGCCAAAGTGGTTAAAAAGTTTGAAAAAGAAGTATTGAAAGATGATGAACGTGTACTAAATTATACCAGTTTTATTGGAGAAAGTTCACCACGTTTCCATATGGTTTATGCGCCTAACTTGCCGGCTAAAAATTATGCTCAGATTTTAATCACCACAGCTTCCGAAGATGCTACAGAAGAAGTTTTAAAAGATTATGATAAGCATTATGCCGATATGTTTCCGAATGCGTATTTACGAATGAAACAGCTTAATATGGTGAATAAACCGGCACCAATAGAAGTTCGTCTTTTTGGAAATAACATTGCGCAATTGCGAAGCTACGGAGATAGTATTATCAATTTAGCCCGAGAAACTCCGCAAACCATCTGGTCTAGAACTAATTTTGGTGAAAAACAGGCCACAATTAATATCAACATTAAAAAAGATGAAGCTGCACAAGTTGGCTTAAGCAAAGAGAATATTGCTAATACAGTTGCAATGTATATGGAAGGTTTAAATGCTACCAAGGTATATGATGAAGATTATGCCATTCAGGTAAAAATCAAAGCCGAAAATAACAAAACTCAAACCGTAGCCGATTTAAGAGAGCTTTCGGTACTCTCTGCTAAGACCCAAAGTATGGTTCCACTTCGCCAAGTGGCTAACGTAGAACCAGGTTGGGAAGAAGAGCAAATTACGCATCGTAACGGAATGCGTTGTTTAACCGTTCGAGTAGATATTACCAAAGGAGCTGTAGCCAATGTGGTATTAGAAAAACTACGTCCAAAAATCAAGAGACTGAATATTCCCGATACCATTCGAGTAGATTATGGTGGTGAATACGAGATGCAACAGGAAAATCTGGTGCCTATGGGAGTTTCATTATCTATAAGTGTACTTGTGATTTTCTTAATTTTAATCTGGCATTTTAAATCGATTAAACATGCTACACTGAGTTTTATTACCATGCCACTAAGTATCTTAGGAGCCGCTTTAGGTTTAATGCTCATGCAATATCCATTTGGGTTTACCTCTTTCCTCGGAATTTTAGCTCTGTGCGGTATTGTAGTAAGAAACGGTATTATTTTAATTGATTTTGCTGATGAACTTCGTTATGAAGAAAATTATAGCGTTAAAGAAGCATCAATAATGGCAGCACAACGTAGAATGCGCCCTATCTTTTTAACCTCTTCAGCAGCAGCGGTAGGTGTTATTCCTATGATTATTAGTAGATCTACCCTCTGGGGACCTTTAGGAACTGTTATAGCCTTCGGACTTATGATTTCTATGGTTCTTACGCTATATGTATTACCGGTTTTATATTGGATGTTCTTCAAAAACGAAGATGAAAACAAAACCGAAAAAGCTTAATATTCAAATTGAAAAGAAATGAAAACTAATTTTTCAAACTACATAAAAAAGCTTGGTATTTTTTTAATACTAACTGTAGCGATTACAGCAAACGCACAAGAAAATTATATCACGCTAGAAAAAGCAAAAAAAGCAGCTTTACAATATAGCCACGATATTAAAAATGGAAATTTACGTATTGAAAAAGCCAATGCACAAAAACAAGAGGCACTTGCCAATTATTTCCCTACGCTTGAAGCTTTAGGAGGAACGGTTTATGCATTTGATAACTTTATAGATCCTATTGCTTTATTAGGAATTCCAGAAATTGATAATGTGTATTTAGCTTCTGCAACTGCCTCTGAAGTTGTTTTTGCAGGTGGAAAAGTAAGAAATGCCAACAAGTTGGCACGAGTGCAAGTAAGTGCCAATCAGATTCGGGCTGAGCAATCTATAGATTCAGTTATTTTAACTACAGAAAAAAAGTACTGGCAATTGGTGCAATTACAAGAACAACAAAAAGTAGTAAATGCGGCGAAATTATATTTGTCAGAATTGCTGGTACAACAAGAGGATTTATTAGAAGCCGGTTTAATTGCTAAAAATCAATTACTACAAGTGAAAGTAAATCGAAGTAAAATTTTACTAACAGAAAGCAAATTAGCCAATATGAGAAAATTAGCTTTGCTTGATTTAGCGCTTTACACTGGTCTAGATTATGATACTACCAGCTTTGCTATAGATACAATGCATCAGATAATTCCACCAGAACTGAAGTATCAACATACAATAAATGTTGCTGAAAATAAAAATTACCAGTTACTTGACGAGCAAATTCAAGCCTCTAAATTACAAACCAAAATGGCACAAGCCAATCAACTTCCACAAATTTCTGTAGGAGTAAATGCCAGCAAGTACGGAACTTTCAATGTAGGTTTAGATTCCGATATTCAGCCTTTAGCTTTTGGACTCGTACGAATTCCAATTTCAGCTTGGTGGGGAAAAGAAAAGCAACAGGTAAAGCAGCGAAAAATTGAAGAAAAAATTGCTATAAATCAATTAAAAAAAGGGCAAGATCAAATTACCGTAGGAATTACAAAAAGCTGGTACGATTTATTAGATGCCTACAAACAAATTGATTATGCTAAAGATAATTTGGCTTATGCCGAAGAAAATTTAGACGTACAGCGTGATAATTATAATAGCGGTTTAAATAATTTATCGGACTTGTTAGATGCGCAACGTTTACAGCAAGAAGCCCAAACAGAATTGGTAACTGCTTTTGCCAATTATGAAGTAAAAGAAACCGTGTATTTATATAGAAATAATAAATTAAACGCACCATCTCCAGAAGAATTATCTGAAGTGAAACATGAATAAGCTTAACCATAAGTTGATATAGATTACAATAGAAGGTGTTATACTCGCAACAAAATTTTCGACATGAAAAATTGGGGTATTATCTTCTATTGTTTATTTATAACCTGTTCCGTATCAGCTCAAAAAAAAACAGCTAAAGTAGCCTTTATTGCTGATATACATCTACTCGATATTTTTGCCGATTATGATGATTTTGAAGGAATTCCTCTTAATAATTTTCAGCAATCGGCTAAAATTAGAAGTATGAATGCTCAATTACATTCGACACGATTATTCAATGAAAATTACTTTGTGCTACAAGCGGTTTTAAAAGATATTGTAAAACGAAATATTAAACTTGTAGCCTTACCCGGCGATTATACCGACGATGGCCAACCTCTAAATTTAGAAGGATTAGCCAGCATCCTAAATTATTATCATAATAAATACGATATACAATTTTTTATTACTACAGGGAATCATGATCCTGTTCAGCCATTTTCTACGGCAAGCGGAAAAAGAAATTTTCTAAAAAAGAATGGCCAAGAAATTGCTATTTATTCTGATAGTAGTTCGGTTCCTAATTCATTTAAAAAAGAAAACAACTTCAGCATAGAACCGAAATTAGCTAATGCTGGATATGAAAAAATAATGTCGATATTAACCAACTTCGGTTTTGATCCACAAGAAAGTAATAGTTATTGGGCCACACCATTTTCAGAATACCGAGTAGACAATTATAGCTATAAAAAGGCAAAAAAAGCAGCTAAAATTGAGAATCGACTTTATAAAATTGATGACCATTTATCGATTCCTGATGCTAGTTATGTAGTAGAACCTACTCCGGGTTTATGGCTATTAGCAATCGATGGAAATGCTTATATCCCTGAAGGAAACGGAAAATACTCTGGCACTTCGAAAGGTTATAATACGAGTTTCTATCATAAAAAATACTTATTTAGTTGGATAAAAAAGATAGCTCGTTCAGCAAAAAAAAATCATAAAAATTTAATTGCTTTTAGCCATTATCCCGCTATCGATTTTAATGATGATGCTAGCCCTATTTTAGAAAAACTGTTAGGCACTGGAAAATGGCAACTGGAAAGAGTTCCAAAAGAAGAAATAGCCAAAAAACTTGCTGAATCAGGGATCAAAATTCATGTAGCCGGCCATATGCATATTAACGATACCGGAAAACGACAATACGGGGACAAATTTATAATAAACATTCAAACACCGTCTTTAGCGGCTTACGTACCTGGCTATAAAATTTTGGAAGTAACCGACTCTAACGTTACCGTAAATACCATTTCTATTGACAATGTTGCTGATTTTAATACACTTTTCCCTGCTTACGAAATAGAATTAAATTATCGCAAACAAAATGGACTACCAAACTGGGATGCAAGTATTTTAAAAAGTAAAAGTTATCGAAAATTCACCGAATTTCACTTACAACAATTAGTTGAATTACGCTTCTTGCCTAATGATTGGCCAGTTGATTTTTTACATTTCTTTCAGGAGCTAACTGGTGAAGAAATTTTATTATTAACCGCTTATAAAGGCTCAGAAATAGCAAATGAATTTTTAGCAAATTCAATATTACGGAAAAAAGTTATCAAAAAATTGCCAAATTCAATTAATTGGAAAGAATTTAGAAAATGGACTGGAAAAGATATGATAATAGATTTCTACAAACTTAGAAATGCCGATAAATTAGCATTAACTGATATTGATAGGAAACGAGTTAAAAATTATAAATTAATTTTTAATTATAAAAACACTTCTATAAAAACAACTACTGAGAATAGACAAAAAATAGCGCTATTTCTTAAAATATTTGATCATTTTCTACATGGTTTGCCTGACCGTAATTTTAAAATTGATTTACAAAATGGGCATATTCAAAATATCAAAAAATAACACATATTATTAATTATAGGCTTATACTGTTTACTTTTGATAAAAAACGAATCTTAATTTTATAATTTTATTAATATATTTAAATTTTTAAACGGTTCTATCTTTTTTATTTTTGAAAAAAAATGAAGATTTATGGACTTGCAAAAATTTAAATTGAAGCATGTATTATTTATCACCACTTTTCTTTTAGGATTTACTCTAAATGCCCAAGAAGAAAAAATACTAAACATTGGAGATATAGTTAAAATTAAGGCACCTCAAAACAGAAATTACCAAGGTTTAAATGTACCCAAGCGCCATTTTTTAGTAAAACAAGGAGAGCGTCCTAATTATAAAAAAATTAATGGGGTTTCAGCAAAAGTAGTAGCCAGTATTAAAAAAAATGGACAGCAAATAGTTACACTTGAGCGAGTAGATAACAAAAAATTTTTTATCCATAGGCGACTGTTAACTGCCAATTTTCGAAAAGCTTTGCAATTTAATGAATTGGAAGTAATTGAGTAATTATTTTCGTATAATAGCTTAAATATTTACAAAAATAGGGCTATACAATTATAGCCCTATTTTTAAATATACATACCTTATTTTTTAAAGGTTTTGCTTTAAACATGTATATTTATAGAACCAAACATATAGTTTTCATGACAATAAGCCTAAAAGAATTACTAGAAAAAACTTCTTCATATCATTACGAAATCTATTTAGCCAGTATATCTATAGATTGCGTTATCTTCAGTTTTGATACTAACTCACTAAAAGTACTCTTAGTTAGATTAAAAGGTTCTAAAGAGTGGGCTTTACCAGGTGGATATTTAAAAAAAGAAGAAGATTTGAATGAAGGTGCTGAACGAGTATTAAAAGAACGAACTAGTGTAAGTAATGTTTACCTGCATCAGTTTGAAACTTTTGGTGAAAAGAACAGATCGCAACACTTTTTTGAAGGATATCCAGATGATTTATGGCAAAAACAACGCTATATTTCCATTAGCTATTATGCTTTAACTAACTATGCTAAAGTAATTCCTAAAATTGATGATATTTCCGATGCTTGTAAATGGATATCTATAGATGAACTCCCAGCACTTATGATGGACCATTCTAAAATTTTGGAGAAAGCACTTAAAGCACTTCGGCGAGGCTTAAACTATCGCCCTATTGGGCTTAAGCTATTGCCAGAAAAATTTACCATGCCAGAGCTTCAAAAATTATATGAAATTATACTTGATAAGAAATTAAACCGTGGAAATTTTTATCGAAAAATGATTAAATATGGTATTCTAACAAAACTAAAAGAAACTAGAAAAGGAGGTGCACATAAAGCTCCCAATTTATACACTTTTGATAAAGAAGCCTATACTGATGCTTTAGAAAATGGTTTTAAAGAAGCTTGGTAAAATTTATTTGGTAATATTCGATAATTTTTCATAATTTTTATATCTAGAAGTTAGTTTAATTAAGCCTATTTTTAAAATGAAAAAAAGTAATATAACATGTATTATTGATGATGATCCAATTTTTGTTTTTACCGCAAAAAAAATAATGGAACTGGCAGACTTTTCTGATAGTTTTTTAGTGTTTAAAAATGGAAAAGAAGCAATAAATCATTTTACGGCATTACTAACTACAGAAAATACATTACCAGATGTAATTCTATTAGATATAAATATGCCCGTGATGAATGGCTGGGAATTTTTAGATGAATTTACAAAGATTGAAAGTCTAAAATCAGTTGTAATTTACGTTGTAAGTTCTTCTATAGACCCAGAAGATAAAGAAAGAGCAAAATCCTATGAAGAAGTAAGTAATTATGTAGTAAAACCTATTACTATTGATAGTTTAAAAACAATAATAGAAAATCATAAATAAAATTATTTTTCTATTAAAGTATATAAAATAAAAAAACCTCCTTTAAAAGGAGGTTTTTAAGTATTAAATATCAGGACTTCTTATTTTCCTTCCATTTTATCTTTAAGAGCTTGTAAATCTGCATTTACGTCACCAATAGTAGTTTTCTCATTACTATTAGCAGCTTTTTTAGCAGCTTGTTTTACTATTTTTTGCTCTTCTTCACGGTGAATAGCAGCATGAGAAGCTACCACTCGTTTAAATTCTTTGTTGAATTCAATGATTTGGAATTCTGCAGTTTCACCTTTCTTAAGTTTACTTCCGTCTTCTTTTTCAAGGTGTCTTGATGGAACAAATGCAGTAATATCATCATTAAAATCGATAGTCGCTCCTTTGTCTACGATTTCAGAAATTGCAGCAGTATGTTTAGTACCTACAGCAAATTCAGTTTCGTATTGATCCCAAGGGTTAGATTCGATTTGTTTGTGTCCTAAACTTAGTTTACGACCTTCAACATCTAATTCTAATACAACAACTTCTAATTTATCTCCAACATTACAGAATTCTGATGGATGTTTGATTTTCTTAGTCCAAGAAAGATCCGAGATATAGATAAGTCCGTCAATTCCTTCTTCTAACTCTACGAATACACCAAAGTTAGTAAAGTTACGAACTACACCAGTATGCTTAGATCCTACAGGATATTTAGAAGTAATATCTGTCCATGGGTCTGGAGTTAATTGCTTAATTCCAAGAGACATTTTACGATCGTCACGATCTAAAGTTAAAATTTGTGCTTCAACTTCATCTCCTACGCTTACAAAATCTTGAGCTGAACGTAAGTGTGTACTCCAAGACATTTCAGAAACGTGAATTAATCCTTCAACACCTTCTGCAACTTCGATAAATGCACCGTAATCTGCGATTACAACTACTTTACCTTTTACTTTATCACCAACTTTAAGATTTTCATCTAAAGCTTCCCAAGGATGTTTCTGTAATTGTTTAAGACCTAATTGGATTCTAGTCTTAGCCTCATCAAAGTCTAAGATTACAACGTTCAATTTCTGATCTAATTCAACAATCTCGTTTGGATGGTTAATTCGAGACCAGCTAAGATCGGTAATATGGATAAGTCCATCTACACCTCCAAGGTCAACAAACACACCGTAAGAAGTAATATTCTTAACAGTACCTTCTAATACTTGACCTTTTTCTAACTGACCAATAATTTCTTTTTTCTGCTCTTCGATATCTGCTTCGATAAGCGCTTTGTGTGATACCACAACGTTTTTGAATTCATGGTTAATTTTAACCACTTTGAATTCCATTGTTTTACCTACGTAAGCATCGTAATCTCTAATAGGCTTCACATCGATTTGAGAACCTGGTAAGAAAGCTTCAATACCAAATACATCTACGATCATACCACCTTTAGTACGACATTTAATGAAACCATTAACGATAAGACTTTCGTCGTGTGCTTTATTCACACGATCCCATGCCATAATAACTCGAGCCTTACGGTGAGAAAGTACTAACTGACCAGTAGCATCTTCTCTAACGTCGATTAATACTTCAACTTCATCACCAACTTTAAGATCTGGATTGTAACGGAACTCGTTAAGAGAAATTACACCTTCACTTTTTGCGTTGATGTCGATAATTGCATCACGGTCAGTAATATTGATTACTTTTCCTTTTACAACTTCATCATCAAGCGTGTCTACGAAGTTTTCTTCAACTAATTTTTCAAATTCTTCTAGCTTTTCATCATCGATAGGATCAATTCCTTCTTCGTAGTTGTGCCAGTTAAATTCTTTAAGGAATTTCTCAGGATTAGCCTGTTGCTCAGTTACCTCTGGTTGAGAAGCTGTAGCCATTCCTGCTACTTCCTTAACTTCTTGTTCTTTTTTTTCTTCAGCCATATTGGATGCTGATTAATATTTGTATTCTGTGTTCTCCGGAAAATTTAACGCAAAACAAAACACAGAAGCTGTTTACATTTTGATTTTCAAGCCTTTTTGATTTTCCGATTTTCTGCCAAAAAGGTGTGCAAAAATACAATTATTTTTGATATTTTCAAACTCCTTTATTTCAAATTTTTAGGCTAGCGATTTTTTGAATACTAAATGAAAAATCAGAATTAAAATAGTATAAAATACACCTAAGCTTGCTACCCCTTGCCAATGGAATATTTGCCAGGCATAAGCTCCGGTTGTGGTACCAATAGCCCCACCTATAAAATAGCCGACCATATAAATGGTATTAATTCGGTTACGAGCGTCCGGATTTTTAGAAAAAATAATATTTTGATTACTAATATGTAATGACTGAAGTGCCATATCTACCAAAATAACTCCGATCACTAAACCGATTATTGAGTGTCCTGAAAACTCAAAAACACACCAAGCAACTAACATTACTAGAGTAGCTATAGTAATCAGTTTATTTTTATTCATTTTATCGCTTAGTTTTCCCACATAACTAGCTGCCAAAGCACCTCCAATACCTAGAACTCCAAAAGTTCCGGCTACTCCACTTCCGTAATTAAAATTATCTTCCATTAAAAATACGAGTGTAGTCCAGAAAGCACTAAAACCGGCAAAACCCAAACCGCCACGAACTGCTGCCAAGCGTACAGAAGGTTCTGATTTAAAATATCCCCATAACGATTGCATTAATGCTTTATAACTTCCTTTAAAATCAGGCTGTAATTCGGGTAATTTCAATTTTAATAATACCCAGAAAATAAGCATAATTCCTGCTGCGATAAAATACATGCTCCGCCAACCAAAATATTCGCCTATAAAACCACTTATAAAACGGCTTCCTAATATCCCTATTAGCAGACCACTCATTACAACACCAATCGCACGTCCTCGTTTTTCAGGTTTAGCTAATTGTGCAGCCATAGGTACAAACACCTGTGGTACCACACAGCTAAAACCTACAAAGAAACCAGAAATAATGAGTACTAATAAATTTGGAGCTAACGCCATAATTAGTAAACTGGCAATAATGAATACAAAATCGATCATCACCATTTTTTTTCGCGGATATTTATCGCCTAGTGGAATAATAAATAATAAGCCAAAAGCATAGCCTAATTGTGTTAGTAACGGAAGATTACTTACTGCCGATTCAGAAACGCCAAAATCCGTAGCTATTAAATTTAAAAGTGGCTGATTGTAATAATTATTAGCAACTACAAGACCTGCTCCTGCAGACATTAAATATAAAACAGACTTACTTATACCTTCTCCTGAGTTTTTTACCATAAATTATTTTACAGCAGTTTTTTCAGATATTAAAGCCATTATTTTATCGAATTGGTCTTCTCTAGTTAAGTTTGTATTATCTATTTCTATAGCATCATCTGCTTTTACTAATGGTGAAGTTTCTCGGGTAGAATCTAAATGGTCTCTATCTTCTACATTTTTTAGTACTTCTTCATAAGTAACTTCGTTGCCTTTTTCTTTTAATTCAGTATACCTTCTTTCTGCTCTTTTTTCAGCAGAAGCAGTCATAAATAATTTTAGTTCAGCATTCGGAAAAACAACTGTTCCAATATCACGCCCATCCATAACTACTTCCCCATTCTCTCCCATTTTTTGCTGCTGTGCCACTAACATTTCTCTCACTTTAGGAATAGCGGCTACTTTACTAACATTATTAGACACATCCATTAAACGGATTTCTTTCTCTACATTTTCATTATTTAGGTGAATAACTCCATATCCCAAATCTTCATCGAATTTGAAATTTACATTAATAAATGGAAGGTGGCGTAGTAAAGCTTCTTCAGATAATCTATCGTCTGTTACCATTACTTTGCGCATTGCATATAAGGTTACTGCCCGATACATTGCTCCGGTATCTACATAAATATATCCTAATTGCTTAGCTATTTGCTTAGCAACAGTACTCTTACCAGTAGATGAATATCCGTCTATAGCTATCGTAATTTTTTTGCTCATAAAGTTGAAGTTTTCACAAAAATAAAGATTAGATATGGTCAAAATACAAAAAGCCCCGAATTTCTTCGAGGCTTTTCTTAGGATTAAGAATCTTTATAATTCTTTATGATTTTTAACTTTTTCATCGGTTATCGCAATATCGATTACCTCACTCATATCAGAAACATAATGAAATGTAAGACCTTTTAAATACTCTTCTTTAATTTCATTTATATCGCGTTCATTTTCTTTACAAAGTATCAATTCTTTAATTCTAGCTCGTTTAGCTGCTAAAATCTTTTCTTTAATTCCACCTACAGGAAGTACTTTTCCTCTTAGAGTAATCTCTCCTGTCATAGCAATATTCTTCTTCACTTTTTTCTGAGTGAATAAAGAAACTAAAGACGTAAGCATTGTAATACCAGCACTTGGTCCATCTTTTGGTGTTGCCCCTTCCGGTACGTGAATATGAACATTATATTTTTCGAAAATTCCAGAATCAACTCCTAAACTATCAGCATTGGCTTTCATATACTCCATCGCGATAGTAGCCGACTCTTTCATTACTTTACCTAGGTTTCCGGTAATGTTTAAATTACCTTTTCCTTTTGATAAAATAGATTCTATAAATAGAATATCTCCACCTACTTGCGTCCAAGCTAAACCAGTTACTACTCCGGCTATTTCATTATTCTCATATTTATCTCTCTCTAAACGTGGGCTTCCGAGAATTTCGATGATATCATCGTTAGAAACTTTCTTATTATACTCTTCTTCCAAAGCAATACTTTTGGCTCCGTAACGAACTACTTTAGCAATTTGTTTTTCTAAAGCCCGAACACCAGATTCTCTAGTATAGCCTTCAACAATTTTCTCTAACTGAGATTTGCCAATTTTTAAATCACCTTTAGTTAAACCATGCTCTTTTAATTGCTTAGGAAGTAAATGGCGTTTTGCTATTTCTACTTTTTCCTCTATAGTATAACCATTAACATTAATCACCTCCATACGATCACGTAAAGCAGGCTGAATAGTGTTTAGATTATTACAAGTTGCAATAAACATTACTTTAGAAAGATCGAAACCTAACTCTAAAAAGTTATCATGAAATTCGCTATTTTGCTCAGGATCCAACACTTCTAATAATGCAGAAGAAGGATCTCCGGCATTACCCATGCTTAATTTATCAATCTCATCTAAAACAAATACCGGATTACTGGTTCCTGCTTTTTTTAAACTTTGAATGATTCTACCCGGCATAGCCCCGATATAGGTTTTACGGTGTCCACGAATTTCTGCTTCATCACGCAATCCTCCTAACGATATCCGAACATATTCTCTACCTAAAGCTTCTGCTACTGATTTTCCTAAACTTGTTTTACCAACTCCCGGAGGTCCGTATAAACAAAGTATTGGAGACTTCATGTCATTCCGAAGTTTTAAAACAGCAAGATATTCTATAATTCGTCGTTTTACATCGTCTAAACCATAGTGATCGCGATCTAGAACTTTTTTGGCACGTTTTAAATCAAATTTGTCTTTACTGAATTCATTCCATGGTAAATCAAGAAATAAGTCTAAGTAATTACGCTGAATAGAATATTCGGCTACTTGCGGATTCATCCGCTGCATTTTAGACAACTCTTTTTCAAAATGGTTCTGAACATCTTCTCCCCATTTTTTATCTTTAGCCCGCAATCTTAGTTCATCAATCTCATCTTCATGAGAAACGCCTCCTAACTCTTCCTGAATAGTTTTCATTTGCTGATGCAGAAAATACTCACGCTGTTGTTGGCTCATATCGCGCTGTACTTTAGACTGAATGTCGTTTTTTAAAGCCATTTTTTGGCTTTCCACATTCATATACTTTAACGTATCTAAAGCACGCTCTTTTAAATCGTTATTTGCCAATAAAGTTTGCTTCTCTGAAACTGAGAGGTTCATGTTGGAAGACACAAAATTGACTAAAAATGAAGAACTCTCTATATTTTTAATAGCAAAAGAAGCTTCTGAAGGAATGTTAGGGCTTCCTTTAATAATTTGTAAGGCTAATTCTTTAATACCTTCAACTATTGCGGCAAATTCTTCATTATCTCTTTGAGGTTTTTCTTCAGAAATCCCTTCAATTCTGGCACGTAAATACGGCTCTTCTTGAGTTATTTCTGAAATTTCAAAACGCTTTTTCCCTTGAATAATTACCGTGGTATTACCATCAGGCATTTTCAATACTCTAAGAATACGAGCTACAACTCCTATTTTGTTGATATCATTTGGACCCGGATTTTCTACTGTCTCATCTTTTTGAGCAACTACACCAATTATTTTATCTCCGCTATTCGCTTCATTAATCAATTTAATAGAGGCATCTCTACCGGCTGTAATTGGAATTACAACTCCTGGGAATAATACCGTATTACGCAAAGGCAAAATTGGTAAACTATCCGGCAATTCTTCTTTATTTATTTCTTCTTCATCCTCAGGCGTCATTAACGGTATCAACTCCGCATCTTCATTTAAACTTTCTAATGACAAACTGTCAATATCCGTGAATTTTGTTTTGGCCATAGTATTTTTTAAAAGTCAAACTGTCATTACAGTTTGTGATTTTCTATTTGTTTTGGAACACAAAAGCCTATAAACCTTATTTTATAGGCTTTTAAAATTGTCTCCGAATAAAGCATTCAATTCCTATGCCAGCCTAATTTTCAATAAAAAATTATCAAACTGTAACATTTTAAAACTCTAGCTATCTTTATAACAGTAATAAGATATTTTTTTGCAACCAACCATCAACAACATAAACGATCTTATAGAAGGCTGTCGTAAAGGAAACCAGCGTGCTCAGCGCGAAATTTATAACCGGTATTATAAAGCAATGTATAATACTGCAGTTAGAATTGTTAACCATAGTGCTGAGGCGGAAGATATTATGCAGGAATCTTTTTTACGAGCTTTCGAAAAAATAGATCAATACAAAGCTGAAGCTACTTTTGGAGCTTGGTTAAAGCGAATTGTCGTTAATAATAGTATTAACGCACAACAAAAAAGAACCAAGCACGAAGAAGTTAGTTATAAAGATTATTTAAAAAATGAGGTAAGCGAAAATGAAGGAATTACTAGCGAGAATACTCAAAACAAAAAAGTGAAATTAGTTTTGAAAACCTTACAAGAATTAAAGGAAAGCTACCGAATTTGCCTCACATTACATTTAATTGAAGGGTATGATTATGAAGAAATAGGAGAAATTTTAAATATGTCCTATGCTAATTGCAGAACAACAATTTCAAGGGCTAAAGAAAGTTTACGAAAAAAAATGATGAATGATGAAAAATGATAAATTCTTTGAAGATTTAAAAGAATTGAATTTTGATATTGCCGAGCCAAACTCCAATCACCAAAAACGATTCTTAGATAAACTAAATAAAAAAAATACAGCTGTTAAAAAAAGAAAAATAAGGACCTTATGGGTTTCCTTAAGCGGAGTGGCTGCAGCTTTACTAATTACATTTTCAGCTTTTAGTGGTGTATTTAATTCAGGTTCTTTAGCTAAAGAAACAGATCTGGCTACAGTTTCTCCTGAAATGAGACAAACACAAGATTTTTATAGTACTGTTATAGAACAAGAATTAAAATCTTTAAAAAAAGAACGCTCTGAAGCTACCAGTGCAATTATTGATGATGCATTAGAACAACTACAAAAATTAGAAACAGAATACCAAAAACTAAAAAAAGACCTTTCTGAAAGCGGAAAAGATAAACGCGTTATTTATGCTATGATTAGCAATTTTCAAAAAAGAATAGATCTGCTAAATCATGTATTGGAACAAATTCAAACGATTAAACAGCTTAAAAAAGAAAACAATGAAACTAATATTATATAAATTCTTATTGCTTGGTATTTTAATACCAACACTAAGTTTCGGCAATACAAATTTGAATAATCGCCACACTAGAGAGAAAAAAATAACTAAAGAATTTAATGTAGATAACTTTGGCTATTTAGATATCGATAATAGTTACGGAAATGTCGATATCTCTACATGGGACGAAAACCGAATTGTAATTCAAGTACTTATAAAAGTAAGTGGAAATAATCTGGACAATGTGCTAGATAAACTCGATAATATTGAAATAAATTTCAACCAAGATGGAAATCGGGTAACAGCACATACCAATTTTGAAAAACAAAACAAAGGTTGGTGGAACTCTTTATTTAGTAGTTCTAGTAATGCTAATAGAGAAGTAAATTACATTATAAAAATGCCAGTAAAACATAATCTTGTTATCGATAACGATTATGGAGCTATTTATATCGACAGAATTGAAGGAAGTACAGATATATCCTGCGATTATGGAAAAATTGATATTGGCGAATTACGAGGGAAAAAAAATATACTTAATTTCGATTATACGCGAAACTCCCATTTTGGTTATATTGAAAATGCTGAAATTGATGCTGATTATTCTGAATTTTCAATAGAGGAAGCTAAAACCCTTTCTATTAAAGCAGATTATTCTAACTCTGAAGTACTTAAAGTAGTTAATCTAAATTTCTCATGTGATTACGGAAGTTTTTACGTAGAAAAAGTTAAAAATCTGGAAGCAAATGGCGACTATTTAACCACAAAAATAGGACGAGTTTTCACTACACTAAATTTAAGCCAAGATTACGGTTCCATTAGAATCGATAAACTAATTAAAGGCACCACACGTGTAAAAATAGATAGCGATTATGCCGGAATTCGATTAGGTTACGACTCCGAAATGGATTTTAAATTCAACATAAAAACTTCTTACGGAAATATATCAGGAACAGAAGACTTAACTTCACTTAAAAACCATCAAGAAAATACCAGTAAGGAAATATCAGGCTATTACGGAAAAAAAGAGAGTTCTAATTTAATTAACATTTCTACAAGCTATGGAAATGTAAGTTTCAGAAAAACTCCATAACTTTATATAGAAAAACCATCTTTATTTATATAATTTCAATAAAAAATCAATCAAAATTATGAAAAAATTACTTCTAACAACAGTCATTATCTGTTTAGCCATTACCACAGTAAATGCCCAATGGTGGAGCAGTGAAGAAAAAATTAAAGGAAACGGAGAGGTTGTAACCAAAAGCCGAAAAACATCCGATTACGACAAAGTTTCGCTAACTGGTTTTATGGATGTTATTCTGATAAAAGGAAAAGAGGGAAATCTCGAAATTGAAGCCGAAAGCAACTTACAAAAATATATTATTACTGAAGTTAAAGGAGGACAATTAAAAATTAAAGTTCAAAAAGGAGTTAATTTAATACCTTCTCGGAATAATTCTGTTAAAATAAAAGTTCCTTTTGAAGATCTAGAAGAAGTATCTATTACCGGAAGTGGCGATATTTGGAATGAGGATAAAATTACAGCAAATAACTTTGAATTATCGATTACCGGAAGCGGTGATATTGTTTTAGATATTGAAGCTGATAAAATTAAAGGGAATGTTACCGGAAGTGGTGATGTTGTTCTAAAAGGAATGGCTAGTTATTTAGACTGTAAAGTAACTGGATCCGGAGATTTTGATGCTTTTAAACTTAAAACAAATACTGTAGATGCACAAGTATCGGGCTCTGGAGATATTAATGTTTTTGCTGAAGAAGAATTGAATGCGAAAGTTTTAGGTTCCGGAGACGTTACCTATAAAGGAAATCCAACTAAAGAAAATTTTAAAACATTTGGTTCTGGAGATATTTCTAAATATTAAATAAAACCTATTAACTATAAAAAAATCCCTTCAAAATGAAGGGATTTTTTTTATTCTCTATTTTCGATTTAAAATTAATTTTCTTTAGAAGCTGGAATTTTATTTTTTGGCACTCTTAAAAGTAAAAGTATTCCACCAATAAAAAACAAAATTAGAAATAGAATAGCATTTCGAATACTTCCGGTGATTTGCGCCACAGCACCATACATAAACATGCCAATTACAATTCCAATTTTTTCAGAAACATCGTAAAAACTAAAATAGCTAGCGGTATCGATAGTATTTTCTGGAAGCATTTTAGAATAGGTAGAACGAGATAACGATTGGATACCTCCCATTACCAAACCAACACTTGCCGCTGCAACGTAAAATTGAATAGGAGTGTTTAAAAAATAAGCATACACACAAATAAGTACCCAAATACAATTAATTAATATAAGCGTTTTAATATTCCCTATTTTACCAACTAATTTGGATGTCAACGTAGCTCCTAAAATAGCGACTAACTGAATTAATAATACACTTACAATTAGACCAGTGGTAGGATCTTGGTTTCCCCATTCTAATTCTTCTATTCCAAAATAAGTCGCAATAATCATAATAGTTTGTACGGCCATACTATACACAAAAAAAGCTATAAGGTATCTTTTAAGCTGAAGATCGTGTTGTAATGCTCTCCATATTTTATGCAATTCTTTAAAACCATCAAATAATACATTCTTGGTTAATTTTGCTTTTTTAGTTCCTTTTGGTAAATAATAATACGTGTATTGGCTAAAACCAATCCACCATATACCTGTTAATACAAATGATAAACGAGTTGGAACATCTTTACTTTCGAATCCGAAATAATCGAATTTCATAATCATAAATAAGCATAAAACCAATAAAATTACACTACCAAAATAACCTAACGAATAGCCTTTTGCGCTTATTTTATCTTGCTGATTGGGATAAGCAATATCAGGCAGATAGCTGTTGTAAAATACGATACTTGCCCAAAAACCAATTAGAGCTAAAAAATAACATAGTAGTCCTAACCACAAATATTCCATAGTAAACCAATAAAGACCAATACAGGAAGCACCTCCCAGATAACAGAAAAATTTCAGAAAATTTTTCTTATTACCAACATAATCAGCAATACCACTTAAAAACGGACTTAAAACTGAAACCGCTAAAAAAGCCAAAGCTGTTACGTACGAAATTAAGGTATCGTTATTAATACCTTCTATCCCGAGAAAACTTACCGTATCATTTATAATAACCCCATCTTTATCTTTAACAATCGTTAGTGCAGCATAAAAAATAGGAAATATAGCAGATGATATTACTAAACTATACACGGAGTTAGCCCAATCGTAAAAAGCCCAGGCATTTAGTAATTTTTTATTACCCTTTGGAAGTTGTTTCATGCTCTAAAATTAGAAAAGCTACGAAAAAACGTAGCTTTAATTCAATTTTATTTTAAAATAATAACTATTTAAAATTAGTTACTCCGTATTTTCGTGCTTCTGCTTTTGCTTGTGGAGCCCATGCTTCAAGATTATTAATACGTGTTTCGTTAGAAGGGTGCGTACTCATAAACTCCGGGGTAGAACCTCCACCACTACGCTGTTGCATTCTTCGCCACAAATCGGCTGCTTCATCCGGATTGTAACCCGCAATTGCTATTAACGTCAACCCAATTCTGTCGGCTTCAGCTTCTTGAGATCTGCTAAATGGCAGCATAACTCCAACCTGAGATCCAATACCATATGCCTGTGCAAAAATTTGCTGGGTTTGTTCGCTTTTTCCGCTCAAAGCCACACTACCTGCCACAGCACCTAGTTGCTGAATTTGGGCTCTACTCATTCGTTGTGCCCCATGATCGGCCAATGCGTGAGCTACCTCATGACCCATAACAACAGCCAAACCTGTTTCGTCTTGAGTAATAGGCAAAATTCCGGTATAAACCACGGTTTTGCCACCAGGCATTGCAAAAGCATTAACTTGGTCGTCTTTCACTAAATTATATTCAAATTTAAAATCATTTAAAAATCCTTGATAACCGTTTGCATTCAAATATCGCTCAGCAGCCGTTTTAATTTTTTGTCCTACGCGTTTTACCATTTTCGATTCAGCGGTATTATGTACAACGTTACTACTATCTAAAAATGCTTCGTATTGTTGAAAAGAAGATGGAAATAATTGATCGTTACTTACAAAATTCAGTTCTTTTTTTCCGGTAAAAGGGTTTACTTTGCAAGCTATTATGGTTAAAATTACTCCACAAGTAATGAATATTGATTTTTTAAATTTCATAGTTATTTGGTTTAGTGGTGTTAAAATTACAAAAGCCATACATCCAATCATGGACTTTAAGTTCTATTTAACAGTGTTTCTCAAAAAAAATTCAACAAAATTATCAAAAATAAATGGCTAAAACGGTAAAAAATAAAAAACCTATTCAACAAATTTTATTGCCTTGGTATATTTTATACGGAGGTAAGGTACTAAATTATATTTCGCCTCGCTTGGCTACTAAATTTGCTGGAAAACTTTATTTAACCCCATTTAAAGGGAAAATGCCAAAACGAGAATTATATATGGACAAACATTCTGAACAAGAATGGTTGATTTTACCTAACAGTGGCAAAAAAATTAGAGTTTACAAATTTGGTAATCCTGAAAACCCTAAAGTACTTTTAGTACATGGTTGGAGCGGTCGTGGTACACAACTCTCTAAAATAGCCGAAACGCTAGTTGATAAAGGATTTTCAATAATCAGTTTTGATGCGCCCGGACATGGTAAAACACCTGGAAAAACTAGCATGATGCCTTATTTTGTAGAATCTATACAGGCTCTTTATAAGAAATTTGGTGTTTTTAATACCATAATTGGTCATTCTCTGGGCGGAATGTCTACACTTAAAGCGGTTAAGGAAGGTGTTAAAACTAAAAAAATTGTAATAATAGGGGCGGCCGATAAAATAAGCGATCTAACAATTGAGTTTGTATCAAACTTAAATATGGATGAAAAAGTAGCCCACCTATTAAAAGCCGAATTTGACGAAAAATTTGGTACAGATGTTAATAATTTCTCTTCTTCAGTTTCAGCAAAAAAGGTAGATTGTCCTTGCCTTATTATTCATGATAAAGATGATGTAGATGTACCGGTTAGCTGTGCTTTCAATATTCAGAAAGAACTAAAAAACAGTGAAATTTTTATTACTAAACACTTAGGGCATCGTAAAATATTGGGCGATAAAAAAGTGATTAACAAAATCGCAACATTTATGACGGCATAATCTTTGTAACTTTCTTTTATAAAAAAGCTATGAAGAATGTATTAATATTAATTATTGCCATTTGTTGCCTTAGTTGCAAAGGGAATGCTCAAAAAAATGATGATCAGAAAAAGTTTGAGGTTTCTAAAACTGATGCGGAATGGAAAAAAGAATTATCGGACGCACAATTTAAAGTGTTACGAAAAGCAGGCACAGAACGCGCTTTTACTAGCGAATTATTAGCCATAAAAGAACCGGGAACTTTTGTTTGCGCTGCCTGCGGCAATGAAATTTACAGAACCAAAAACAAATTTAAAAGTGGTTCTGGATGGCCTAGTTTTGATCGTGCTATTGAAGGTGGTGTAGCTTACGGCTCAGGGTATCAAAGTAACGAAATTCATTGCGCACGTTGCGGAAGTCATCTTGGTCACATGTTTAACGATGGCCCTGCTAAAACAACCGGAAAAAGACATTGCATTAATGGCATAGCAATGGATTTTATTCCAAAAGAAAAATAAACCTATGAAAAAGTATCCTATAGAAAAATCGGAAGCTGAATGGAAAGAACAGCTTTCAGACGAGCAATATCGAGTTTTACGAAAAAAAGGTACAGAAGCACCCCATACCGGAAAATACAATCTAAATTTTGAGGATGGAGAATATCGCTGCGCCGCTTGCAACGAAAAATTATTCGAAAGTGATAGTAAATTTGAAAGTGGTTGTGGCTGGCCAAGTTTTGATAAAGCCATTGAAGGAAAAATTGAGTATGTACAAGATCGAACTTTTGGTATGATTAGAACCGAAATTTTGTGTGCTAACTGTGGCAGCCATTTAGGGCATGTTTTTGACGATGGCCCGACTGAAACCGGACAACGCTACTGCGTAAACTCAGCCAGTATAGATTTTAAAAACCAATAACAATACATAAACTTAAATAACATGAAAAAGATATTCACTTTACTATTTGTAACAACGTTTTTACTAACAGCTTGTGATGGCGATACTGGTCCACAAGGACCTCCTGGAGAGGATGGTTATGATAATCTAGGCTTCACTTTTGAACGCACATTTAATTTTGATTATTTTTCTGACGGAAATGGTTTTTACTCACATATTATACAAATCCCAGAAGAAGCAAATACAATTAACCCAGATGCAGATGCGGTTCTTGTTTATCGACTAGAAAGAAATGAAAATTCTGAAGGTAATATTATTGATACGTGGAGTTTAATTCCTAAAAGCTTATTTACAGATCAAGGAAATACTGTTCAATATAGCTATAACCACACGCCTCTTGATGTTGAAATCATAATTGATGGTAATTTTGACCTAAATACTCTAGATTCAGGTTTTATTAATGACCAAACTTTCAGAGTGATTATTATACCATCCGACTTTTTAGCAAGTAGCAATATAGATGTAACTAATTATGAAGCTGTTTCTAAAGCGTTTAATATTACTGATAGTACAATTCAAAATATCAAATTTCAACAATAATTATTGCTGAAGTTAATAGAAATTAAAGGCTTTATCGCAAAACGATAAAGCCTTTTCTAATTCAAAAAAACAACAATTTTATTTTTGAGAATCCTATAACTTCAAAACTTTTTGGTTAGCCTAATATTCCGTAAATTTGCAGCAATTATTTTTTGTTAAAAAATTCCAACTATGAGTAAATACGATATCATTGTTTTAGGGAGTGGTCCAGGCGGATATGTAACCGCAATTCGAGCTTCTCAATTAGGTTTTAAAACCGCTATAGTCGAAAAAGAAAACCTAGGAGGAGTTTGTTTAAACTGGGGATGTATTCCAACAAAAGCATTGTTGAAAAGTGCAGAGGTGTTTAATTATTTACAACACGCTGAAGATTACGGATTGTCTCTAGAAAATGCAGATAAAGATTTTAATGCGGTAATCAAAAGAAGCCGTAGCGTTGCGAATGGCATGAGTAAAGGAGTACAGTTCTTAATGAAAAAGAACAAAATTGAAGTTATCGAAGGCTACGGTAAACTAAAAGCTGGTAAAAAAGTTGAAGTTACCGACGCTAACGATAAAAAAACAGAATATAGTGCCGACAATATCATTGTTGCTACAGGAGCTCGATCTAGAGTATTGCCTAACTTAAAGCAAGATGGTAAAAAAGTTATCGGATATCGTGAAGCCATGTCTTTGGAAAAACAACCAAAGAAAATGATCGTGGTAGGAAGTGGTGCTATTGGTGTTGAGTTTGCTCATTTTTATAACACAATGGGAACTGAAGTTACTATTGTAGAGTTTTTACCAAACCTTGTTCCTTTAGAAGATGAAGATGTATCTAAACAATTTGAACGTAGCGTTAAAAAAGCCGGAATTAAAGTAATGACGAACTCTTCTGTAGAGAGCGTAGATACTTCTGGTGAAGGCGTTAAAGCTAAAGTAAAAACTAAAAAAGGAGAAAAAACTCTAGAAGCAGACATCGTTCTTTCAGCTGTTGGAATTAAAACAAACATTGAAAATATTGGTCTTGAAGAATTAGGTATCAAAACCGATAGAGATAAAATTGTTGTTGACGATTTCTACAAAACCAACAAAGAGGGCATTTATGCTATTGGAGATGTAGTTCACGGTCCGGCATTAGCTCACGTTGCTTCTGCAGAAGGTATTCTTTGTGTAGAAAAAATTAAAGGAATGAATGTACAACCGTTAGATTATGGTAATATACCAGGTTGTACGTATGCATCTCCTGAAATTGCTTCTGTTGGATTTACTGAAAAACAAGCAAAAGAAGCGGGTTATGAAATTAAAGTAGGTAAATTCCCATTCTCTGCTTCTGGTAAAGCAAAAGCTGCTGGAAAATCTGATGGTTTTGTAAAAGTAATTTTCGATGCAAAATACGGTGAATGGTTAGGTTGCCATATGATTGGAGCTGGTGTTACCGATATGATTGCTGAAGCTGTACTAGGTAGAAAATTAGAAACTACAGGACACGAAGTGCTAAAAACAGTTCACCCTCACCCAACTATGAGTGAAGCTGTTATGGAAGCTGTTGCTGCTGCTTACGATGAAGTAATTCATATTTAAGAAATAAAAAAATTAAAATTATATTTCTTTGAAATAAAAAAACCTGAAGTAATTACTTCAGGTTTTTTTATAAAAATTACTTTTTTATGCTTCTTATAAAGAAGGATCTAACTTAGCATCAAACTCCATGTTTAATTTTACCTCTAAATTATTAGCATCATCAGTACTTTCAAATTTTACTACTAATTTTAAAGATTCTGATTTTGCGTATTCATCTACATAATCTTCAGTAGTTTCTAGTTCTATACTTGTTTGGCCTTCCGGTACTTCGTCTAAATGAGCAATTTCTTTGTACTCTAAATCATCAGTCCGAACACCTAGGGTAACAGAATTAACAAAATCGAAATTTTCCTGTTCATCTGCACTTACTAACTCGATAGAAAGATCATCTAATTCGATATCTTCAACCTGATCGATTGTTTCATCAGTTCCGGTTTTATCTTCTAATGCATCTCGTAAATTTACATCTGTTTCAATAGGAATCTCTAATGGATTAATCGGCAAATAATCGATACTGGCATTCGCACTAACTGGGATATCATCTATAGTCCGAATTCGATCTACCACATCATCTACATTATCATCATCACTACAGGCGGTGAATAGTATTCCTAATAATAATACAGGTAAAAATAATAACTTCTTGTTCATATTAAATGATTTTTTTGGTTTATGCAAATGAAAAAAATCACCACCAAGACAGTTATTATAATAAGGTTAAAAACACTTAATATTATGATAACATTTACCGATAATTGTTAATAACAAGAATTATAAAAAACTCTGAATCGCTAAATCGTAACTTTTAAGTCCAAATCCTAAAATAACACCTTTTACTACCGGCGATAAATACGATTTATGCCGAAAGGCTTCTCTGGAATGAGTATTGGAAATATGAACTTCTATTACCGGAATTTCTATCGCTTTAATAGCATCGGCAATAGCAACTGAAGTATGTGTATAGGCAGCTGCGTTTAAAATTACGCCATCAAAATTAGTTCGTGCTTCGTGAAGTTTATCTATTAATGCTCCTTCAATATTACTTTGATAATAGGAAAGTGCTACAGTATCGAATTTTTGTTGTAAATCATCAAAATATTCTTGAAAGGTTTGGCTTCCATAAATTTCAGGCTCTCGAGTTCCTAATAAATTTAAGTTGGGGCCATTAATAATAAGTAAGTTCATAATTTATAGTTCAAAATATCGAATATCGCTCCGTAAAGGTACTAATTTTGAATATAAAAAAAGCGGAAGATTTTTCTTCCGCTTTTTTTATATTCAATTAAAATTAGGTAATTAAAACATATAACCTACTGAAAGTTGGAAGACACTATTGGGACTATCAGCATCATTAAAACTATACTCATCTTCAAATACATTGGTAAGACCTCTATTATAACGCGCTTGGAAAAATAAACCTGAATCTAATTTATAAGAAGCACCAAAAGCTGCTGAAAAATCAAAAGTGTTTGTATAGTCATCATTATCTACACTAACATTATCTTGTTTAACTTCAGAATTAACTTTAAATCCAAATTGGGGCCCAACTTCTAAGCTAAACCCATCTGCTACTAAAAATTTAGCTAGCACAGGAACATTTATATAATCAATTTGCAATTCCACGCCATCAAAATCGGCACCTTGGCCTGAATACATGATCTCTGGCTGAATAGCAAAAAAATCATTTAAACCAATTTCTGCTAAACCACCAATATGCACACTAGTTACCCCATCTGCTTCACTAGCATCACCAGCCATTGTTGCAAAATTTAAGCCTCCTTTAACCCCAAAATCAACGTTTTGAGCTGATACACTTACTCCTACAATCATCAGTAGGGCAATTACATAATTCTTAAACATGTTTATAATTTTAAATTTTGACAAATTTAAGTTTTTTGTCAAATATTTTATACCTAAACGTAAAAAAAGCAGAAGAAAAATCTTCCGCTTTTAATTATTTTTATTAGTATTTTAAAATTTATAGCCTATCCCAAAATTCAAAGAATTTAGTCTAGATTTCGCATCAAAATTATACGATTCATAAGAATACGGATCATAATAATAAACTCCATCTGAAGTTCTGTTGGTAACTTCTAAAGCATATCGACCAAAAACAAAAAAGTGCTCAGTAATATCATACCCTAATCCAAAAGTAAAATCAAGTCCAAAATTATCATATAATCCATATGAATTTTCCAAAACAATTGTCATTTGTGGACCTACCTGTAAATTGAAATCTGATTCCGAAATATAATATTTCAACAATATAGGAATTTGAAGATAGTTAGTATCTTCATTATTCATATAATTTACATCACCTTCTAATTCAAATCCATTTGATAATTCGTAAAATGAATTTAATCCCAGAAAAAAACCAGATCCATCAGTAGATGCCGAAATGTTATCTACTTTAGATTTAAAATTTAAATTATTATAGCCAGCATTAAGTCCAAAGCTAAATTGCGCAGACATACTTATTCCTAAAAACAGCATGATCGCTAAAAGAAATACTTGTTTTTTCATTATTTTGATTGATTAAATTAAAATACAAAAGTAATTTTTTATATTATTTTTAATAAAAATTTTATTCTTAAACGTAAAAAAAGCGAAAGAAAAATCTTCCGCTTTTTTTATTTTATGGTTAGCTAGTCTAATTGGTTTATAATAGGTTTTAGAACATAAAACCTACACCAAATTGCCATACTGAGTTGTGGATATCTCTATCTTCAAAAGTATCAGTAAAACCATAGTTATAACGTCCTTGTATGAAAAGTCCGTTATTAAATTTATATTCTAAACCTGCAGCTCCACCAAATTCAAAATCTTTAGCTTCTGCAACACCATCAGTAATGTCGATATCTCCGCCATCATCAGTAGGCTTGTAATCGATCTCTTCATTCACTTTAAAGTTGAAAGATGGTCCTGCTTGTACACTTAATCCATCTACTAAATAAATTTTGGCTAGAACAGGTACATTAATATAATCTAACTGAAATTCAACATTTTCGTCAGTATCAACAAAATTATCCTGATCGATTTCAGCAATATCATATCCTTGTCCAGAATACATTACCTCGGGTTGTAAAGAGAATTTATCGGCTAGCGGAATTTCTGCTAATAAACCTACGTTAAAGCTAGTTCTTGAATTATCAGAAGAAAAATCGTCTCCAGTAAAATCAGCGATATTTACACCACCTTTTACACCAAAATTCCATGCTTCTTGCGCATTCATACTTAGGGCGCCACCTAATACTAAAACAAATAATAAAATTGACTTTTTCATAATAATCTTTCTTTTTTTTTGATTACTGAGGCAAATGTAGGGTACGCTTTCTTAAATAAATGTTAGCTAAGATTAAAGTATTACTAACATTGAATAACTATTTTTAGTATTTTTAACAGATGAAATGGAACCTGATTTTAAAGGATTATATTAACTATTTGAAGCTAGAACGCGGACTATCAGAAAATTCGATTTCTAGCTATAAACAAGATATAGATAAACTAATTGGTTTTTTAAAAGTTAAATCTATTACTGCATCTCCAAGCGATATTAAGCAAGAAACATTACAATTTTTTCTCTATAGCTTATCCGAAGATTTAAATGCTCGATCTAGAGCTCGACTACTTTCAGGATTAAAGAGTTTTTTTGATTTCTTGATTTTTGAAAATTACCGAGAAGATAATCCTACTCATTTAATAGAAGCTCCTAAAATAGGCCGTAAATTACCCGATACTATTTCCACTGAAGAAATAGACCAATTAATTGCCGCAATAGATCTCAGTAAGCCTGAAGGAGAACGTAACCGAGCTATTATTGAAACTTTGTATGCTTGTGGATTACGCGTTTCAGAACTTACCAATTTAAAAATATCCGATCTTTTTTTTGAGGAAGGTTTTATAAAAGTTAACGGAAAAGGAAGCCGAGAACGCTTTGTACCAATTGCTGATATAACGATTAAGTACATTACTATTTATAAAGACCAAGTCCGTTGCCATTTACCAATTAAAAAAGAAGCTTCCGATACACTTTTTTTAAATCGAAGAGGCAACCAATTAACCCGAGCTATGATTTTTACAATTGTAAAACAATTAGCGAAAAAAGCCGAAATCAATAAAAAAATAAGTCCGCATACTTTTCGACATTCTTTTGCCAGCCATTTATTAGAGAATGGTGCCGATCTTCGCTCTATTCAACAACTATTAGGGCACGAAAGTATAACCACTACCGAAGTTTATATGCATGTAGACCGAAGTTTTCTACGAGAAGTGCTACAAAAATACCATCCAAAATCAAATTAGTATTTATTAAATCTTCCTATTAAAGTTCTGCTAAAACTAAACTCTAATTTTTAAATTCTCTAGACTGATTTATGGAAATAAAAAAAGACAGGTAAAGCTTTTAATAAAGTATTTTGAAGATACTATGAAAAGAGAAGATATAAAAAAGCTTTGCCTAATCTGCAATTGCAATGTTTAGATCCATACTTAATCTAAGGGCTGGCAGAATTTAAAACCGATGTAAGTTCCACAAAAACAGATAGCAACTTTCTATCGTTAGAAGAGATTTCTATTATAGAAACAATCTAATCAGTAAAATCAATCATAAACCCGAAGCACTTCGGGTAAAAGTAGATCTATATTTAAAACAAATGAACTTTTAAAATTTTGTTGTACAAATAAAATAAATATAACGGCCTAATCTCAATTAGGAAGCAGATATCACTCGGAAGTAATAAAGGCAAAACACGAACCTAATTAAATAAACATTTTCGATATATTAATGATAGCTTTTTGTAACTGAAGGCAACTCCTACAAAAATATATTCAACGAATAAACATTCAGAATTATAATATATAAAAAAACGCCAAAAGTCAGTTTCTTTCTACAACAAACTGTTTCTTTTACTAGGTCACTTGTAAAAATTACAGATTAGCAGTATTTTTCAGCTTTAACCCTAAACAAATTAATCCAAAATGAAGAAAATTTATTTCCTCTTTTTCTCACTTATGGCTTCGATTGCTTTTGCGCAGCAAGTAAAAGTCCCTGTAGATACTACAGTGGTAACCAATCACTCCGTAACCATTAAAGGAAAAAATATCAATTATTCTGCTCAAACAGGTATGCAACCAGTTTGGGACGATCAGGGCAATCCTATTGCCAGCCTTTACTACACGTATTATAAAAGAAGTGATATCAAAAATACCGAAAACCGGCCTTTGGTGATTTCTTTTAATGGAGGTCCCGGTTCTGCATCAGTCTGGATGCATATTGCTTATACGGGTCCAAGAATTTTAAAAATCGATGACGAAGGTTATCCTGTACAACCTTACGGAATTAAAGAAAATCCATATTCAATTTTAGACGTAGCCGATATTATTTATGTAAATCCTGTAAATACAGGCTATTCAAGACCAATTCCTGATGAAAATGGAAAAGTAGATAAAAGTAAATTCTTTGGTGTGAATCAGGATATTAGCTATTTGGCAGAATGGTTAAATACTTTTGTAACCCGTGAAAATCGATGGCTATCACCTAAATATTTAATTGGAGAAAGCTACGGAACGACCAGAGTTAGCGGTTTAGCTTTAGAACTTCAGAATAGCCAATGGATGTATTTAAATGGTATTATCCTTGTTTCCCCAACCGAACTGGGAATTGATCGCGAAGGGCCTGTTGAAATCGCAAACCGTTTACCATATTTCGCAGCTACAGCTTGGTATCACAAATTACTTCCGGAAGAATTACAAAGTAAATCGCTTTTAGATCTATTAGAAGAAGTTGAGGAATACAGTATTAATGAAGTACTACCTGTATTGGTAAAAGGTGGTTATGCTCCCGAAGGTACCAGAAATGCTATTGCTGAAAAAATGGCGTATTATTCTGGTGTCGACAAAGACGTTTTTATTCAAAATAATTTAGAACTACCTATTAGTGCTTTCTGGAAGGAACTTAAACGTGAAGATGGCTTTACCGTGGGCCGATTAGATTCCAGATATTTAGGAATCGACCGTAAAGATGCCGGAGATTATCCTGACTATAATGCGGAATTAACTTCCTGGTTACATTCTTTTACGCCGGCTATTAATTACTATTTACGTGAAGATCTTAATTTTAAAACCGATCTTAAATATTTTATGTTCGGTCCGGTACATCCTTGGGATCGTACGCGAAATAATACCGGTGAAAATTTAAGACAGGCGATGGCGCAAAATCCTAATCTGGATGTGATGATACAATCAGGATACTTTGATGGAGCTTGTACTTATTTTAATGCTAAATACTCGATGTGGCAATTAGACCCTAGCGGAAAAATGAAAGACCGTCTCTCTTTTAAAGGTTATGAAAGCGGGCATATGATGTATTTAAGAAAAGCTGATCTGGAAACTGCCAACGAAGATATTCGTGAGTTTATTAAAAATAGTTTACCTGCTAAAGGTGCTTCAGCAAAGTACTAAATAATAACATTTGGTTGAAAAAGAAAGCCTTTCCAGTTTTAGGAAAGGCTTTTTTATGATGTGCATAATTAAATTACTTATGAACTTAACAAAAATGATTTTAAATCAGCGTAATCCTTAATCGAAATCGCTTTCTTTTCCTTATCTAAAACTTCTTTTATAGAATCTGGAATTTCAATTTCTTTACCGATAGCTTCCTGAACAGTTTCTCTAAACTTACAAGGATGCGCCGTTTCTAAAAAAGCGCCAACTTCATCAGGATGTGTTTTAAAATACTCTTGTAGCCCAAGATACCCTACCGCTCCATGAGGATCCATTACATATCCTGTTTCTTTATATACAGATTGCATGGCTTGTTTAGTCACTTCATCATCGTAACTAAAGCTGGTCAAGTTTTCTTTTACATTTCCGTATTCATTTTGGAATAATTGCAAAATCCGAACAAAATTACTCGGATTACCAATATCCATCGCGTTAGAAATTGTCGAAACACTTGGTTTTGGCTGGTAATTCCCTGTTTCTAGATAATCGGTTACTGTTCTATTGGCATTATTCGAAGCTATAAAATGTTTTATAGGAAGCCCTAATTCTTTAGCGACCATACCCGCACAAATATTCCCGAAATTACCACTGGGTACAGAGAAAACAATATCTTTCCCTTCGGAGACTAACTGCCGATAGGCTAAAAAGTAATAAAACATCTGCGGAAGCCAACGCGCCACATTAATAGAATTTGCTGAAGTTAACTGGCGTTTCGACTGAATTTCATCATCTAAAAATGCCTGCTTCACCATATCCTGACACTTATCGAAAGCACCATCAATTTCTAAAGCAGTTACATTTTGTCCAAGCGTGGTTAATTGCTTTTCCTGAATTTTACTTACTTTTCCTTTCGGGTATAGTATTACCACATCGATTCCTTCTACTCCTAAAAAGCCATTAGCTACTGCGCCACCGGTATCCCCAGATGTTGCTACCAGCACAGTTACTTTACCAACTTCATTTTTGGTAATAAAATAACCTAAACTTCCCGCCATAAAGCGAGCGCCTACATCTTTAAAAGCTAAAGTTGGTCCATGAAAAAGTTCCAAAGTATATACATTGTCCTTCACATGTACTACCGGAAATTCAAAATCTAAAGTTGTTGCGATAATTTCTTTTAGGTCTTTTTCAGGAATTTCATCACCCACAAATTGTTTAATGGCCTGATATGCCACTTCAGTTTGTGGTAAATCCGGAAGTTTTTCAAAAAAAGAATCGGGTAATTTTTCAATATGTTCAGGAAAATATAATCCTTTATCTGGAGCCAGACCTCTAATTACTGCATTCTCGAAACTGGAAGAATGACTTCGATTATTCAGACTAAAATAGTTCATTGTTTTATAAGATTTTAACTCCTTCAGGATTAATTTTTGATAAATGAAGATCGTAAGTTATACTTTGTTTTTCCATAAATTGAGCAATCTTTACTTTTACTTTTTCAGCCTGCTCACGGCCGCGACACATGGCGTAAACCGATGGTCCTGAGCCTGAAATTCCGAATCCGAGTGCACCACTTTCTAAAGCAAGTGCTTTAATTTCATCAAAATACGGTATTAAAATAGAACGAATAGGTTCCACAATTTCGTCTTTTAAGCTTCTTCCCAGCAAATCGTAGTCGTTTGTATATAAAGCACTAACCAATGCTCCCAAATTCCCCCACTGGCTAACAGCTTTATCCAGACTAATATTACGCTTAATAATGGCACGAGAATCTTTAGTCTTCACCTCGATTTGCGGATGAAGAATTACTACATTCAATTCTTCTGGAGAAGGTAAGGACAAAACTTCTAAAGGATGATAACTTTTTACCAAAGTAAAACCACCCAGCAAGGCCGGCGCCACATTATCGGCATGGGCATTTCCGCTGGCTAATCGTTCACCTTCCATAGCAAAAGGCAATAATTCAGCATTTTTCAAGGGAGAACCTAAAAGCTTATTTACGGCAAAAACAGCACCGGCAGAACTGGCAGCACTACTGCCAATTCCACTCCCTGCTTTTATTTTTTTATAAATTTCGATATCAAAACCTTCGCTAGACTGTAAATTTTCAAGCATAGCTTTTACCGCTACACCTGCTACGTTTTGATCAACTTCCATAGGTAGATCCTGTCCTTCGAGTTTAGTGATTCGTAGTTCGTTTAGATCATTCTTTTTAATGATCATCTCGTCCCCAACATTATCCAGGCAGCAGCCCAACACATCGAAACCACAAGAAAGATTAGCTACCGTTGCCGGAGCAAAAACTTTTATTTCTTTCATCTTTATTTTTTACCTATTCGTATAACATCAGCAAAGATTCCAGAGGCTGTAACATCAGCTCCGGCACCTGCTCCTTTTACGATTAATGGTTGTACACTATAACGATCTGTAAAAAACAATACGATATTATCACTACCGCTAAGATTATAAAAAGGGTGCTCTGCTCCTACTTTTTGTAATCCTACGGAAGCTTTACCATCTTCCAACTGAGCTACATATTTTAGTTGAGCATTGTCTTTAGCAGCATCTTCATAGATCTCCTTAAATTTACTTTCGTCTTCCTGAAGTAATTTGAAGAAATCTTCATTATTCTCTGTATTCAGACTTTCTTCAGAAAGGAAACTTTTGTTTTCGATATCGCTAAGCTCCATTTTTAATCCGCTTTCACGAGCAAGGATCAATATCTTACGTGCTACGTCTACTCCGCTTAAATCGATTTTAGGGTCTGGTTCAGTATACCCTTCTTCCATGGCCTGTTCTACGGTTTTGTAAAATGGTTCGGTTCCGTTATACGTATTGAACACAAAATTTAAACTACCCGAAAGTACTGCCTGGATTTTATGAATTCGGTCTCCTGAAGCGATTAAGTTTTTAAGAGTATCTATAATTGGTAATCCTGCCCCTACATTAGTTTCATAAAGGAAAGATGCACCATACTCTCTGGAAAGTTCCTGCAAATGCTGATAGTTTACCAAATCATCGGCAGCAGCAATTTTATTACAGGTTACCACAGCAATCGAATTTGAAAGATATTCTTTATACCATTTCGAAATTTCAGCACTCGCTGTGTTATCCACAAAAATACTATTACGTAAATTGAATTCTTTTACTTTATTAAAAAAGTTATGTTTACTGGCTTCTTCGCCGGCATCTAATAATTCCTGCCAGTTATCTAGATCCAATCCATTTTCATCAAAAGCCATTTTTCTGGAATTTGATAAACCAAGAACACGAACTTTCAGCCTTAAATTTTCAAGTAAGTATTTTTCCTGCTTCTTTAATTGCGCTAACAATTTACTACCCACATTTCCTACTCCGGTTATAAACAGGTTTAGTTCTTTAGAAGGCACTTCGAAAAATTGCTCATGAAGCGTATTTAGCGCTTTATTGATATCTTTTTTAGCAATGATTGCAGATATATTACGCTCTGAAGATCCTTGCGCTATGGCTCTAATATTAATATTATTATTGCCTAGTGCACTAAACATTTTACCGCTTAAGCCATGATGGCTCTTCATACGATCCCCTACTAAAGCAATGATTGCCACATTTCCTTCAATTTCTACCGGTTTGATCTTTTGATAGTCGATTTCTACCGCAAAAGCTTCGTCTAAAGCTTCTTTTGCTGCCTGAGCTTCATCATCTTTTACCGCCACACAAATACTATGTTCCGAAGATGCCTGGGTGATAAGTACTACATTGATATTTTCCTGATACAAGGTTTCAAAAAATCGTTTTGAAAAACCAGGTATTCCAACCATTCCGCTACCTTCTATATTCAATAATTTAATATCGTCAATATGCGTTATTCCGGTAACCCATCTAAAGTTTTCTTTACTGGATTTTGAAATTAATGTACCGGCATCATCCGGTGCAAATGTATTTTTTATATGAATTTGAATTCCTTTATCCAATAATGGCTGAAGTGTTGGTGGATATAAAACTTTCGCCCCAAAATGCGATAATTCCATCGCTTCTTGATACGATATTTTTTCCAACGGATAAGCCTGATGCACTACATTTGGATTAGCAGTGTACATTCCGTTTACATCGGTATAAATAATCACTTTGGCAACATCTAAAGCACCACCAAAAATAGCCGCAGTAAAATCGCTACCTCCTCTTCCTAAAGTACTAGGAACACCCTGTTCATTTTTAGCAACAAATCCCGGAACCACAAAAAGACTGGCATCATTTTCTTTAAAATACTGAACTACATTTTTATTCGTCAGTTCATAATTCAGTTGAATCTTTTCGTTATTATTCTTACAAACAATCAACTCTCTAGAATCAATTAAGAGTGCATCGGTAGCCAAACTTTTAAAATATTCAGCAATAATTAAAGAGGATAAAATTTCTCCAAAACTCGAAACCACATGCTTGGTTTTATTGGACAACTCATTCAATAAATATACCCCTTCATACAATGTTTCTAAGCGATTAAACTCCGTTTTCACTTTACTTAATACCCCGCTTTGATTTTGTACCGGAATTAATTCTTTTACCGCATCTAAATGTCTTTTTTCATTTTTTGCCAGAATTTCTTTATAAGCTAAATCTTCTTCAGCGGCAAGATCTGCCATTTTTAAAAGATCGTTGGTAACACCTCCAAATGCTGAAAATACAGCTAAGGTTTTATCTTGTTGCACATGCTTTTTTACAGTTTCAGCTACAAGTTTGATTCGCTCCGGAGAGGCTAAAGAAGATCCTCCGAATTTTAGGATATTCATAAGAATAATTTAAAGTTTGAAAATTGGTTTTGAATTTCGTTGATAAACGAATAAAAGTGTGGACGGAAAATTATATACAAATTACCCCAAAGGGGTAATAATAGTGCGAGTAATAATAGTAGCAACAACTATAGTAGCTGGTGTTTTAAAACTATTATGTGGTTTAATACTCTTCATTTTTTCCTTAAATATGAGTTAAAAATATACAATTCCGATTGTAAAAAAAACTAAATAGTGTTTTTTACTAAAAAAATATGAGATTTTCATAATTTATAAAAAACAAAAGCCCGATTTTTAGTGAAATCAGGCTTTTACTCATTTTATTTCAATAGCAATTTTACAATCCGCTAATATAACTTCCATAAAGATCATTAAACTGAATACCTTTAGTATATCGTTGCTTGCTTAATTTCTTGAACTCTACCAGTCCCCAAAGCAAAAATTCTTTGAGAAAATAGGTATCGATTTTATCCATTTCCAGCTGATATTTTTTGATTAATTCATTTAATGGTTTCACCTCATCCAGCTTTTTCTTGTATTCCTCATCAGTAAGATCATCTGGAAGCTCAAAACCGGTTTGTTCAAAAAACCACTCTATCAAATCATCATATGGTGTTTTGTCATCTGGACGTTGTAATTTTTCGATCTTAGGGAAGTAATTTGGGAATAAAGTTTTTACTGCATCTCCTATTAATTGCGTTGCCACGGCAGCAGCTCCTTCTTGTTCCCCTTCGTAAACTAATTCAACTTTACCAGTTACTGATGGGATTACTCCCATAAAATCACCGAATCGCAATAATGTTTTATATTCTCCATTTTTAAGGGTTCTACGTTCTGCAGCACTTAGAAGATTTTCGTAAGCAGTAATGCTCATTCTGGCACTAATCCCACTTTTCTCATCTATAAATTCACTTTCTCGAGCTTCAAAACCAATTTGCTCCAATAGGTCTTTAGCTAACTCTGGGACATAAACCATATCAGCTTGTCTGGAATCTAATCTAGCTTCCTGCTGTGTGATAGTCTTAGCAATCTCTATAGTTTCGGGATAATGGGTTAAAATCTGAGAACCAATCCTATCTTTAAGCGGAGTTACAATACTACCGCGATTGGTATAATCTTCAGGGTTAGCAGTAAATACAAATTGCATATCCAAAGGCAGTCTTAATTTGAAACCTCGAATTTGAATATCGCCCTCCTGAAGTATATTGAACAATGCTACCTGAATTCTAGCCTGTAAATCGGGTAATTCATTAATTACAAAAATACTACGATTCGCACGTGGAATCATCCCAAAATGAATCACACGATCATCAGCATAGCTCAATTTTAAGTTAGCAGCTTTAATAGGATCTACATCACCAATTAAATCGGCAACTGTAACATCTGGTGTGGCTAGCTTTTCAAAAAAGCGCTCACTACGATGAATCCATATAATTGGCGTTTTATCACCTTTTTCAGTAATTAATTCTTTTGCGTATCGCGAAATTGGATGTAATGGATCATCATTAATTTCTGAACCTTCAACTGCAGGAATATATTCATCCAAAAGATTCAGCATTAAACGAGCTAGCCTTGTTTTAGCCTGCCCACGTAAGCCTAATAAATTAATATTATGTTTCGATAATATCGCACGTTCTAATTCAGGTATCACAGTATCATCATACCCATGAATCCCAGTAAATGATGGTTCTTTATTTTTAATTTTTTCAATTAAATTATCGCGCAGCTCATCTTTTATACCTTTGCTTTTATACCCTGAAGCCTTTAAATCTCCAAGGGTTTTTAATTTTTCAATATTCATATCTTCTTTTTCTTTTAGCCTCTAATTCTTTTTTTTCTGTTTGTTTCGTAATCTTCAAAAATCATTTCACCTAAACCTTGTAGCCCGGTATAAAATGCTTTTCCTTGATTAGCTTCTGTAAATTCTCGAATAAACTGCATCAAATACGGATCTTGTGCAATCATAAACGTAGTTATGGGGATTTGCAATTTTCTGGCTTGCTGTGCCATGTTATAGCACTTATCAACTATATAAGGATCTAGTCCCATACTGTTTTTATAATAACTCCCATCACGTTCTCTTATACAACTGGGTTTACCATCGGTAATCATAAAAATTTGCTTGTTGGTATTTCGCTTTCTTCGTAAAATATCCATCGCTAATTTTAATCCGTCAACCGTATTAGTATGATAAGGACCAACCTTTAAATATGGTAAATCTGCAATAGAAACCGGCCAGGCATCATTTCCAAAAACAATAATATCTAAGGTATCTTTTGGGTAACGTGTCGTTATTAATTCAGCCAGTGCCATGGCTACTTTTTTAGCCGGGGTAATTCGATCTTCTCCGTACAAAATCATGCTATGGCTAAGATCAATCATCAAAACCGTACTCATTTGAGATTTGTAGTGTGTCTCTTCAACTACCAAATCATCATGCGTCATATTAAAATCACCGATACCATGATTGATCTGTGCATTTCTTAAGCTTTCAGTCATCGAAATTCGATCTAATGAATCTCCAAACTGATATTCCCTAAAATCACCCGTATGTTCATCGCCACGTCCAACATGACTTGTGCGGTGATTCCCGGAATTTCCTTTTCGCATCTTTCCAAAAATCTGATCTAAAGCCTGCTGGCGGATAGCTCTTTCAGTTTTGGCAGTGATCTTTAAACTCCCGGAACCATCACCTTCTCCATCTCCATCAGGATCAATTTCTTCTTTAATGTACCCTTTTTGTTTTAGGTCTTCAATAAAATCATCTATGGTATATTCACTGGTAGTAAGTTTATATTCTTCGTCTAACTGGCGTAACCAGTCTAGCGCTTCATCTAAATCTCCCGAAGTGTGGGTGATTAATTCTTTAAAAATTTCAAAGAGTTTTTCAAAAGGAGTTGTGCTTTCTTCTTCGTATTTTTTGAAAACAAATCCCTTTTCCTTCATTTTATCTTTCTTCTTCATATTCTAAAAGTACGTTTTTTTCCATAGAAATGAAATTGAAGAATCCGGGAATACTAGATTTAGAAAAACCTTATGATTTTAATCAAAATCGATTATTTTTTCGTTATTGTTTTCTTAAATACTTTTAAATATCACTTAATAATCAGAAATTTGAGCGGTTAATTTAAACGCTAACCCCAATAAAATAGATCCTTAATGGATACTTTTGAAATTATAGCACTTTGCCTAAATATATTATTTTTAATCCCCACTATAGCTTCTATTACACGTTTTGACCAATGGTGGATTAGAGCATTTGATTTCCCGAGAATCCAAATTTCAGTAGGTATCATTATAACTTGTATTATTTGCTGTTTTGCCTATACATTTACTTCAGCTTGGCAATTTACAGCTCTTACCTTATTATTTTTAAGCTTAATTTATCAGGGAATAAAAATTTACCCGTATACCTACCTTTCTAAAAAACAAGTAAAAAAATACCATGGCAATGATACTGATGCTATGGTTAGCATTTTAATAAGTAATGTATTAACTCCAAATAAACATCCTGAACGCTTAGTTGCCTTGGTAAAAAAAAGACAACCGGATATTTTACTAACACTAGAAACTGATAAACGCTGGGAGAAAGAATTGGAGGTTTTAGAATTAGAAGATGGTTATAAATATACTGTAAAAATTCCTTTAGATAATTTGTATGGTATGCATCTATATTCTAAACTAAAGCTTTTAGATGCTGAAGTACATTATATAATGCAGAAAGACATTCCTTCTATACATGGAATGGTAGAGTTACGAAACGGAGAAAAAATAAGTTTCCATTGTTTACATCCAATGCCTCCAAGTCCTACTGAAAGTTACACTTCTACAAACCGAGATGCAGAAATTTTAATGCTAGGTAGGGATTTAGAAAAAAAAGATGAAAAAATATTAGTTTTTGGTGATTTAAACGATGTTGCGTGGTCTAGAACTACAAAACTCTTTCAAGAAATGAGCGGCCTTATGGATCCTCGAATTGGACGTGGCTTTTTTAATACTTTCCACACTGGTTATCGATTATTAAGATGGCCGTTAGATCATGCTTTTCATTCTAGAGACTTCAACTTGGTTGAAATTGCTAGAGAAAAAAGCATAGGATCTGATCATTTTCCTATGTATATAAGACTTCATTACGATCCTAAAGCGATGAACACACAAGAGGAACTTGAACTTGACAAAGAAGAAGAAATCTGGGCTAGAGAAAAAATTATCGATGCACAACCATTAGAAAAAAATATTAAGATTCCGAGAAGTATGAATTAATGGGTTCTAAATTTTTAATAGCATAACAATTATTTAAAGTAACCGGTTTCTCAATATAGCCTATAATTTTATCATAAGTATTTGCTTTGTTTCGATCTTTTAAATCAATACTTGAAGTAACCATAATAACATGAATATTATCTTTAAAGGGATGATTAAAAAATTTATCCATTACATCCCAACCTGAAAGGCCAGGCATATTAATATCTAAAAGAATTAAATAGCTTTTATCATCTTCTATTTTTTGTTCTTCAAAATATTTGAAAAGTTCAGATCCACTTTTAAAAATAAGAGGAGAAGTATGTATGCCGCAACGTACAACTACTCGCTTTTGCATTAATAGCACTATAGGATCATCATCAACTAAAATGACTTCCAACATATAAAATAAGAGGATTTAGGGTTATAAATAATTGGTTTTAGCCGTAATATTTTTTACTACTTGATCCAATTCTTTTGCTGAATTTACTATATTTTTTATTATTTCTTTAGTACTCTCTTCATTTTTTTGCTCATTTTGCCACATTTCTACTAAACCAATTATTTTAGCTAAAGGAGCTCGAACTATATGAGATTGTTCCCAAGCAATCTCTTCTAATTTTTTATTTCTTGTTTCAATTTGGTCAATATACTCTTTTTGCTGTGTAATGTCTTGTATTGAAGAAATTAAGCGTTCAGGCTTAGAAGCATCATCGACTACCAAATAACAACGCTCTAACAAATTTCTATATTCTCCATTAGCTGTTTTAATACGATATTCAAATTTAGAATGATTATTTTCTAAATCAAATAATGCATTAAAACATTGACTAACTTTTTTTATATCTTCTGGATGAATTTTATTTAACCACCAGCTCCAAGGAGAATCTTCTGGAAAATCTTTTGGTTTATACCCACTAATTTTTTGAACAGATTTTGAAACAAAAAAACTGTTTTTTTCAAAATTAACCTCCATAATTACGTCACTAGTAGCTTCAGAAACAATTTCAAAACGCTCTAAATTTTTTACAAGTTCATTACGTTGTTCAACAAAATCAGTCACATCTTTACTATTAATCACAATACCATTGACAGCTTCATTATTTAATAAATTGCTAACCGTCGTTTCCATATAACGCCAATAATTATTCTTATCCTTTAGCCTAAAAAATGGTAATTGCAACTTCTCACCGTAAAGAGGTTTAATTCCATTGATTAGATCTAACACATAATCTTTATCCTCAGGATGTATAGAATCTTTAATACTTGTATTTAAAATATCTTTGGTTTCTAATTGTAAAAAAGATTCTATAATAGGACTAACATAGGTATATTCTAAATTTTCATTAAGTACTGCAATAAAGTCTGAGCTTTCTTGTAATAAAGCTTTAAAGCGCTCTTTCCCTTTTTGTAATTCACTAAAAGCGTAAATTTTATCGGTTACATTATTGATAATTATAAGGATTGCGTTTTTTCCAAAAAAACAAATTGAAGTACACTGTATTTGAACTTGTACAATTTTACCAGATTTCAATTTATGCTTAGCTAATTTATTTGAAAAATTAACTGATAATTGTTTAAATATCGTTTTTAAACACTCTTTATCGTTTTCCAAATAAAGATCACAGATATCTAACTCTAAAAATTCTTTTTTTGTATACCCATATAGTTTAAAAGCGGAATCATTTACATTCAAAAAACTTAAATCATCTCTATCTAAAATCCAGATCGGTAATGGAGAGTTATTATAAATTGTTCTATAATTTCTTCTTGAATCCCTTAATTGTTTTAAACCCTCATAGCGCTCTATACCATAAGTAATACTTCTAGAAAGTAAAGCTGGAGTTATTTCTCTAAAGTGTATATAATCGCTAACTCCATATTTAAAAGCATTGGCTTCAGAGGCACTTTTACAATTGTTTGTTATTGCAATTACAGGGAATTTAGAAGTTAGATTAGGGAAATTAATAAATATTATATTTAGCTCTTTTTGAGGTTCTTTTAAATGTAAGACTAATATATCACAGCTATTTTGCTCCTCTACTATTTTTCCTAATGAAGCTAATGAGTTACACTGTGAAACAATAATATTATCTAAAAAATCAAAAGCATTCAATATGCATTCGCTCTCTTTAATATAACCATAATTAACTACATGTATTTTTTTTAAATCTAACTTCATTATAAATTACAGATTTGCCTAAATAAGACATTTCTTCAAAATAGTTAAAACTATTGAAAAAAATCTTTTCAAGAGCTAATAATAAGTAAATTAATTGGGATCTTATGATTGTTTTATTAAAACATAAGCTTTACTTTACGGAAAAAAGCAATGTTTTCATTTTTTAGCAAAAAATATTACTTCGTAGATTATTTAGCTGACTTTACCGATTTTCATAATCATATTTTACCTGGAATAGACGATGGATCTCCTGATGTTGAAACTTCTCTGGAGTTGCTTGAAAGATTCGAAAAATATGGGATCAAAAACTTTGTACATACCCCACATATAATGAATGATTATTACCCTAATACCCCCGAAACAATAGGAAATGCTTTAAAAAAATTACAAGATTCTCAGCCCAAAGAAGTTAAAAATCATGCAGCGGCAGAATATATGATGGATCAAAGTCTATTAGATAAACTAGATAATGAAGAGTTACTAAAAATATCCGGAAATTTTGCATTGGTAGAAATGTCCTTTTTACAACCTCCAATCAATTTAAATGAAATACTTTTTACACTGCAAAATCATGGCAATGTACTAATGCTGGCACACCCAGAAAGATATGGCTTTTTTCATAAAAATGATTTATCAAAATATAATGATTTAAAAAGAAGGAACTGCTATTTTCAGCTAAACATGCTTTCTTTAAGTGACCATTACGGGAAAAGTATTCAAAAAATGGCTTATAAATTGTTAGAAAACCAGATGATTGATTTTATAAGTAGTGATACACACAGAATGCAACATCTAGATAAACTAGAAACTATACAATTGAAGAAAAAGCATATCGATTTTTTAGAACCTGTTATTGAACGTAGTAAAGCTTTATTTAATTAAATTTCTAATAATCGATTTAAAAAATTGAAATGTTCTTCTTCTGAACATTTATTTTCCATGAAATTTAAAATTTCAGTTTCTAATTTATTCCTAAATTGTTGTTTAGGCTGTAAAACCAAATAAGTAGATTTCTTCTGAAGAATTTTTTCTTCGGAAGAAATTAATAGTTCTTGTAGCTTTTCTCCAGGTTTTAAATCGATATTCTGAAAATTAAACGATGATTTTTTTAGAGATAAAAATAAATTGGCTAATCTTTTTATAGTAATTTGCTCAGTAGGTAATACCGAAAATACAACTCCCTTTTCTGAAGCTTTTAAACACTTCAAAAGAAGCTCGGATACTTCATTAAGAGTATAAAAATAACGAGAAGCTTTTGGGTTGGTCAGTAGTAATTGGCTGTTCCAAGAAAACTGCTTTTCAAATAATGGCAATACAGACCCGGTACTTCCTAATACATTCCCAAAACGAAGACTATTAAAATTTGTAGTTTCACTTTTTACGGCAAAACTACTAACTAACTTTTCGGCTATTGCTTTTGTTTTGCCCATAACCGATATAGGTTCAACTGCTTTATCGGTAGAAATTAGCAAAAAATCTCTCGTATTATAATTTTCAGCTAATTTTAGTAAAAAATAAGTACCTATTACATTATTCTTTATGGCTCCTGAAATTTGATTTTCTAAAAATGCTACATGTTTAAAAGCTGCAGCATGAATAACAATTGTTGGTGTAAATTGCTGAAAAATAGCTTCTATTTTTGTAGTATCACAAATATCATTTAGAAAATAATTTACTTCTGCATTAGGAAAAATTGCATTTAGTTCTTGTTGTAAATAAAACAATTCAGTTTCTGAATTATCTATCAAAACCAAACAAGCATTTTTTTCAGCAAAACGTCTGGTAATTCCTTTCCCTATAAAACCTGCTGCTCCGGTAATTAAAACCGTTTCTGCTTTGTATTCTGAAGATGTTGCTCGGAAAAAATTATCAATATATAAATCGGATAACTTAAAATCTTCAAGAGTTGGATATTCTTTTTTAAAATTTAATAATAAGAAAGAAAAAATCGGAACTTGATATTCTAAAGCCTGCTCTACAATTCCTATTTTTTCTGAAAAATTACGCTTATAAATTTCTTCTAAATAAATTAACTTATCCGCTTTTTGTAAAATTCGCTCAAAATTTAAAATATCTTGATAATCGACATTTAACTCTTTTATAGATGAAGCTATTTCTGCATCTTGTAAAAATATAAGCTTAAATGCTTCTTTTTTTTCTTTAAAATAAGAATATAAAGAAGCTAGCAATGTTGGTTCTCCAAAAGCTAAAATTAGCTTATATTCTTTTTCATGTTTCATTCGCTAAAAATATCTAAAAACACAGATTTTATTCGTTCCAAATCAGATGCAATCATATTAGTTCCTGATGGTAAACATAAAGCTTTTTTAAAAACTGCTGTAGCTATACCTTTATCGTAACTTTGATATTCTTTCAAAAAACATTGTGTATGTAAAGGTTTCCAAACCGGTCGACTTTCAATATTATTCTCAGCTAATTTTTTCTGAATGTCTGTATTCGAAATTCCCGTAATTTCAGCATCAATTTCAACTACATTAAGCCAATAATTCGACTGATAATCGGAAGAAGGTGATGTAAATAACTTAACTCCTTTTACATCTTTAAAAAATTTTTGGTAAAACTTATGAATTTTAATTTTCTGCTCTACCCGTTGTTGTAAAACTTCTAACTGCCCCAAACCAATACCTGCCAAAACATTACTCATTCTATAATTATACCCCATCTCTGAATGCTGAAAATGAAAATTTGGTATTCCAGATTGTGTGGCTAAAGAAATAGCTTTTTCTTTTTCGGTTTTAGTCTTACAAACTAAAGCACCACCTGCAGAAGTTGTTATAATTTTGTTTCCGTTGAATGAAAATACTCCAAAATCACCAAAAGTTCCACACCTTTTATTCTTATAAGTGCTACCCAATGCTTCGGCAGCATCTTCAATTATAGGGATTTTAAATTCTTCTGAAATTTGCTGAATAGCGTTGCAATTATAAGGCATACCAAAGCTATGTACCGCAATTATAGCTTTTATAGATTGTTTTTTTTTGTTTGCATCTAAAATTGCCTGGCGTACTAATGCTGGATCTATATTATAGGTTTCAGGCTCACTATCTATAAAAATAGGGGTAGCACCTTGATATAAAATGGGGTTAACCGTTGCCACAAAACTAAATGTTTGGCACAATACATAATCATTTTTCCCGACTCCTAACATTTTCAATGCTAAATGAATAGCAGCAGTACCACTATTTAAAGCAGCTATTTGAAAACTATTTTCAGAATCTAATTCTGCAGCTAATCGATTTTCGAATTCATCAATTTGGTGCCCTACTGGAGCAATCCAGTTTTCCTGAAAAACTTGTTTTATATTTTCTAATTCACCTCCACTCATATGTGGAGCAGAAAGCCAAATTTTTTTCATTCTAGAAAATTGAATTACAAATCATTCTTTTCAGGTTTAGAAATTGCATGCTCAAAATTTAAAGCATCGTAACCTTTGCTACTCAAAATGGTTTTTATAAAGATCCTTATATCAATTAAAAAAGATAATTTTTCAATATAAAGATTGTCTAATTTAAACTTTTCAGGCCAACTTAGTGAATTTCCACCGGTAATTTGCGCTAAACCAGTAATTCCCGGTAATACTCGATGTCTTTGTTTTTGTATAGGGTCATTAACATCTATATACCAAACGGGTAATGGTCTAGGCCCAATAAAACTCATTTCTAATTTAAGAATATTAACCAATTGTGGTAATTCATCTAAACCAGTACGACGTAAAAAAGATCCTAGCTTAGTTACTCGTTCCGACTCGTTTAGCAATTTTCCTTTGCTATCTCGTTGGTTATTCATGGTTCTAAACTTATAAATAGGAAAGCTTTTTAAGTGCTTACCTACCCGATTTTGAATAAATAAAGGGGATAAACGATCACAACATAAAATCAGTAAATATATAATTATAAAAACTGGAAGCATTAAAACCAAACAAAATATAGCGAAAACAATATCCAGTATATGTTTAATATATTTTGAATACATAGCTCGCTAATAACTTTTAAAGGTTTATGAATAATGCTTTTTATAATAGGCCATATATTCTCCGTTTATAATATTTTCTAACCATACTGTATTTTGTAAATACCAATCTACCGTTTCCTCTAGCCCTTCTTCAAAAGTAACTGAGGGTTTCCAACCCAATTTGGTATTGATTTTAGTGGCATCTATTGCATAACGTTTATCATGGCCAGGCCTATCTTTTACTTGAGTGATAAGCGCTGCTGTAGTTCCTTTTTCTCGCTCTAATTTTCGATCCATAATCTCGCATAGCAAATGAATTAAATCGATATTTTGCCATTCATTAAATCCACCAATATTATAGGTTTCTTTTTGCTTTGCCTCATGAAAAATTAAATCTATAGCTGCAGCATGATCTTTTACATATAACCAATCTCTAGTATATTTACCATCTCCATAAACAGGTAATGGTTTTTGATGAATACTGTTATTTATAAAAAGTGGAATTAATTTTTCCGGAAATTGATTAGGACCATAATTATTAGAACAATTCGAAATAATATAAGGCAAACCATATGTCTCCCCGTATGCACGTACAAAATGATCTGAACTTGCTTTTGAAGCTGAATAAGGCGAGTTTGGTTGATAAGGATGTTCTTCAGTAAACAATCCATCTTGCCCCAATGTTCCATAAACTTCATCGGTACTAATATGATAAAATAGTTTATCTGAAAGATTATCTTTCCAATATCTCAAACAAACATTCATCAAATTCATGGTGCCAATTACATTTGTTTTCACAAAAGCTAAAGGATCTGAAATAGACCGATCCACATGAGATTCTGCGGCTAAATGTATAACAGCATCAAAATTATATTTATGAAATAAATCATCAAGAATATTTTCATGAACTAAATCTGCTCTTAAAAATGTATAATTTTCAGCCTTTTCAATATCTTTAATATTTTCAAGATTACCAGCGTATGAAAGTACATCAAGATTAAAAATATGATATTCCGGATACTTATTTACAAATAACCGGACAACATGCGAACCAATGAAACCGGCACCTCCAGTTATTAAAATGTTCTTTTTTTTCATAAAACTTTATCTGCTTTTGTTCCTAAAAAACCTTTAATATCATATACTACTGAAATATCATTTTTGAGACTATCTAAATCTAACAATTCAAAATTAGAATGAGATACCGCTAACACAATAGCATCAAATTTTTCGCTTGGTTGATCTTGGCTAGTTATAATTCCGTATTCTCGCTTTACTTCATCGGGTTTTGCTAAAGGATCGAAAACCGATACATTACTACCATAATCTATTAGGTTATGATAAACATCAACAACTCTTGTATTACGAACATCAGGACAATTTTCTTTGAAGGTAAAACCGAGAATTAAAATTTTAGAATTATTCACTCGGATATCTTTTTTTAGCATCAACTTTACAACTTCTGAAGCCACATATTGCCCCATACTATCGTTCATCCTTCTACCTGCCAGAATAATTTCAGGATGGTATCCTACAGATTGTGCTTTTTGTGCTAAATAATAGGGATCAACCCCTATACAATGTCCACCTACTAAACCAGGAGAGAAAGAAATAAAATTCCATTTAGTTGCTGCAGCTGCTAAAACAGCTTTAGTATCGATATCTAAAATATTAAAGATCTTAGCCAATTCATTTACAAAAGCAATATTGATATCACGTTGAGAATTCTCTATCACCTTAGCTGCTTCTGCCACTTTAATTGATGGTGCAAGATGTGTCCCTGCAGTAATTACCGAAGCATATAATGAGTTAACTTCCTCTGCAGCTTTTGGTGTAGAACCTGAAGTGACCTTTAAGATTTTATCTACAGTATGTTTTTTATCACCCGGATTTATTCGTTCCGGAGAATAACCTACAAAAAAATCGATATTAAATTTTAAACCGCTATATTTCTCTAAAATGGGAACACATTCTTCTTCTGTAGCTCCGGGAAACACAGTCGATTCGTAAATTACAATATCCTCTTTTTTTAATAGTTTGGCTATTGTTTTACTACTCTTATAAAGAGGATTTAAATCTGGATTATTATTTTTATCTACCGGAGTAGGAACTGTTATAATATAAAAATTACAGTCTTTTAAATAGGCTGAGTCTGAAACACAGAATAGCCCATTATCATCAGAATCTTCTTCTTTTAGAACTTTTTGTAAAGCTTCGGAGCTAATTTCATGAGTGAAATCAACTCCTTGTTTTAATTCTTGAACTCTAGCTTCATTTATATCGAAGCCTACTACGCTATATTTGGTAGCAAATAGTCTAGCTAATGGCAAACCCACATAGCCTAAACCAACAACAGCAATCTTCTTATCCATTTAATTTAAATTATTCCAATACCAAGAAATAGCCTTCTTTAATCCTTTTTTTACAGTAAACTGAGGATTGTACTGAAGTAAATTTTTGGCTTTTGCTATATTTGCATTAGAATGTGGTATGTCGCCCATACGCGTCGGTCCGTAAGTTGGAGTAACTTCTGATATAGAACTATCAAAAGCAGCCAATTTTTCTTTTAAAATGCTTATCAATTGATTCAATGTTGTACGTTCTCCACAAGCTACATTATAAACTTGATTTAAAGCTGCTGGATTTTCAACTAAAATCGCTAAAATATTAATCTGTACAACATTATCTATATAGGTAAAATCTCTTGAAAAACTACCATCTCCGTTAATTACAGGGGATTCTTTATGAATAAGCTGCTGTATAAATTTTGGAATCACCGCAGCATAAGCTCCATTTGGATTTTGATGTTTCCCAAAAACATTGAAATAGCGTAAACCTATTGTATTTATTTGGTATGTTTTATGAAAAACTTCTGCATACAATTCATTTACATATTTAGTAACAGCATATGGGGAGAGCGGCTTACCTATCTTGTCTTCTGTTTTAGGTAATTCAGTTGAGTCCCCATAGGTAGACGAACTAGCTGCATATATAAATCGGTTTACTTTTGAATTTTTAACTGCTACTAGCATGTTTAAAAAACCATCTATATTTACCTTATTGGTGGTTATTGGATTTTCTATAGATCTTGGCACAGAGCCTAATGCAGCTTCATGCAATACAAAATCTACATTTTTACAAGCTTCTTGGCAAACTTTTAAATCTCGAATATCTCCTTCTATTAAAGTAAAAAGAGGGTTACCTAAAAAACCATATATATTTTCTTTTCTCCCTGTAGAAAAATTGTCTAAACAAATAACCTCAGCTCCTAACTTAAGCAAAGCTTCACAAAGATTAGAACCAATGAAACCAGCTCCACCGGTAACTAAAATCTTATATTCTTTTAGTTTTTCTAAATTAGGATGCATTATCGAAACGGTTATTTTTAATTAAAGTTCAAAGTTAGTAGACTCTAGATCTATCAATTTAGTTTTTACAATTTTTTCTCGGTATTTATTTAACTCTGCTTCTCCTGTTAGTCGTTTATGTAGTAGCTTCATGGCTCCTTTCCCTATTTTCTGAGGATTTTGTTCAATATAACTAAGTGAAGGCGTCATATAAGGAGCAATATCATCATTCAAAAATCCAATAATTTTTAAATCTTGAGGAATTCTAATATTGTGTTCGTATGCGTACCGGTAAACTCGTAATGTACTTTCAAAATCAGTACATAATACAGCTTCCACTTCTTCTTTTATAAGAACTTGATATATGCAATCATCTAAATAATCTCTACGAGTAGATGCTGCAATATGCTCTTCCATACTTGGTAGTAATGCTTCTTTATAACCTCGTATTCTTTCTTTACCTGTTACTAGGTGAAGTATTGTAGAAACAAGACCAATACGCTTTACTCCTTTTTTTATTAATTTCGTTGTTACTTTTTTAAAACTTTCCGCATCATTCACACCAATTTTATCAACTGGCATATCGTAATTTATTCTATCGTAAAGTACTACAGGAATATCATAATCAATTAAACTGTAAATGTGATCAAAAGAACGTTTACGTTGACTTTCCTCTGCTATAGAAAGTAATACACCATCTACAAAACCTGCAGTTAAATGTTCTACAATTTGTACCTCACGTTCGTAAGATTCATCTGATATATACGTCATTACTTGCAATCCAACTTCTTGCGCCTGTGCCTCGATACCCGATAATACTTTTGCAAAAAAAGTATTAGCTATATTAGGAACGATAACTCCTATTGTTCCACTTCTACTACTTTTTAAATTTACAGCCACAGGATTAGGCCGGTAGTTATGCAATGCTGCAAGTTCTTTTACTCGTTCTATCGTTTTTTGGCTTATCTCTGGACTATCATTTAACGCTTTTGATACGGTAGAAACAGAAACATTCAGTAATTTAGAAAGCTCTTTTAGAGTGATTTTATTTTTCATAACTTTTCGACCATATTTTTTATAATCTGTCTTTTTTACCTCAAAGAAAAGCAATTTTAAGATTGTTAAAAAATAAAATCTAACTATTCTATGGGAATATGATGTATTACTTTATTTTGAAGTGTTTTTTAAACGCAGAAAAAGTAAATAAATTATGATTATTTTTATTTTCTACTTCACTTAAAAAGTTTTTATGGGGAAAACTATAATTGTTACTTTCTACATTTAAATATATCAATTTATTTTTAGATAATTATCACGAAACAACTATTTAATTTAAACGAAATTACATTCATTACACATGAATTTCCTCAAATATTATTGGTTTTATATTCTTGCCGCAGTTATAACTATTATTGGATTTCTTACAGGTTGGTATTTTTTCTTTTTAATAGTACTTCCTATAGGTTTATTTTCTAAAAATAAAAAAGAGAAATAACAGATTCAAAAATTTAGCTAATAGCGAGTTAAACTTATACTAAACCAAAAGTATTGTTTGGTATATACCACTTTCTCATTGTAATTTAACATTCGACAAAAAGAAAAACAATACATAATGAAAGATTACGGAACACTTTCACAAGCAATTAATAAATTGAAACTCGAAGAAGGTTATGAACACGATTTTAATCTTCGAGATGAAGAGATTGAATTAAAATCTAGTGAAACAACTTTTGCTGCTCATGAATTTGAAGTAGATAAAGTATTGCGTTTTGAAGGAATGAGCAATCCCGATGATAATGCTATACTTTATGCTATAACTACTGCAGATGGTAAAAAAGGAACTTTAGTTGACGGTTACGGCATTAGTAGTGGGCAACTTTCAAAATCTATGCAAGAAAAATTAGATTTAAAACAAAACCGACCTATAAATTAAATCAATTATATCATAAATTATAATTTATATAATTTATATTTAAACCTAATTATTAACTATAAATTTGAATAAAAGAAAATAATAATATTATGAACTATTTAGGATTAGATAAAGAAAAAATATCATTAACTGTAGACGAACTTAATATTCTTCTTGCAGACTATCATCTATACTACCAAAAATTGAGAAACTTTCACTGGAATGTGATCGGAAAAAACTTTTTCGATTTGCATCAACAGTTCGAAGAAATGTACGACGATGCTAAATTAAAAGTAGATGAAATTGCAGAACGAATTTTAACGCTTCGATTTCAGCCAACTAGTAACTTAAGTGAATATTTAGAGCTTTCCAATTTAGAAGAATCTAAATCTGAACTTACCGATTATAAAATGATCGAACAACTTATTAAAGACCATAGCGTACTTTTAAAACAAATGCGCAAAGTTGTTAAAGCTGCAGATGCTTCTGGTGATGAAGGGACTATAGATTTAATTGGTGCTTACATTAGAGAACTAGAAAAAACAACTTGGATGTTAGATGCATGGAAAATGAAAACTGCAGAAACGCACAAAGCAATTATGGAATAAATAATTAGTGAATGTTTGAAAAATTTAATTTTGAAAAGTCATTAGATTCCTTAGTAGATAAATTAAGCTCTTGGCTTGAAAATATTATCCTGAATCTGCCAAATATTATTTTGGCAGTTCTTGTTTTTGTACTGTTTATAATAGGAGCTAAATATTTAGGAAAACTAGTAAATCGATTATTAACTCCACACGTCAAACAAGATTCAATTCGCTCTATAACTGTTAAGGTTTTAAAAGCAACTATAATCTTAATTGGCTTTTTTATTTCCTTAGGTTTATTAAACCTTAATCAATTATTAACTTCTATTTTAGCTGGTGCTGGAGTTGTTGGTTTGGCAGTAGGTTTAGCCTTGCAAGGACCTTTAAACAATAGTTTTTCAGGAGTAATTTTAAGCTTTTTACCGGAATTACAAATCGGAGATTGGGTAGAAACTAATGGATATGCCGGTACTGTTACTGAAATTAATCTTAGAAGTATCAAGATTAAGCAAAACGATAATAATTTTGTAATCATCCCAAACTCAAAGATTGTAGATGATGCATTTAAAAATTACAGCAGTACAAATAGAACTCGTGTAATTGTAAACTGTGGTGTTGGATATAGTTCAGACCTAGAAAAAGTAAAAAAGCTTACTAAAGATACAATAGCCGACTTGTATACTCAAAATAACCAAGAGGAAGTAGAGTTTATGTATACTGAATTTGGCGACAGTTCTATTAATTTTATAGTTCGGTTTTGGATAGATGCTACCAAAAATTACGAAATTTTAGTGGCTAAGAGTAATGCTATTATTCAGATTAAAAAGGCATTTGATAAAGAAGGTATTAATATTCCGTTCCCTATTAGAACAATTGATTTTTCAAATAATTTGAATTTAAATAAACCTTATACGTCTTCTGAAGAATAAAATTAGAAAGTATATTTTATAAAAAAGCAACGTGTAAATTACACGTTGCTTTTTTATTACAACTTTTTCTTGGCTGCAATTTTATCTAAAGCCAAATTATCCTTACTTCCTAAATGACTGTGTTTTCTTCCTTCTCCTGGTTGATAAGTTCCACTTTGCACCTGTCCTCCTATTTCTTTATAAGCATCTCTAAAACTAGCACCATCGATCACTAAATCATTAATACTATCTACCGTAAACAAGTATTTATATTTATCATCATTTAGATCGATATCCTTAACAATAATCTGAGAAATTGAATATGAAAAAATATCCAAAATCTCTTTTATTCCTTCTACGGAAGTCATACTGTTTTCTTTGATAAGCTGATAATCTCTATGATAACCACTCGGCAAATTATTAGTAATTAAAACCATTTCTGTTGAAATAGCCTGAAGTTTATTCGATTTGCCTCGTATCAATTCGAAAACATCTGGATTTTTTTTGTGTGGCATGATCGAACTTCCGGTAGTTAACTCATCCGGAAAGCTGATGAATCCAAAATTCTGACTCATATACAAACAAATATCCATTGCAAAACGTGCCAATGTGTTTGCCAGTCCTGCAATTGCTGAAGTTACCGTACGTTCACATTTACCCCTGCTCATTTGTGCGGCAACCGAATTATATTTTAAGGTTTTAAAACCTAATTCTTTTGTTGTAAAGTCACGATCTATAGGAAAGGACGAGCCATAACCCGCAGCTGAACCTAAAGGGTTTTGGTCGGCTACTTTTAACGCAGCTTCTAGTTGATACAAATCATCGATTAAAATTTCAGCATAAGCCGAAAACCAAAGCCCAAAAGAAGATGGCATTGCCACTTGCAAATGCGTATAACCGGGAAGCAACTTATCTTTATACTGCTCAGCTAAACTCAAAAGGATATCGATTAATCCTTCCGTTTTTTGATGAATTTCAATTAAATTTTCTTTAAAATATAATTGCATCGCCACCAAAACCTGATCATTACGCGATCTAGCCGTATGTATTTTTTTTCCAGTATCCCCTAAAACTTTGGTCAGCTCATATTCTATTTTAGAATGTACATCCTCAAATTCTTCTTCAATTACAAATTCATCATTTTCAACCTGTTTTTGAAGTTTATCTAATTCGGTTAACAAAGCCGGCACTTCGCTTTTCTCTAAGATTCCGATCTCGCCAAGCATTTTTGCATGTGCTTTCGATGCGGTAATATCATATTTAGCTAGGTACATATCCAATTCCCGATCGTTTCCTACCGTAAATTTTTCTATTTTCTTATCGATGCTTATTCCTTTATCCCAAAGTTTCATTGTGATATATTATTTTTAAACCTCACAGATTTTAAAAGTCAGTGAAGTTTAGTTGATTCTTATTTCAACGCCTTTTCTAATAAGGCGATATATTTTTCTATTCCTTCTTCTACCTCGTTCACATAAATAAATTCATCTGCCGAATGTGATCGTATACTATCTCCTGGACCCAATTTTAGAGAAGAACATTTCAGCATCGCCTGGTCTGATAATGTTGGCGATCCGTAGGTTTTCATTCCTAAATCTAAACCGGCTTTTACCAAATCATGATCTAACGGAATATTCGAAGAATTTAATCGTAAAGATCTTGGCTCGATACTATTTACCGGAGCATTTTTCTGTAAAAAGTCACTAATATCCTGATTCGAATAACAATCGTTCACCCTAACATCAACCACTAAATCAACCTTAGCAGGCACCACATTATGCTGAGATCCTGCTTTAATTTGAGTCACCGTTAATTTCACTTCTCCTAATTGCTTAGAAACTTCAGGAAATTTGACTGCTTCAAACCATTTTAAAACTTCAGCCGTTTTATAAATTGCATTATCTGTATTTGGATGCGCAGCATGAGAAGGCGTTCCTTTTACAACAGCATCAAAAACTACCAAACCTTTTTCAGCAACCGCCAAATCCATTAGCGTTGGTTCACCTACAATGGCCACATCAACTTTTGGCATTATATGTAACATACAGGCAATTCCATTTTTACCGTTGGTTTCCTCCTCAGCAGTACCAGCAAAAATGATATTATAATTTAAATCATTTCTATCATAAAAATAAGTAAAAGTCGCTAGTAAAGAAACCAAACAACCACCGGCATCGTTACTTCCTAAACCAAAAAGTTTTCCATCTAGAATTTCTGCTTTAAATGGATCTTTAGTATAGGCTGCATTTGGTTTTACTGTATCATGATGCGAATTTAAGAGCAAAGTAGGTTTTGCTTCATCAAAAGCCTGATTAGTGGCCCAAACATTATTTAAATGTCTTTTATATTGAATTTTATGCTTAACAAACCACTGCTCTAATAACTGTGCTGTTTGATCTTCTTCTCCTGAAAATGACTGCGTTTCAATTAAATCTTGAAGTAATTGAAGTGCTTCTTGCTGAAGTGCTTTTATTTCCATTATTGAATGATTTTGGTATGCGTTGTATTTTCTTTTAAAGACTGATGATTTCCTAAATGAATTTTCTGAACACCATTTTCTAAGGCTTCAAAACAATTCTGAAGTTTGGGTAACATACCATCAGTTATTACCTTTTTTTCAACTAACGTTTTGTATTCTAAAAAGTCAATTTCTTTAATTATCGATTCATCATCTTCAGCATTTGCTAAAACTCCTTTTTTCTCAAAGCAATAATACAATTCGGTTTCGTAAGACTTACTCATGGCGCGTGCAATTTCCGAAGCGATAGAATCGGCATTCGTATTCAGTAAAACTCCTTCTTTTGTACAAGAAATCGCCGAAAAAACCGGAACAACACCATCGTTCAGTAAAGAATCTATAAATTCAGCATTTACTTTTTCTATATCTCCTACAAATCCATAATCGATATTTTTTACCGGTCTTTTTACCGACAAAATACTTTTTCCATCTGCACCACAAAGTCCGATTGCATTAGTTCCCATTGACTGCAATTTTGCTACAATATTTTTATTGATAAGTCCGCCATAAACCATGGTAATTACCTTTACTGTATCTTCATCAGTAATCCGGCGACCATCTACCATTTTGGTTTCATAACCCAATTTTTCTGAAATCTGAGTTGCCATATTTCCACCACCATGTACCAGAATTTTATGCCCTTCCAGATTTTTAAAATCTTCCAGAAATTCATCGAATTTAATTTTGTCTTCGATCAGCTTCCCTCCTATTTTTACAACTTTTAGTGGTTTCATTTTTTTAGTCGTTAGTAGTTAGATTTGAGATTTCAAGATTTATAGCAAAATAGCAACTCTCTAATCTATATTCTATTTTCGTGATTCTAATTAGCATATTTTCAAATTGAAACATAACCGGCATTAATCCAAACCTTCCAATATTTGTTTTAAAACAGCTTGAACGGCATACGTTCTATTATTTGCCTGATGAATTACAGCTGAATTTTCACTGTCTAAAACTTCATCTGCAATCACCACATTTCGTCTAACCGGCAAACAATGCATCACTTTAGCATCGTTGGTAAGCGCTAATTTCTCTTTAGAAAATGTCCAATTTGAATCGGTAGACAATACTTCACCGTAATTCTCATAACTACTCCAATTCTTCACATAAACAAAATCGGCACCTTTTAAAGCTTCATCCTGATCGTGATAAACTTTAGTATCATTTAGAACTCGGTCGCTTAGATCGTAACCTTCAGGATTTGCAACACAAAACTCAACATCCATTTTCTGCATCATTTCAGCAAAAGAATTTGGTACCGATTGTGGCAAAGCTTTAGGATGCGGCGCCCAGCTTAATACGACTTTTAATTTATCTTTTTTCTTTAATTCGGTGATTGATATCGCGTCGGTTAACGCCTGTAAAGGATGACCGGTAGAACTTTCTAAATTCACTACGGGAACACTTGCGAACTTTTTGAATGCATTAATCACCTGCTCTTCTTCGTCTTTCGCTTTGTCTTTTAACCCAGGAAAAGCACGTACTCCAATAACATCACAATACTGAGACAACACAGCAGCAGCTTCTTTAATATGTTCTGCTTTATCCGAATTCATTATCGCTCCATCTTCAAACTCCAAGGCCCATCCATCTGCACCAACATTCATCGTAAGCACTTCCATTCCTAAAAGTCGGCCAGCTTTTTCTGTACTTAAACGCGTACGTAAACTGGAATTAAAAAACAACAAGCCCAGGGTTTTTCCTTTTCCTAAAGTGGCAGCTGAGTTTTCTTTTTTAAGCTGAATCGCTTCTTGTATTAATTCATCAAGGTTTTCGATATCGTGAACGCTTGTGTAATGTCTCATGAAATTGGTTAATTTTTAGTTTTAAGATTCTGAATTGAATTCAGAATATCTGGCTATATTTTAATATTCTAATAAGATGATGAGATTCCATGCCGAGCACGGAATGATGCAAACTCATTTTGTTATTTTTGATTCGCTAAACTGATCTTTAAAGCTTTAAAGAAGGTATCAAAATGCCGTTTTTCGATATTTAGCGGTGGTAAAATTCTAAGCAACTTTTTGTTAGCAGCAGATCCTGTAAAAATTTGATGTACGTACAGCATGTCTTTTCTAAGATTGGCTATTTCAAAATCGAATTCTAAGCCAATCATTAATCCGCGACCTTTGATATTCTTTATCTGCGGAATTTCTTTTGCTTTCTCCTGAACATAATCGAACATCGCTGAAGCATTTTGCATCAGATTTTCCTTTTCTAGAATGTTTAGCACTGCCAATCCAGCTGCACATGCTAAATGATTTCCGCCAAAAGTAGTTCCCAACATTCCATACTTTGGAGCGATATTTTTATCGATCAAAACGCCACCAATTGGGAATCCGTTCCCCATTCCTTTTGCAATGGAAATAATATCTGGATGAATATTATGCTTCTGAAAAGCGAAAAAATCACCTGTTCTTCCGTAGCCTGCCTGAACTTCATCGGCAATAATCATCGCGCCGTTTTCTTTGGCTAATTTTTCAATTTGCTGATAAAATTCTGTAGTTGCTTCATCCAAGCCACCAACACCCTGAATAACTTCAAAAATAACCGCGGCGACATCTCCTTTTTGTAATTCAGCAGCTAGAGCTTCAGTATCATTAAAAGCGATTTTAGTGATTTTATGACCTTTATTAAACGGCGCCTTAATATTCTCATTATCGGTTACTGCTACCACTCCAGAGGTTCTCCCGTGAAAGGCATTTTCAAAATAAATTACGCGATCTTTTCCAGTTGCAAACGAGGCTACTTTTAAGGCATTTTCATTCGCCTCGGCCCCAGAATTACATAAAAATAGTTGGTAATCTTCACAGCCCGATAATTTCCCTAATTTTTCAGCCAGTTCTACCTGCAACGGATTTTTAATTGAATTTGAATAAAAACCAAGTTGGCGAACCTGATTCGAAATCCCGTTTACATAGGCCGGATGGGAATGACCAATAGAAATTACCGCGTGTCCACCGTATAAATCGAGATATTTATTGCCTTCTTTATCGAAAACATAATTGCCTTCACCTTTTACGGGCGTGATATCAAATAATGGATAAACATCAAAAAGCTCCATATTTATTGTTCTGAAATGTTATTTATTTTTTTAAAAGAGGCTTGTAAACCTTTAATTAGAGAAGAACTTAAACCATTGTGTTCCATTTCGTTCAAACCTTCTATTGTACAACCTTTTGGTGTGGTTACCTTATCGATTTCTTCTTCAGGATGTTTACCCGATTCTACCAATAAACTTGCAGCACCCAAACAGGTATTCATTGCTAATTCCTGAGCATCTTTGGCATCGAAACCAAGTTGTACAGCACCTTGAGTGGTGGCACGAATTAATCGCATCCAAAAAGCGATTCCGCTAGCACAAATTACCGTTGCGGCCTGCATTTTATTTTCGTTAATAATAATACTTGTTCCTAAACGATTAAAAATAGCTTCGGCAATAGCGATTCGCTTTACTCCTTTTTCGTTGCTGCACATGCACGTCATCGATTTGCCTACGGCAATTGCTGTATTTGGCATCGCTCGAATAATAAACTGATCTTTACCGACTATGGCTTCAATTCTATCGATTTTAAAACCGGTAATCGTTGAAATCAATACATGTTTTTCAGTAAGTAGATCTTTAATTTCTTCGAGAATTCGCTCTAATTGCTGGGGTTGAACCGCAAAAATCAGGATATCTGAATTTTTAACGGCTTCCTGATTATCTGAAGTCACCGTAACTTTCGAATATTCTTCGTAAGATTTAATGGCTTCTGTATCGCGTTTAGTTAAATAAAGTGTGGTAAATGCATTGTTTACGATAAGTCCTTTAGCAATCGACTTTCCTAAATTTCCTGCACCGATAATCGCTATTTTCATAGTTTAAGTTTTTAGAAATTGGTTCTAAAAGTAACTGGCTTTAAGATGCAATCCTGAATCTTCAGGCAAACCAAACATCAAATTCATATTCTGTACAGCTTGTCCTGAAGCACCTTTTAATAAGTTATCGATCACACTGGTGATTAACAATTTATCGCCAAATCTTTCTATTTTCAATAATGCTTTGTTGGTATTTACGACTTGCTTTAAATGAATATTTTCATCTGTTACAAACGTAAAAGCCGCTTCTTTATATTGCGCTGCATAAATCTCTTTAGCCTCTTCGACACTACCGGTAAACTTGGTATAAGCAGTTGCATGAATGCCACGAGAGAAATTTCCTCGATTCGGAATAAAGTTTACGGTCGCGCTAAAATCGGGTTGCAGCGATTGTAAACTTTGTCCTATTTCATTTAAATGCTGATGTTCAAAAGATTTATATGCTGAAAAATTATTATCTCGCCAAGTAAAATGTGTGGTTGCTGAAAGTGAAACTCCGGCTCCCGTTGCTCCGGTAACGGCATTAACATGCCATTCGTCTGTTACTTTTTTCGCTTTTGCCAGCGGAAGTATCGCCAGACTTATTGCGGTAGCAAAACAGCCGGGATTCGCAATAAAATTCGCTTTTTTGATTTCTTCTTTTTTAAATTCAGGTAAACCATAAACAAAATCGTGATCACCCTTCATTCTAAAATCGGTACTTAAATCAACAATTTTCGTTTGCGCAGAAAATGTATTTTCAGCTAAAAACTTTACCGAATTTCCATGTCCAAGACAAAGAAAAACGACATCTACTTCAGTATTAATTTCTCCTGAAAATAATAGATCAATTTCCCCAATTAGATCTTGGTGCACTCCTGAAACCGGAGTTCCGGGCCTGGAAGTACTATACACAAAATCGAGTTCAACTTCTGGATGAAAGGTTAAAATTCTAACCAGTTCTCCTGCTGTATATCCTGCACCGCCAATAATTCCTGCTTTAATCATGCTTTGCCAATTTTTCGATTAGTTATTTTCTACTGATTGGTAAATCTTACCAGCATTCGATAAAATCTTGATAAATCCTTTAGCATCGTTAGCTGTCCAGGCTTTATTTTCTTCTCCGTAATTTCCAAAATTACTGTTCATTAGATCGTAAGGAGATGAAATTCCGTCTAAATTAAATCGGTAAGGATGCAGGCTCACAAAAACTTTCCCGGTTACTCGTTCCTGAGAACTTTGCAATAAAGCTTCAAAATCGCGCATTACAGGATCCAAATACTGGCCTTCGTGTAAATGAGTACCGTACCAATTCGCTACATAATTTTTATGTTGTAATTGCCACTTACTAAGCGTATGCTTTTCTAATAAATGATGAGCCTTAATAATAATCGTTGCCGCAGCAGCTTCAAAACCTACTCTACCTTTAATCCCAATGATGGTATCCCCAACATGGATATCTCGGCCTACTGCATACTTTTTAGCGATTTCCTCGAGAATCTGAATGTTATTTTCAGGTGAATCTTCTTTATCGTTAATAGCGGTAAGTTCCCCTTTAGTAAAACTCAGACTGATTTTTCCAACTTCTGTTTCTGAAAGTTGTGATGGAAATGCAGACTCTGGCAAAGACTCATGAGAAGTTAATGTTTCGGCACCACCAACACTGGTTCCCCAAAGTCCTTTATTCACGGAATATTTAGACTTTTCCCAGTTCATTTCAACTCCATTCGCCTTTAAATAATCAATTTCTTCCTGTCGGCTTAATTGTTTATCTCGAATTGGTGTAATAATTTCGATCTCCGGAGCGATAATCTGGAAAATCATATCGAATCTCACCTGATCGTTGCCCGCACCTGTACTACCGTGAGCTATATATTTTGCACCAATCTCTTTGGCATAGTTTATAATTTCAATAGCCTGTACTATACGCTCGGCGCTTACAGAAAGTGGATAGGTATTATTTTTTAAAACATTACCAAAAATAAGATACTTTACCACCTTATTATAAAATGAAGAAACAGCATCGATATTTTTATAGGTGGTTGCTCCTATTTTCTTTGCATTATCTCCAATATTTTGAACTTCTTCATCCGAAAATCCTCCGGTATTCACACTTACTGCATGAACTTCGAAACCTTCGTTAGACAATGATTTTGCACAATATGAAGTATCTAATCCGCCGCTGTAGGCAATAACTACTTTTTTCATTTTTGGTTAGGTTTTAATCTTGTTTGTTTTTTTCTTTTTTATAGAAAAGACTTTGTTTTATATTTTTTAATCGGGTAAAAGTTTTGTCATTAAGGTCGTGCTTTTTTCTATCCTTCTTCTTTTTTTCAGGATCATAAAGCATTCCTGTACACAAACACATTTTACGTTCTGTACGGGTTAGAATATCATAATTTTTACAGGTTTGACAACCTTTCCAAAAGGCATCATCATCGGTAAGTTCAGAAAAAGTAACCGGTTGATATCCCAACTCGTAATTTATTTTCATCACGGCTAAGCCTGTAGTAATTCCAAAAATTTTTGCATCTGGATACTTTTTCCTTGAATAATCGAAAACGGCTTTTTTAATGTCTTTCGCTAAACCCTGATTTCGATAATCCGGATGAACTATTAAGCCCGAATTTGCGACATATTTATCGTGACTCCAGGTCTCTATATAACAAAAACCGGCAAACTTGTCGCCATCCAATGCTATAATGGCATTACCATTCTCCATTTTGGTAATTACATATTCTGGCGTACGACGAGCGATACCTGTACCACGAACTTTGGCAGATTCTTCTATAGTTGTACAAATAATCTCTGCAAATTTTGCATGAGATTTATTAGCAATGACAATCTTCATTTGCTAAACGATTATTAGGATTGAAAAAAATTATTTGAAAGTTCTAACCGAAAGGGGAACCGGACTCACCTAAGTTCCATAAAAATATACACGCACCTACGTGCGGCGGGGAGTGCGGCGATGGCGTACGGGAATAAGGATAAGAGCAGGAGCTGAAGGGCTACTGAATAAAGAAATCAAAAAAAACACCCCTTGATTAAGGAATTTTAAGATTGCTTGTATGTTTAAATTTTGTTTCAATATAAAAAATTTCAAACAATTTTAATTACCAATTATACTATTTATAAAATTGTATCCTGATGTTACTCGTGAAAAATCGATTATTAATAATAAAATTTATTTGATTAATTCATTTAGAATGTGAATATAGGTTTTATAGACGAATAAAACAAAGCTTTTTAATTAAATAATGAACTGAAATAAATCTGGTGTATCATTTAGATACCTGCCATAAAAATTTCGCTCTTTCATTCTATTGATGAGTGGCTCAAAATCCAATTTATTTTTTAGCTCTATTCCTACTACAGCAGGACCATTTTCCCTTTCGTGCTTTTTAGAATATTCAAAATGTGTTATATCATCGGTAGGTCCTAATACCTTATCTAAAAATTCACGTAAAGCTCCTGCTCGCTGTGGAAATGTCACTACAAAATAATGTTTTAAACCAGAGTAAAGTAATGCGCGTTCTTTGATTTCTGCAGTACGTGTAATATCATTATTACTGCCACTTACAATACAAACTACATTCTTACCTTTTATTTCTTCTGCAAAAAAATCTAACGCTGATATTGACATTGCACCCGCAGGTTCTACAACAATAGCATCCTGATTGTAAAGATCTAGGATAGTCTGACAAATTTTACCTTCAGGAACAGTAATCATCTGGTCTAGATTATGCTTACAAATTTCAAAATTTCGACTTCCTACTTTCTGTACAGCAGCTCCATCTACAAAACGCTCTATATGTTCTAATTCTATAAGTTTTCCTTCTTTTAAAGAAGCAGACATTGATGGTGCTCCTTCAGGTTCAACACCGATAATCTTTGTATTTGGTGATAATTCTTTAAATATAGAAGACACCCCAGCTAGCAATCCTCCTCCTCCTAAAGGAGCAAAAACATAATCGATAGGCTCATTGGCTTGTTCTAAAATTTCAAGACCTATAGTTGCTTGCCCTTCTATTACTTTTTCATCATCAAATGGATGGATAAAAACAAGATTATTTTCTATAGCCCTCATCATTGCACTTTTATAAGAGTCGTCGAAAGTATCTCCCTCTAAAACTACTTCTACCCACTCACCTCCAAACATTCTTGTTTGGGCCACTTTTTGGCTTGGTGTAGTACTTGGCATATAAATAACCCCTTTAGCTTTTAATTTATTACAGGCGAAAGCAACACCCTGTGCATGGTTACCCGCACTGGCACAAATTACTCCTTGTTCTAACTGATCTTTAGGCAAACTGGAAATCTTATTGTAAGCACCACGAATTTTATAAGATCGTACTTGTTGTAAATCTTCTCGTTTAAGCATAATATTTGCTCCAAATCGGTTGCTATACGTAAATGATTCTGCTAAAGGTGTATGAACAACAACTTTAGAAATTCTTCCAGATGCTTCTTTAATAGCTTCCAAACTCGGTCTATATGTTTGTGCCAATGCAGTATCCATAATTTATTCGTATATTCTTTTCATTGCTGTCATTGCTTTTCTAAGCTTAGACCCTACTTTTTCTACAGGATGTTGTCTTAGAGCATCATTCACAGCAATCAATTCAAGATTATCAATTCCGGTTTCTTCAGTTCCATAAGCATGACCTATAAAATCTTTGTCTAAATCATTAACATAATCTTTTATTAATGGTTTACAAGAGTGATCGAACAAGTAACAACCATACTCAGCCGTATCTGAAATAATTCGGTTCATTTCGAACAATTTCTTTCTAGCGATTGTATTAGCGATAAGCGGAGTTTCATGTAAGGATTCATAATATGCAGATTCAGCAATAATACCCGCTTCTACCATAGTTTCAAAAGCAAGCTCTACACCAGATTTTACCATAGCGACCATCAATACTCCTTTGTCGAAATATTCTTGTTCAGAAATTTCTTCATCGGAAGCCTCTGTTTTTTCAAAAGCAGTTTCTCCAGTTGCAGCTCTCCACTCCAATAATTCTTTATCATCATTATCCCAATCCCGCATCATTCTAGAGCTGAATTCTCCAGAAATAATATCGTCCATATGTTTTTGGAAAAGCGGACGCATGATTTCTTTTAATTCTTCTGAAATTTCAAAAGCCTTAACTTTTGCAGGATTAGAAAGACGATCCATCATATTGGTGATACCACCATGCTTAAGCGCTTCCGTAATCGTTTCCCATCCATACTGAATTAATTTTGCAGCATAAGCAGGTGCTAGACCATCTGCAACCATTTTATCGAAACTAAGGATAGATCCTGTTTGAAGCAATCCACATAAAATAGTTTGCTCTCCCATTAAATCTGACTTAACCTCAGCTACAAAAGAAGACTGAAGTACTCCGGCTTTATGACCTCCTGTAGCATAAGCATACGCCTTGGCCCATTGTAAACCGATACCTAAATGATCATTTTCAGGGTGTACTGCAATTAATGTTGGCACACCAAAACCTCTTTTATATTCTTCTCTTACTTCACTACCAGGACACTTAGGCGCTACCATTATTACGGTAATATCTTCTCTAATTTGCATCCCTTCTTCAACAATATTAAAACCATGAGAATACGAAAGAACCCCATCTTTTTTAATATATGGCATAATCGCTTTAATTACACCGGTATGTTGCTTATCTGGAGTAAGGTTAATTACTAAATCTGCTGAAGGAATTAGCTCTTCGTAAGTTCCTACTATAAAATTATTTTCTGTTGCATTTTTGTAAGATTGCCTTTTTTCTTTAATGGCTCCTTCTCGTAGCGCATAAGAAATATCTAGACCACTATCTCTCATATTTAAACCTTGGTTAAGGCCTTGAGATCCGCATCCTACAATAACTATTTTTTTATCTTTTAAGGCAGCCACTCCATCACTAAACTCATCTAGTTCCATGAACCTGCACGTTCCCAGCTGGGCTAATTTTTCTCGTAAAGAAAGGCTGTTAAAATAGTTTTTCATGATATTGAATTTGTAGTATTAAATTTTTCTAAGATTCCTGTTATTGGCATTTCACTTTTGGTAACTGCTATAGTTCCTGAACGTACAAACTGCATTAAACCATATGGTTTAAGTGTTTCGTACAATGTGTTTATTTCGTTATGCTTACCGGTTTTCTCGATTACAAAGAATTTTTGTGTAACGGTAACAATACGAGCATTTGTTGCTTTAATAAAATCTTGAACATTAAAATCATCTAAAAATTCCGAAGATTTTATTTTGTACAATGCAGTTTCTTGGTAAACCATTTCTTCATCGGTGTGATAAAAAGCTTTAATAACTTCTATTTGCTTTTCAATCTGACCGATAATTTTTTTGACTTGCTCTTCGGATACATGTATAACAATAATAAATCGCATTACTTCCGGCACTTCACTTGGAGATGCTGTAATACTCTCTATATTAATATGTCTTTTTAGGAAAATAGCCGCTATTCGACTTAATAGTCCTAAGTTATTTTCGGTATATATCGAAACGGTAAAATTCTTCTTTTCCATTATTCTAAAATTATATCTGAAACAGATGCTCCTGTAGGTACCATAGGGAATACATTCTCTTCCTGTTCTACTTTAACTTCTAAGAAATAAGCTTCTTTTGATGCTATCATTTCTGCTACAGCATCTTTAAGCTGACTACGATCGGTCACTCGTGCTGATTTTATATGGTATCCTTCTGCTATGGCTACAAAGTCAGGGTTTGTCATTTCGGTAGAAGCATACCTTCTATCAAAAAATAGTTGTTGCCATTGCCGAACCATCCCTAAAAATCCGTTATTTAAAACCACAATTTTAACCGGAATTTTAGTTTGAAAAATAGTTCCCAATTCTTGAATCGTCATTTGATAACCACCATCTCCTATAACGGCAACTACTTCTCGCTCTGGAGAACCCATTTTAGCTCCAATTGCAGCTGGTAAAGCAAATCCCATAGTTCCCAAACCTCCACTGGTTATATTACTTCGAGTTTGCTTAAAATCTGCATAACGACAAGCTGCCATTTGATGCTGACCTACATCGGAAACAATTACGGCTTTACCATCGGTATTTTTATTGATTTCTTGAATAACTTCTGCCATTCCCATATCCTTCTTGTTTACATCAAGATTAAGGCTTATGACTTTATCGTACTCTATTTTATATAATTCTTTAAATTTATTATGCCACTCTTTATGTTGGTTTGGTTTTACTTGCTCTAAAAGTAATTGCAATGTTTCTTTTACATTACCCAAAATTGGAAAATCTGCTTTTACATTTTTATCGATTTCAGCAGGATCAATTTCCATATGAATCACTTTAGCTTGCTTTGCATAATATTCTAGATTACCGGTAACACGATCATCAAAACGCATTCCTATGGCAATAAGCAAATCACATTCATTAGTTAATACATTAGGTGCATAATTTCCATGCATTCCTACCATACCTACATTTAATGGATGTTTAGATGCTAATGCTGATACACCTAGTATTGTCCAAGCAGCTGGTATTCCGGTTTTTTCAACAAATTCTTGAAATAATGCTTCTGCTTCACCAAGAATAACTCCTTGTCCAAAAACTATTAAAGGTTTTTTAGCTGTATTAATAGCTTCCGCAGCTTTTTCTATCTGAGAATGATTTACCTCAGGGTTGGCTTTGTAACTACGAATGCCTTTACATTTTTTATAGTTAAACTCTAAAGAAGCAAATTGTGCATCTTTAGTAATGTCTACCAAAACCGGACCTGGACGTCCTGATCTTGCGATATAAAATGCTTTTGCAATTATTTCTGGTATTTCTTCTGCTCGAGTTACTTGATAATTCCATTTTGTAATAGGTGTTGAAATACCTACAATATCTGTTTCCTGGAAAGCATCACTCCCTAAAAGATGAGAACCAACTTGGCCTGTTATACAAACCATAGGTGTTGAATCTATCTGAGCATCTGCAATTCCAGTAACTAAATTAGTTGCACCTGGTCCGGAAGTTGCTAAAGCAACTCCAACTTTACCACTTACTCGTGCATATCCTTGGGCAGCATGAGTTGCTCCTTGCTCATGCCTAGTAAGGACGTGATGAATTTTATCCTGGTACTTGTACAATTCGTCGTACACCGGCATAATAGCTCCTCCAGGGTAGCCATAAATAGTCTCTACACCTTCTTCTAACAAACACTTTATTACTGCTTCTGCTCCAGAAACAGTTGTTGAAGTATCTGCCGATGTTTTTTCAAAACTAGCTGTTTTTACTTCCATAATTCACCTTTTTAAAATTCATCAGTCACACATCCGTTAGATGCTGATGATACTGTTCTTGCATATTTATATAACACACCCTTACTGAATTTTAAGTCGGGTGCTTTCCAGTTCTGTTTTCTTTCTGCGATTTCTTCATCGCTAAGTGCTACCGTTATAGAATCATCTTCAGCACTTATTGTAATTTTATCACCATCTTTTAGTAGGGCAATCATTCCACCTTCTTGTGCTTCCGGTGTAATATGGCCTACTACAAAACCATGTGTTCCTCCTGAGAATCTACCATCGGTAATTAAAGCTACATCTTTTCCTAACTTGGCTCCCATAATAGCTGATGTAGGTTTTAACATTTCTGGCATTCCTGGACCTCCTTTTGGACCTTCATAACGAATAACGATAACATCACCTTTTTTTACTTTTCCTCCTGAAATTCCATCATTAGCTTCGTATTCGCTTTCAAAAACTCTAGCAGTTCCGGTGAACTTAAGTCCTTCTTTTCCAGTTATTTTTGCTACAGCACCACCTTCTGCTAAATTCCCATGAAGAATGCGAATATGCCCTGTTTTCTTTATTGGTTTATCTATTGAATAAATTACATCTTGATTTTCTTCTAAATCTGGTACATTTTCAAGATTTTCGGCTAATGTTTTTCCGGTAACCGTCATACAATCTCCATGCAACAAACCATGTTTCAGCATATATTTTTGTACTGCTGGGATACCTCCAATTCGGTGAATATCTTCCATAGCATACTTACCACTTGGTTTAAGATTTGCCAAAAATGGTGTACTATCTACAATTTTCCCGAATTCTTCTATGCTCAATTCTATTTCTGCTGATCGAGCAATGGCTAAAAAGTGAAGTACCGCATTAGTTGAGCCTCCTAGTAAAGTTAATAATCGGATTGCATTTTCTAAAGATTTCTTTGTTACTATATCTCTTGGTTTTAAATCTTTCTCTATTAAAAGTTTCATAGCTTCTCCAGCCTGAATACTCTCTGTTTTCTTTTCTTCACCTACAGCAGGATTAGAACTATTATAAGGTAAAGACATTCCTAAAGTCTCAATTGCTGAAGCCATTGTATTAGCAGTATACATACCTCCACAAGCTCCAGCTCCTGGACAAGCTTTCTCTATTACACTATCGTACTCTTCTTTATCGATATCTCCACTAACTTTTGCTCCCCAAGCTTCGAAAGCTGAAACAACATCTAATTTTTTTCCTTTATGACAACCTGAAGCAATTGTTCCTCCGTATACTAATACAGAAGGTCTATTTAAACGTAGCATCGCCATTAAAGCACCTGGCATATTTTTATCGCAGCCCACTACAGTTACTAAACCGTCGTAAGACATTGCATTTACTACAGTTTCCATAGAATCTGCGATAATATCACGAGAAGGTAAAGAGAAACGCATTCCCGGTGTTCCCATTGAAATACCATCACTAACACCAATTGTATTAAAAATTAGCCCAACAAGGTTTTTAGAAATTGTTCCTTCTTTGACTAACTTAGCTAAATCATTTAGGTGCATATTACAAGGATTACCTTCATAACCAGTACTTGCAATTCCTACAAATGGTTTATTAAAATCTTCTTTAGTTAGGCCTATTGCGTGAAGCATGGCTTGTGATCCTGGTTGTGAATCACTCTGTGTTAAAATGCTACTATATTTATTGTTCATTTCTAATATTTCTCTACTCGTTAGATAAAAATACTTTCTTAAGAATGCCTGTGTTTTGAGGTGAATATTGCTAAATTACTCTCAACGCATGATTAAACAAACTAACAAATTAATTATCAACATTTTAAATGACATGTTATTACGATTTCTGATAGAATTAAAAAGCATTAATTTTCTACTCTTTTAACAAATCTACGCTTTAATTAAGATGAATTAGGCTACATTTTAAGATGGATTATATAAATACTATAAAAAAGCCATCTTAAAAGATGGCTTTATAATTATCAAGAAAAACATAAGTAAAAAAGCTTATTTTAGCTTAATTTTTCAACTCTAAAGTATATAAATCACCACGCCTATCTTTCAAATTACGAACGCTTCCGAAATTGTGTAGTTCTTTAAGTAAATCTAAATCAACATCAGCTAACAAGGTACTTTCTGTATTTGGAGTAGCTTCTGCTTTAACTCCATTTACCGGAAATGAAAAATCTGATGGCGTTAGTACCGCACTTTGTGCATACTGAATATCCATATTATTAACTTTTGGCAAGTTACCTACTGAACCAGCAATGGCTACGTAACATTCATTTTCTACAGCTCTCGCCTGAGCACAAATTCGGACTCTAGAATATCCATTTTGAGTATCCGTCATAAAAGGCACAAAGAGAATACTCATCCCTTGATCTGCTAAAAGTCTGGATAATTCTGGGAATTCTACATCATAACAGATTAGTACTCCTATTTTGCCACAATCGGTATCAAAGGTTTGTAATTTTGTTCCGCCTTTCATTCCCCAAGCAGATTCTTCTGCAGGAGTTATGTGCAATTTTTCGTAACGCTCATAACTTCCATCTCTTCGGCATAAATAGCCCACATTATACATGTGCTCACCAATTACTTGAGGCATGCTTCCTGTTATAATATTTATATTATATGTAATTGCAAAGTCGATAAAAGTTTCTAATAATCGATCGGTATAGGATGAAAGTCCTCGAATAGCCTCCGCTTCATTTAAACTATTAAACTCAGCCATTAAAGGCGCATTAAACAGCTCAGGGAAAAGAATAAAGTCACTTTGATAATCACTTACTGCATCTACAAAAAATTCTATTTGGGAGACTAATGCATCAAAATCCTTAAACAAACGCATTTGCCATTGCACTAAACCAAGACGAACTACTGTTTTAGTACTTTCTACTAATTTTTGAGATTTCGAATAATAGATATTATTCCACTCCATCAAAACAGCATACTCTTTACTTTCGTAATCTCCAGAAAGGTATCCTTTAATAACTTTTTTTACATGAAAATCGTTAGAAAGCTGAAATGATAATACTGGATCGTGTATTTCTTTTAGTTTTACTTTTTCTATATATTTTTTGGGAGTAAGCTCCTCAGAGTACTTAGAATAGTTAGGAATTCGACCTCCAAATATAATAGATTTTAAATTGAGTTGCTCACAAAGTTCTTTACGAGCTTCGTATAGACGTCTCCCTAATCTTTTCCCTCGGTATTCCGGATGGATAAAAACATCTATTCCATATAACACATTACCCGTTTTACTATGAGTATTGAAGTTATCGGTTCCTAAAATGTCTAAATAAGTATGATTATCGTCAAATTTATTGTAATCTACAATTATAGAAAGTGCGCATCCAGCAATTTTATTATCTATAACTATACAAAACTGGCCGTCAGGAAATTTTGTTACTAATGTTTTAATATCTTCCTCACTCCAGTAGTCATCGGGCATTCCGCGATAACTTTTTATCATAGAAACTTTAAGCTCTTTATAATCTTGAACTTTTAAATTTCTTAATTCAATTTTAGCAGTATCCATTTCTTAGAAATCATAAAATAAGAAACGAAGATACTATCTAAACTACCAAGTTAATATAATATTATTATAAAAAGTAATACTTTAAATATCGTAAAATTTATGCTTAACACTATATACAGCAAGTCCTTGCCTACTTTTTACGTTTAATTTATTAAATAAACTTTCTCGGTATCCATCTATAGTTTTAGGGCTTAGATGCATTTTATTTGCAATCTCTTTGTAAGTTAAATCTGTACATACATATTTTAAAAATTCTTTCTCCCTGTTCGATAACTGAGACTTGTCGCTTTTAAAGTTTTCTTTATTTTCTTTCACATCTAACGTATTGTAATAATATCCCTTTTTATCTACATCATCCAAAGCTATTTTTAGTGTCTCTAAATCAATATTTTTCAATAGATATCCTCTACAGCCATAACTTAACATTTTGAGTAAAGTATTTTCATCACTTGCCATAGTAAGGGCGAGCACCTTTAAACTTGGAAAATTACTTTTAAGCCATTCCATTGTAGCAACACCGTCTAAAATAGGCATTCTAACATCTAACAAAACGATATCAGGAACTATTAATTTTTTCTTGAGAAAATCTTGAAGTTCCTTTCCGTTTTTAAATAAATGCAATACCTCATATTCTTTATAAGTATTTATAACTTCTTTTAAAGATTGACCAAAAAGAATATGATCGTCTACAATAACGATTGATTTACTCATAATATATATAGGCTAAGTAGATTTTGGTATAACAAAGATAAATAAGTACAATTACGACGCCAAAGCTTTTAACGTTCAATTAGCTGTATAATAAAGGCTATCAAGGATCTTATAAGTAATTGAATCAAATTATTAAACTAGTATTTAGAAAATTGTTTGAATTGTAGATATCTATTAATAAGACATAATTTAGTTATAAATAATGCACTAAATTAATAAAAAATCCAAATTCATTATTCTTTAAAAAATTGCTTTTTAATTCAATTTTAATCAATGCTTAAAATTGATTCATTAAAATAAATTCACTTTTTAACAATTTTCACATGATTTTATGATAATTATTTAATTTTTAGGGGGTTTTTCCCCTTGAAAACGTTGGAGTATTAACCTACTTTTGAAGTATCATTTTAGTTAGCTAAGGTGTTTTGGGGCAAAAAAGTGTCGCTGAATTGTGAAGTAATTCTGAGTAGGGTCTTTATTACTTCGTTAAACATTCATTCGGCACTTTTTTATTTTACAATAAATCGAATTTTATCCGTAGTAAATTTTTGTGCTAATCTGCACAAACTACTCTCGCTTACCTGTAAAATACGAGGATATCCTCCTGTTGTTTGGCAATCTCTCATTAAAATTATTAATTTTCCAGATGGTGTTAATTGTATTGTACCGGGTAAAACACCTCCTGTTATTATTGGCTCCAAATTATTTAAAAGAACTTCCTCTAGCTGGTAAGCCATACGGTTGTTATTTTTTCCTATGTGGAAAATCTGGTTTTCAATAAATAATTGCTGATTTCTATCTAATTTATGATACTCAGGACCCGGAAAAACTTCAATTTGTTCATTCTTTAAATACATATTTTCATAAATTATTGAAGAATGCGTTTGTACCAAATCGTTGGTAGTGGTTTCAAAATTAAGAATTGAGCCTTTAGCCAATCTTCCATAAGATGTAATCCCTTCATACCAACTTTTACTCCCAAATATTCCTTCAGTTTTAAAACCTCCAAATACAGAAAGATAACTTCTGGCGCCTTCCTTTTTTTGACCAAAACTTAAAACATCTCCCGTATCAACCACATGCACTTTATTATTATCTACTAACTTATCATTTAATTTTGGTGATAAATTTGCTCCCGATATTGCTATTTTTGTAGGATGATTAAATTTCAACTTCGGTCCCATAACTGTTATCTCTAAAACCGCATCATCTGCATTATTACGAAGTAACAAATTAGCAACTTTAGCGGCATATCTATCCAAAACACCACTACTAGGAACACCATATTTCAATAATCCGCTTCTCCCTAAATCTTGAATCGAAGTGTGAAGTCCAGGTTTAATAACGCTTAGTTCACCTATCATATTTAGTTGATTTTAATTGATATTGCTGTTGCTTTACTTTCTCTTTAATATCTTTATATTCTGCTATTGAAACTGGGAAAAATTTTATAAAATCTCCAGCCTGAATTGGTGAAGGAACTTCTTTACTTTTATCAAAAAAATCAATAGGACAATTCCCAATAATTTGCCAACCACCGGGACTTTCTTGTGGATAAATACCTGTTTGTTGCTCTCCAATTCCTACGGCTCCTTTTTCGATTTTTAATCGGGGTTGTGATTTTCTAGAAATATGAAGTTTTTTATTTAAACCTCCTAAGTATAAAAAACCAGGTAAAAAACCCATAAAATACACACGATATAAAGCTTGCGTATGTAGTTTAATAATGTCTGATACAGCAATGTGATTTGTGTTACTGATATAGTCCAAATCTATACCAAACTGTGCATCATAACAAACTGGGATTTCAAAAATAGTTTGTTCTTTTTTTTGTTTTGTATTATAAGTTATCCCAGCGAGTAGCTTTTTTAAGTCTTTAAAATCACTTTCAATATTTATAAGTTCAGAATTATACAAAACCAAAATTTCACGGTATGAATTACTGATTTCTACATTCTTATCTTTATAAAATCGTTTTAATTTCTCTTGAATATATAAAATTTCATCTAAAAGTGCTTCGCTTATTTTCGGTGTAAATTGAATGAGAATAGATTGTTCTCCTAGTTTAGAAATCTTCGGATAAGTACTATCCATAGTATTAAATTATAATATTTTTTTCAGCAAATTTTTTGTGTAAGTATTGCAATATTTCTACTGAATTTGGAGTATCACTATGCAAACAAAATGTGTTAGCATGGCAATCTAATTTATGATTATTTATAGTTGTAATTGAATTTAATAGCACCATTGAAGATAAGTGGTTTAAAACAGTATTTTTATCTGTTATAACAGCATTTTCTTCAGATCTAGGTACTAGCTGATAATTATCTAAATAATTTCTATCTGCAAAAGCTTCTATAACGACCGATAGTTTCCCAAATGCTTCTGAAGCTAATACTGATTCTTGTGGAGCATAAAGAAGTAGAGAATCATCTATAGTACAAATTGCATCTATAATAATTTTAGCAATCTCAGAATTTTTAGCTGCATCGTTATATAAAGCTCCGTGTGGTTTTACATGAGATAAAGTACCACCTTCTGCCTCTACTAACTGTTTTAGACTCAAAATTTGTGCAACTAAACTAGTTTTCAAATCTTCTAAATCAATTTTGATAGACTGACGACCAAAATTCTCTTTATCAGGGTAAGAAGGGTGAGCTCCTATTTTAACTTTATAGTCTAAAGCTAAACTAATAGTTTTTTGCATAGTTTCTAAATTACCTGCATGACCTCCACAAGCAATATTACAACTAGAAATTAAGGGCATTAGTTCTACATCGTAATTACCGCCTTCACCAAGATCACAATTAATATTGATTGTTTCCATAGTTTATTTTAGTAATTCTAAATATAATTTTTTTGTAGAATTAAGAAAGCTTTTTAAAAGGGCATTTAATAAAACTTGCTAAACTACTTCTTTGTATTTAATGCGTAAATAGCAAAAGTAGCTAACCAATGTCCACCTTCGTAAGAATCGTTTACAACATTAGAAAATGAATGGGAAATATGCCTATTTGCAAGTGTTTTTAAATGTCCAAATTGATCAGGATACTGATTTGCCAGACCATACAAAACCCATCCTCTGCTAAAGTTAAGTCCATCTAAATGTACTAATTTCCCATCTTCTCTATCCGATACAATTCCGGGCTCTAGGTCATAATCTGTATTCATTAAGTCAGGCATAAAATCCTTAATCCATAGTATAAAGGCATTTTTCGGCATTGTTTTTCGCATTATATCTATCTCTTCCAAACATGGCGACAAAAAATCGTAACCGCTAGGTTCCCAACCTATAGGGCAATTATCATCTTCTAAATAAAAACTATTTGCACGTTTCGATATCAGATTTTGAAACTCTTTATTATCTGTAGTTACTGCATAATCAAAAGCGAAACTTAACGAAAATGCGGTATTTGTATGTTCCCCTACTCGAATTGGATATTTTAGTTTTGGTAAAAATTCCGAAAATTGATTTACAATATAATTGGTTAAAGGTTGCAAATTTTGGTCTAACTCAGTTGCAAGTGGATCTTCCCAAGTTTTTATTTCTTCAGCTAGTTTTAAAAGCCATGCCCATCCATAAGTTCGCTCGAAACTAATTTCTGATGGACGCTTAAAATAAGCCAATTCAGCCTGTATATTTTCTGCTGAAAGTGATTTTTTTAGTAAACTTCTTACTTGCTCTGCTTGTTTTAAATCTGGATAATTTTTTAATAATGACACTAAGGACCAATGACCATGAACTGAGCTGTGCCAATCAAAACAACCATAAAAGGCAGGATGTAAATTCTTTGGAGTATCTTGGTCGCTATTTTTTTGTAAAGTTTGCCCTGGCTTATTAGGAAATTCTCTACCAATACACTCTAAAGGTAATTTTGCCAGTCGATTTGCTTCCTTTAAAGTAAGCATTATTGGCTCTTCTTCTGTTAGTTCTAAAAAATCAGAATTTTGATCTTTTGAAGTAAACTCTGTAATTGTATCTTTTTTGGTTGGTTGAGTAGTACGTGTTTTTTCATTTTTGCAGCTCGCAATAATACCCGAAAAACATAAAACGAGAAGTAATTTTTGCATTTTCATTAAAATAGTTAATTAAGAAGCAAAGTATTAAAATTATACACGTAACCATAATAAAATACTCCTAAAATTAGCCTAACCAACCCTCTCTATCCAAACTTCTGTATTGTATTGCTTCGCCTACATGAGAAGGCTGTATTTGGCTACTTTCTTCTAAATCTGCAATGCTTCTTGCTACTTTTAGAATACGATCGTAAGCTCTAGCTGATAATTGTAATTTTTCCATTGCCTTTTTTAAAAGCGAAAGCCCTTCAGTATCTAACTCGCAAAACTTTGCTAATTGCCTAGTTCCCATTTGTGCATTATAGTGAATATTCTCCTCTTCTTTAAATCGAATAGTTTGTAATTCCCTTGCTTTAGCAACTCGCTTTCTAATTTCAATACTACTTTCTCCTTTTCGCTTCGCACTTAATTTATCAAAAGGAACAGGAGTTACTTCAATATGAATATCGATTCGATCTAAAAGCGGACCGCTAATTTTATTCAAATAACGTTGAATTTCGGTTGGTGATGAAGTTAAGGGAGAATCAGGATCGTTAAAATACCCACTTGGGCTAGGATTCATACTAGCTACCAGCATAAAACTAGAGGGATAAGTTACTGTAAATCGAGCTCTAGAAATAGTTACTTCCCTATCTTCTAAAGGTTGCCGCATAACCTCCAATACACTTCGTTTAAACTCCGGCAATTCATCTAGAAATAATACTCCATTATGAGAAAGAGATATTTCGCCTGGTTGCGGATAAGCACCACCTCCAACTAAAGCTACATCTGAAATTGTATGATGTGGGCTCCGGAAGGGTCGATAAGTCATTAAGCCATTATGATTCTGAATTTTTCCAACAACGCTATGAATTTTAGTTGTTTCTAAAGCTTCATGCAAAGTCATGGGAGGTAAAATAGATGGTAACCTTTTAGCTAGCATTGTCTTACCTGCTCCGGGCGGACCTACAAGTATAATATTGTGACCTCCTGCAGCTGCTACTTCCATACAGCGCTTAATTGATTCTTGCCCTTTTACATCTGCAAAATCAAATTCTAACTGGTTTAAATTATTGTAAAACTCCTGCCTGGTGTTAATTATGACAGGTTCTAACGGATATTTTTTATTAAAGTGATTGCAAACTTCGGATATATTATCGACACCAAAAACCGACAATTCTGAAACTATTGCAGCTTCTTTTGCATTTTGTTTAGGTAGAATGAAATGCTTAAATCCTTCTTGTTTTGCTTTTATAGCAATAGGGAGAGCTCCTTTGATGGGTTTTAAACTTCCATCAAGAGATAACTCTCCCATTATTATATATTCTGAAATATTATTGGCCTTAATCTGGCCTGAAGCAGCTAAAATCCCTATAGCAAAAGTAAGATCGTAAGCAGAGCCTTCTTTTCGAAGATCGGCCGGAGCCATATTTATTATAATCTTCTTACCAGGAAACTTGAAGCCATTATTTTGAAGTGCAGCGGCAATCCTAAAACTGCTCTCTTTTACTGCATTATCGGGTAATCCTACTAAATGATAGCCAATACCTTTGTCGATATTTACCTCAACTGTAATGGTTGTTGCTTCTACACCAAATACGGCACTTCCATAAATTTTCACTAACATTTAAAAGAGTATTTCTTTTAAATTTAGCAAATACGATAATATAGAGTGTTTATTTTGAACCTATTAACACATTTTTACGATAATAATCTACAATACCATCGATTGGTCTTCTTACGATATTTCCAATTTCAATACCGTATGGTTGAAGAACTGCTCGAATAATATCTTCACTAAAAAATGCAATAGAACCAATAAAATGTACAGGTACAGTACGACATTCTTTATATGGTAATACTCTAGATTTTATAAAATCTTCTAAACCTTCGTGTACTAGTTTATAGAAGTATCCATTTCTTTCGTTTGTGAAAATAAATTCTGCGAAAGATGCTAAATACGTATTTGGATTTTCTTGCTGATAGATATTACGTTTAATTTCGTCACTATCTAATACAAATTTTTCTTCAAATTTAACAACCAATTCTGGAGGCATTCTTTTATAGAAATAATCTCTAATTAGTCGTTTTCCGAAGTAATTTCCACTAGCTTCATCCATTAAAACGTAACCTAAAGAAGCTACTTCTTGATGAATGTCTTTACCGTCGAAATAACAAGAATTAGAACCTGTTCCTAAAATACAAACTATCCCTGGCTGATCTGTTGCAGCATATACTGCAGCTACCATGTCTTCTTTAACTAAAACATCATCAGCATTTGTAAAAAAGTTTGCTATTATTCCTGCTAAACGGCTACTTGGCTTTTCAGTTCCACAACCAGCTCCGAAAAAATGCACACGTTGAACTTGATCTTTAACTTCCCTTAAATCAGCATTTTCTTCAATACGCTGTTCTAAAACTAATTCGGGAAAAACCGCAGGGTTTAGACCTTTTGTACGGGTCTTAAAAACTTTCTCCCCTTCGGCGTTTAATAAAATCCAGTCGCACTTTGTAGAACCACCATCTGCTATTAGTATCATTTAATATAGTATTGATTAGGAGAAAAAAAAAGCCTAAAAAATCATGCTCAAATTCAGCAAAACTGAATAAACCACATGTTTTTTTAGGCTTAGTTAAGTTTATAGAGAAGCAATATGTACTGCTAAGTCTATTAATTTTGCTGAATAACCATATTCGTTATCATACCAAGAGATTAATTTGAAGAAATTATCGTTTAATGCGATACCTGCTCCAGCATCAAAGTTAGAAGTATGTGGATTAGACACATAATCTTGAGATACTACTGCTTCTTCTGTATAAGAAATTACTCCTTTGTAATCTCCTTCTGCAGCTTTTTTGAATGCAGCTTTAATTTCTTCATAAGAAGTTGCTTTTTCAGTTTTCACTGTAAGATCTACTACAGATACATCAGTAGTTGGAACTCTAAAAGCCATACCTGTAAGTTTTCCTTTTAATGAAGGAATAACTTTAGTTACTGCTACTGCTGCTCCTGTTGAACTAGGAATGATATTAGCCATAGCACTTCTTCCTAATCTATAGTTTTTTCTAGATGGAGAATCTACCGTGTACTGAGTAGAAGTACTTGCGTGTACTGTAGTCATTAATCCTTCTACTAAACCAAACTCATCATCGATAACTTTTGCAAGTGGCGCAAGGCAGTTTGTAGTACAAGATGCGTTAGAAACGATATTTTGATCTGCAGTTGCTTCTTTATGGTTAACTCCCATAACGAACATTGGTGCAGTTTTAGAAGGTGCAGAGATTGCAACTTTTTTGGCTCCAGCTTTAAGGTGAGCATCTGCATTATCTAAGTCTGTGAAAATTCCTGTACATTCTAATACAACGTCTACTCCAATGTCAGACCATTTTAAATCTGCAGGATTTTTTTCAGCAGTTACTCGTATTGTTTTCCCGTCTACTACAAGACTTCCGTCTTTTACTTCAACAGTTCCTTTATAATTACCGTGAACAGAATCGTATTTTAAAAGGTAAGCTAAATGATCTACATCTAATAAATCATTAATACCTACTACTTCTACTTTATCACTTTGAGCTGCAATTCTAAAAGCGATACGTCCTATACGTCCAAAACCGTTAATTCCAATTTTTGTACTCATGTTTCTATTTTTAAATTTAAACTGAAGTGATGTTTGCCACCCTTCTTAATTCTTTATCATATTTTGCTTCGCCATCAATGGCATCTTTAAGCGGTACTCGAACAACTTTTTGATGATTTAGACCTATCATTATTTTAGAATCGCCTTCTAACAATGCTTCTACTGCTCCTACTCCTAATTTGCTCGCAAGAACTCTATCGAAACAACTTGGCGATCCTCCACGTTGTGTGTGGCCTAAAACTGAAACTCGAATATCGTAACCTTCCATATGGCTACCTACATATTCAGCTAGTTCGAAAATATTTTTACCACTCTTTTCCCCTTCGGCTACGACAATGATACTGGAGAGCTTTCCGGCTTCTCGGCTTCTTTTTAGTGATTCAATCAAGCGTTGTAAACCATCGGTTTCCTCCGGAACTAAAATTTCCTCAGCTCCAGCACCAATTCCACTATTAAAAGCTATATCTCCTGCATCTCTACCCATAACCTCGATAAAGAATAATCGGTTATGAGAACTGGCCGTATCTCTAATTTTATCTATGGCATCAATTGCAGTGTTAAGTGCTGTATCATAGCCTAATGTAAAATCTGTTCCACTGATGTCATTATCTATTGTTGCAGGAATACCTACTATAGGTAAGTCAAATTCCTGACTAAAATACACACCACCTGTAAAGGTACCATCTCCGCCAATTAATACCAAAGCGTCGATGTTATTTTTTGTTAATTGCTCGTATCCTCTTTTTCTACCTTCTTTGGTTTTGAAATCCATGGAACGAGCTGACTTTAAAAAAGTACCTCCCTTATTTATAATATTACGTACAGATCTGGCATTTAACTCTTCAAAATCACCTTCCATTAAACCTTGGTAACCTCGATAAATACCTACACAATCTATTTTGTAATATTTACAAGCTCTAACTACCGCTCTAATTGCGGCATTCATACCAGGTGCATCCCCACCTGATGTTAATACGCCTATTTTTTTTATCTTGTTTGCCATTACCTCAAAGCTATTTTAATTCTCAAATAAAACCTAATTTATTAAAAAACTAAATCGATTTCGGTTAATAACTAATAAAAACAGCGCAAAAAAGGGGCTGTTTTTATCAAATTAATAATTTATATATTATTTTATTAAAATTTTATATTCCCAAGCATTAAATCTTATTTTTTTTCCTTTTTTAAGAACGAAATCTTTTTCGTTATTTAAATAATCAATAAAATCACCTTCTATACTAACAGTAAATGATCTAGTTTCGTCTGTTAAATTTCCGATAAAAAATATACTCTTATTTCCTTTTTTTCGCTGAAATGAGAAAATAGATTCCTCATCAGAATTTTGAATTTCGATAAATTCCGCTGGTGTTTTTGATCCATCTAAAGCAGGATTTTCATTTTTGAGTTCACCTAATTTCGATAAAATTGGCCAGAATTTATTTTTTTGATGCGGAATGGTATCTTTTTCAAAAAAGCGAAGACGTTTTTGCATATCATATTCCTGTCCACTATAAATTAAAGGTATACCTGGCAGCGTAAAGGTTAAAGCTGTCATTACTTCAGCAGCATCTCCCATTCTTTCTTTAACCGAACCATTCCAACTATTTTCATCGTGATTGGTTACAAAATTCATTAGATAATCATCGTCCTCGTAAGTAGAATCGATCTTTTTCATATAATCGCTTAAATCCTTAGCATTTTGTTTTCCTTGCGCAATTGCATTTAAAATATGATGTCCTTCCCAATTATATCCCATATCGAAAGCTTCTTTAAAGAGATCTTTATCTTCAGATTCTGCTAGCATAAAAATTGGTTTAACCTTTTTAAGGTCCTTTACGGCAAACTCCCAAAATTCGGTTGGTACTTCTCCAGCAACGTCACATCTAAATCCATCGATATTTTGTATCTCCACCCAATAGCGCATATCTTTCCGCATTTCCTTCCAAAGCTCTTTATTATCGTAATTTAGATCGGCTACATCATCCCATCCCCAACTTTCACCGGTTTCAGAATTTATAGGATCTATAATTTCACCATCCTCATTTTGGGTGTAAAATTCAGGATGCTCTTTTATCCAAACATGATCCCATCCGGTATGGTTCGCTACCCAATCTAAAATAACGTACATTCCGTTTTCATGTGCGGTTTTAACTAATTCCTGAAAATCTTCTAAAGTTCCAAATTCAGGGTTAATACCCGTATAATCTGAAATTGCATAATAACTCCCCAAGATCTTTTCACGTTCTACTGGATCTTCTATATCCTCTGCAAATCGGCCATCTGCTGCTTTTCGTTTTACTGAAGATATTGGGTAAACCGGCATTAGCCAGATCACTTTTACACCCAACTCTTTTAGCTGCGGAATATCCTTAGTGAACTCATTAAAAGTACCTTCTGGCGAATACTGACGGATATTCGCTTCATAAATAACCGATTGTCCCAAAATGCTATCATTTATAGGGGCTAATTTTTGAGCTTTTTCGTCTTGAATTTTAACCTGCTTTCCTGAAGTTTCATTTTTACAGGCTGCAAGCATAGAAACTGCAAGCGCCGCTATTATAAATCTTTTCATTTTTATTGAAGTTGAATTAACATTGCATCTTGTGCAGCGATACTTAATTTTTTGTTTAGTGAAATGTTTTCTCCAGAAATAATTTCTTTTCCAGATGTTGAATTTTGAATTCCCTCAACATACTTCATTAAATCTAAAGTCTGTTCTTCAGCACTATTATTGATAACAACCATCACTCGGTTTTCATCATTATATCTGAAATACACATATACATTATTTTCAGGCAAAAACTGAAGCATCTTACCAAATTGTAATACTTCATTTTCATTTCTGAAATTCAGCAGTTTTGAAGTTAAATCGAAATATTTAGCTTGAGTTTCATTTCTTCCTTCCGCAGTAAAAGCCGATTGCTCATCGCCTTCCCAACCACCGGGAAAATCCTGACGAATCGCTCCATCACCTTTGCCTTTATCGCCTCGCATTCCTATTTCATCTCCATAATACAATTGCGGAGTACCTCGCACCGTAGCAATCATTGTCATTGCCATTTTGTATTTTTGATAGTCACCATCATAAATTTCATTAAATCTACCAGTATCGTGATTTCCCATAAACACCAATAAATTATCGGTATTGGCATATAAAAAATCATTTACAAAATTCTCATAAGCTTTAATCATCCCTCGATCCCAGCTAGCATTCTGCTCATGAAACATCGATGTCATGGCATCATGTAAAGTGAAATCCATCACCGATGGTAAATTAGAATTGTAATCCTGAATTGCACCTATAGGGCTATCTTTTTGCCAGTAGCTAATTTGTGCCTGATCGTGCATCCAAACTTCCCCAACAATATTAAAATATGGATATTCATCCATTATCGCTTTTGTCCATTTTGCGATCCCTTCTTTATCATTATAAGAATAGGTATCTACACGAAAACCGTCTAATCCTGAATATTCGATCCACCAAATAGCATTCTGAATCAAATAATTAAGTACCAACGGATTACTTTGATTTAGATCAGGCATTGTTCCTGTAAACCAACCATCTACACAATATTTAAAATCACGTGCTGATTTGTGCGGATCGTATTGCGTAGTCATTCTATAATTAGAATTTTCGTAACCCGGGAATTGGTGTACCCAATCGTAAGTTGGTAAATCTTTAATCATCCAATGCTCACCTCCCCAATGGTTGGTTACATAATCCATTATTAGCTTCATATCTTTTTTATGAAGCTCATCTGCTAAGCGCTTATAATCTTCGTTAGTTCCGTAACGCGGATCGATTTTATATACATCGCTTTGCGCATAGGTATGATAAGAATAACCGGCATCATCATCGGCCAATAAAGGGGTGCTCCAAAGTGCTGTAACGCCCAGATTCTCTAAATAATCTAAATGATCGATCACCCCCTGAATATCGCCACCGTGACGACCACCTTGTTTAGAGCGATCGGCTTTTTCTTGCATTTCTCTAGAAGAATCATTTTCTGGATTTCCATTAGCGAAACGATCGGGCATAATTAGATAAATTGCATCACTCGCATCAAAACCTTCACGAAGTGCCGAACCTGCAGCTCGTTCTTTTAACTCAAAAGTTTTTTTGATGTCTTTCTTTCCTTTTTTACTAAAGGTAAACTCATAATTTCCCGCAGGAAGTGCTGAAGAATTTATTGTTACAAATACATAATTTGGATTCTCGGTTTTTCGAATATTATTGATGATTAGATCATCTTCTGAAGAAACTTGATAAGTACCGATATTTTTTCCGTAGAACATAATCTGAAGTTCTTCCAAATTCATATTACTCCACCAAAAAGGTGGTTCCATTTTATCGATTTGCGCTTGTAACACTCCTGAAAATAATAGCAAGAGGACAACAAGACTATGGGTTATTTTATTTTTCATTTTGTATGTTTTATTTAGATTTCTGAAGTAGAGATATTATAATTTCAACTTTAATGAAGCGATTTTAAAATACTATCCCGGATCAAGTCCGGGATAGTATTTTAAATTTCATTTATAAGAATATCTATTATTTAAAAGAACTATTTTTTTTCGAAAATACTTATCGCATAACCTCCACCCGGTGCTGAAGTCATTTTTAAAGTAGTTCGATTAGTTACTGTTCTTTTAGTAATTTTATACGCCTGTGGATTGGTTTTGTAATCAGCATCTTTAGCATCAGCGTAAATAATTGCCTCATATTTTTTTCCATCTTTTAAGAAATCAAGCTTAATTTTTGACGTTCTTGATTCATTTCCGTTTACATTTCCTACAAACCAATTTCCGGTTCCTTTTGCTTTACGAGCAACTGTAATATAATCTCCCGGTTCAGCTTCTAAATACAGACTCTTATCCCAATCTACCGCTACATCTTTTATAAATTGAAAAGCATCAGGAAAACGCTTATAATTTTCAGGAAGATCGGCTGCCATTTGTAATGGACTATACATGGTTACATACAACGCTAATTGATTCGCTATTGTAGCATTTAAATGAGAATTGTTATCTGGATTCAGTTTGCTAATATCCATTTCAAAAATTCCCGGTGTATAATCCATAGGGCCGCCAATTAGTCGTGTAAATGGTAAAATAGTCACGTGATTAGGTTTAGAGCCTCCAAAAGCTTGATATTCGGTTCCTCTAGCCGATTCATTTCCAATCAAATTTGGCCAAGTTCTGCGTAAACCAGTTGGACGCACTGCTTCGTGAGCATTTACCATAATATGATAATCTGCAGCTTTTTTAACTGCATATAAATAATGATTCACCATCCACTGCCCGTAATGAGTTTCGCCACGTGGAATAATATCGCCTACATAACCGCTTTTTACCGAATTGTAACCATATTTTTTCATAAACTGGTAAGCAGTATCTAAATGACGTTCGTAATTTCTTACGGAACCTGATGTTTCGTGATGCATCATCATTTCCACACCTTTAGATTTTGCGTATTGCTGAAGTTCTTCTACATCAAAATCGGGATATGGAGTTACAAAATCGAATACATAATCTTTTGATTTCCCAAACCAGTCTTCCCAACCTTCATTCCATCCTTCGACTAAAACCGCATCAAAACCATTTTCTGAGGCAAAATCGATATATTCCTTTACATGTTTTGTATTGGCCGCATGAGTTCCGTTAGGCTTCACTTTAGAAAAATCGGTTTCACCCAACTTAACAGATGGTAACTCATCAGTATACGACCACGTGCTTTTACCGGTAATCATTTCCCACCAAACACCAATATATTTAATAGGTTTTATCCAAGAAGTATCTTCAATTTTATTAGGCTCGTTTAAATTCAAAGTAATGTTTGAAGCTAAAATATCACGTGCATCATCACTCACCATAATTGTTCTCCAAGGTGAAACTGCTGGTGCCTGAATATAGCCTTTGTTACCTTGTGCGTCTGGAGTTAACCAAGACTCAAAAATTAAATTTTCATCATCTAAGTTTAAACTCATTAACGAATAATCTTTTAAAGCAGCTTCGTGTAGATTAATATACAAACCATCTTTAGTTTTCATCATTAAAGCGGTTTGTACTCCGGTTTTAGAAAACTGTGTTTGTGAAGCATTAGAAGTTACTGCTCCATCAAAATTATCACGTATTTCGGTTAATTTGGATTTTGTATAATCGTATTCCTGTGTATCATAATCTCCGGGAATCCAATACGCCGTATGATCGCCCGTCATTGCAAATTGCGTATGCTCTTCTTTGATGACGAAATACACTAAATTTTCTTGCTCCGGAAATTCATATCGAAAACCCAATCCGTCATTGAATAACCGAAACCTAATTATCATTTTTCGATTTTCTGAAGGCTGATTTAAAGTAACTGCCAATTCATTATAATGATTTCTAATTTCAGACTGTTCTCCCCAAACCGGTTTCCAGGTTTCATCAAAAGTTGATGTTTTAGTATTTTCAATTTCAAAAGAATCTAATAATGATTTTTTATCATCTTTAAGTTCTAAACCTAATGTACTGGGTTTTATAACTTCTTCGCCCTTATAAAACAACTGATAACTTGGTGTTCCGTCTTCTTTTAAACTGAATTTCATCTTAAGATCACCATCAGGAGATTCTAACTCCTGAGCTTGTAATCCTAAAACCGAAAGAAAAACTGTTATTACTGCTATAATATTTTTCATCTATAAAAATTTAAAAAATGTACTGAGTAAGCACTTTTAGCTATTTACGGTGTTTTGTACTTTAACCGCTTCCCCGTTTAATAATACGGTCATTGGCTCATTTCCATCTACAGAAAAAGTAGTATCATTTTTACCAATATTGATCTTTAGAATCTGGTTTCTGAAATTGACCTTAAAACTAAAACTTTTCCACTGTCTTGGCAATTTTGGTGTAAACGATAATTTATCATTCACCACGCGCATACCTCCAAAACCTTCTACAATACTCATCCAAGTTCCCGCCATACTGGTAATATGGCAACCTTCCTTAACTTCGTGATTATAATCATCCAGATCTAATCGCGATGTTCTTAAATAAAAAGTATAAGCCTGTTCCATTCTACCCAATTTCGCTGCCTGAATGCTATGCACACAAGGAGACAAAGATGATTCATGTACAGTAATAGGTTCGTAGAAATCAAAATGTTTTTTCAGGTTTTCTTCAGAAAAATGATCTTCAAAGAAATAGAATCCCTGAAGTACATCAGCCTGTTTAATGTAGCAGCTTCTTAAAATGCGATCCCAACTCCAATTTTGGTTAATGGGACGCTGCCTTTTGGTAAGTGTACTCACCGGCTCAATTTCCTTGTCTAAGAAACCATCTTGCTGAAGATACACTCCAAATTCTTCAGAATATGGGAAATACATATTTTCAGCTACATCATTCCATTTGGCAATTTCTTCAGTTTCCAAATTAGTTTTAGCCATAATTCGAGTATAATCTTCAGCATATTCCGCTTTAATTTTCTCGATATTTTCGATACAATATACGATACACCATTTCGCTAAATAATTGGTATACCAGTTATTGTTCACATTATTTTCATATTCGTTTGGACCGGTAACTCCAAGAATTACATATTTATTCTTGTCTTTACTAAAATTTGCTCGCTGTTGCCAGAACCTTGCGATGGCAATCATCACTTCTAGTCCCATTTCTGGCACATAACTATAATCATCAGTAAAGCGAACATAATTGTAAATGGCAAAAACCATTGCTCCGTTTCGGTGAATTTCCTCAAACGTGATTTCCCATTCGTTATGGCTCTCCTCTCCATTCATCGTGACCATTGGATAAAGCGCCGCACCATTAGTAAACCCTAATTTTTGTGCATTTTCTTTTGCTTTTTCTAAATGATTGTAACGATAAGTTAGTAAATTCCGAGCGACCTGCTGATCTTTGGTCGCCATGTAAAACGGAATACAATACGCCTCGGTATCCCAATAAGTACTTCCGCCATATTTCTCGCCAGTAAATCCTTTTGGACCAATATTTAATCGTTCGTCTTTTCCTAAATAGGTTTGATTTAGCTGAAAAATATTAAAACGTATTCCCTGTTGTGCTTTTACATCACCATCGATAGTAATATCGGCCATTTCCCAGATCTGCGCCCAGGCTTCTTTTTGCTCCTGAAGTAATTGTGCGAAACCAGAAATTGTAGCTTTACTAAGCACATTTTTAGCCGCTTCAATTAATGAATCTCTTTGGTGATTCATATCGGTTACATAACCTGCATATTTTTGAAGCGCAATTTTCTCTCCCTTATTCACTTTTACCGAATACGAAATACTTACCTGATCATCAGCTTTTTCTACTTCACCTTCAACCTGAATTTTTTCTCCACCTATAGTAATTTCAGATTGCATATAGGCACCTACATGATATTCGGTTTTCAAAGTTTTAGAAACAACAAAAGCCTGATTATTTTCAGCCTCAATTTCTAAAGTCTGCCAGAAACGCTCTTCCCAATTCGCATCTCTATTGGTAATCCCACCATCCAAATATGGCATAAATTTTATAACAGCATCGCTGTTTAGAACCTCAACTTCATAATTTATAGCACCTAATTCATCATCTACTATAGAAAGGAAACGAGTTGCCGTAACTTTTATTTCAAGATCATTTGGCATCACCGCAACAAAACTTCTTTGGTGATAACCTTCTTTCATATTTAGTTCACGCACAAAATCTTTTACCTCTTTACAGGTGTGTAAATCTAAAGCTTCATTATTTACACTAACATTAATTCCTATCCAGTTTGGCGCGTTTAGTACTTTAGCGAAATATTCCGGATAGCCGTTTTTCCACCATCCTACTTTTGTCTTATCGGGGTAAAAAACACCAGCGATATAATTTCCTTGAAAAGTATCGCCAGAGTACTGCTCTTCAAAATTGGCACGTTGCCCCATGGCTCCGTTACCAATACTGAATAAACTTTCAGAAGATTCGACATGTGTAGCATCGAAACCTTCTTCTATAATGGACCATGCATCTGATTTAATATAATCCTGATTCATTGTTGATATTATTTATTTTTTGAGGATTTTTTTAAAAAATTCGATCGAGATTTCAGTAAAATCATTGAAGATATAATTAGCTTCAAAAAGTGTTTTTTCTTCACCAATGCCAATACTAAGCATCCCTCCTCGATTAGCAGCTTCGATACCGGCTACGGCATCTTCAAAAACGATACATTGTTCGGGATTTCGTTGTAAACGTTTAGCAGCAATTAAAAAAACTTCCGGATCTGGTTTAGCTTTACTTACATCGGTACCATCAACAATAGCGGTAAAACTATTTTTCAGGTGTATTTTCTCTAAAATATGTTTGGCATTTTTACTGGCAGAACCTAATGCGTAGGGAATGTTATTTTCTTTGAGAAAATCTAATATTTTTTGTACACCAGGAAGAATCTCAGATTCATCCATTTTATCGATATAGGATAGATAATTATCATTCTTCAATTTCATTTGGTGATTGAATTCTTCTTCTGATAATTCTTTATTTCCCCAATTCAATATTTTTTTTAAAGATTCTACTCGGCTTACTCCTTTTAATTCTTCATTTTGAGCTTTAGTGAAATCGAAACCCAAATCGTTAGCTAGTTTTCTCCATGCCAAAAAATGATATTTAGCAGTGTCTACAATCACGCCATCTAAATCAAAAATGACTGCTTTTTCAGTATTCATAATAATATCTTCTTTTTAGTATTTATTTAATCTTCGCTATCGGTAATGCGAAGGGTTAAAATAGCGGCAATAAAAAAGGCAATACCGCTTGTCATTAACGCATAGATAGGATTGCCTCCATATAGATATTTCACTAATGGGCCACCTATAAGCGCATTGATTATTTGAGGAATTACAATGAAGAAATTAAAAATCCCCATATAGACTCCCATTTTTCGGGGAGGAATAGAACCTGCTAATATTGCATAAGGCATAGCTAAAATACTTGCCCAAGCAATACCGATTCCTACCATGCTTAATATCGCCCAATTTTCATTAGGCATAATATAAATAGATAGTAAGCTAATCCCTCCAATAACTAATGAAACAATATGTGTTTTTTTACGACCAATTTTTTTGGCGATAACCGGTAAAAAAAATGCAAAAATTGCTGAAACAGCATTGTACACTCCAAACAATATTCCCACCCAATCTCCAGCATCTTGGTAAGTTTCACTACTAGAATCGGAAAGTGGTAATCCGTAAATGTGATGTGCAATAGCTGGTGTGGCATACACCCACATTCCAAACAACCCAAACCAAGAAAAAAATTGCACCCAACTAAGCTGACGCATTGTATGTGGCATTTTTACAAAATCGGTAAAAATATCAGTGATTTTGGATTGTTCTTCTTTAGCTACTTCATCTTCTCCGCCATTATCTTCAAATGCTGCTAATTCTTCCGGGCTATACTCTTTAGTGCTAAAAACTGTAATTAGAATACTGATTAGTAAAACTGCAGCTCCTAATATAAAAGAGACTACTAAATTTAATGGAATTTCTCCTTCTGCAGCTCGGTTAGTTATACCAAACCAATTAGTAAGTGCATAAGGTAACCAAGAGCCAACTACGGCTCCAATCCCAATTAATACGGTTTGAATACTAAATCCCAGTGTCCGCTGGTCACTTGGTAAATTGTCGGCTACTAATGCTCTAAAGGGTTCCATGGCAACATTAAAAGATGCATCCATAATCATAAGCATTCCAGCACCAACCCATAACGAGGGAAGCATAGCAGTAAAAAGACCGGCATTAGGCATTAAAATTAATCCTATAGCGGCCAATATCCCACCCGCCATAAAAAACGGACGGCGTCTACCCAACTTGGTCCAAGTACGATCACTATAATATCCAATAATTGGTTGAATGATCAAACCGGTAAGCGGAGCTACAATCCAAAACCAGGAGAGATGTTCTACCTCTGCACCAAAAACTTGTAGAATTCGGCTTGCATTAGCATTTTGCAGTGCAAAGCCCATTTGAATTCCCAAGAAACCGAACGTCATGTTCCATATTTCCCAGAAACTTAATTTGCGTTTTTGCATATCGTTCTTTTAAAAGATTACGATAAGCACGAAGACTTATCAAAACTTATTTTTAGGTAGGAAGTAAAAATATAAGTTTTGAAAGTTTATTTATTTTGAGGGTAAATATAAGCGATTTCTATTAATTATGAGTATGATTTTATTTATTTGTTGACTCTCTTTCCACTAATCCCGTTTCGATAATTATGGTTTTATAGGAATCTTCTTCAGTAGATTTAGTTTCTAATCGTTCAATCAAAAGCCTTGCTGCTTCTTCGCCCATTCGGCTTCCGTGCTGACTAATAGTTGTTAAACTTGGTATAAACCGTTTTGATAATTCGCCATCGGTAAAACCGATCACCTGAACATCAGCAGGAACAGAAAGACCTTTTTTCTGAATGGCTCGAACTGCAGCAACGGCAAAATGTTCGTTAACTGCAAAAATACCATCAACTGTTGTTTGTTCAATAAAAGATGAAATTTCTTCATCTATATCATCGATATTCTCTATTTTCAAGATATTTTTTTCATCAATATTAAATCCATTTTTTTTCAAAGATTCTATGTAACCTTTAGTCCGTAATTTACCAACGCTTATATAATCTACTGTTGAGATTATTCCAATATTTTTACAGCCTTTATCTATTAAAAATTGGGTAGCTTTTTTGGCTCCTATTACATCATCAATAATCACTTTATCTGACGGAATTTCCTCTACAGACCTGTCAAAAAGCACTAATGGCATTCCCTGATTTACAACCTCGGTTAAATGATGATAATCGCCCTTTTGCATGGTTTCCTTAGCAACAGAAAGTATAAATCCGTCTATACTCCCATTGGCTAACATCTCCATATTTAGCACCTCTTTGTCAAAACTATTATCAGAAAGGCAAATTAATACACTATACCCTTTTTCGTTAGCTACTCTTTCTATCCCACTAATTACAGTTGTAAAAAAATGATGTACAATTTCAGGAATTACAACCCCTATAGTTTTAGTTTTTCGATTTTTTAAACTTAAGGCAATGTTATTTGGCTTATAGTTATATAATTTAGCAAAAGCTTGAACTTTTTTTCGAGTATCTTCCCCAATATCTGGGCTATCTCGTAAGGATTTAGAAACAGTAGAGATAGAAACTTCTAACTCTCTGGCAATTTGCTTTAAGGTTAATTTTGGTTTCATAAAATAGTTTTCTGCCTAAGTACTTTCGGATTTATATTCAAAAATAAGAATTTCAGTGCCCTTTCTTATCAATACTTTAATTAAAAACGAAAAGAATTAAAAAAGTTGTCAACACTACAACGTTGTAGTCTCATTATTTTACGATATTCTCAAAAAAAAATGAAATAATTTATATAATTTTAATCTCAGGAAGTAAAAATATAAGATTTAACAAGTAAAATTCAATACTGAAATTTATGAGAACTATTACTAAAGGAATAATAGGGTTACTTTGCTTGTTGCCGATTCAATTCTTTGGACAGGAACAAGTCTCTGGAACAGTTACAGAATCGGCTACAGGAATGCCAGTACCTGGAGCGAATGTAATTGTAAAAGGAACATCTAATGGAACGATAACAGATTTTGATGGTCTATACACTATCGAAAACCTTGTAGTCGGAGACACTATTGCCTATTCATTTTTAGGATTCGAGACTAAAGAAGTAGAATTTACAGGGCAGAAACAGATTAATATATTATTAGAAGAAAATCAATCTCAATTAGATGAAGTTGTAGTGGTAGGTTACGGAACCATACGTAAAAAAGATGCTACTGGAGCTGTTAATCAAATCTCTACTGAAGATTTTAATAAAGGACAGGTTAATACAGCCAGTCAGCTTATAACTGGTAAAATTGCTGGTGTAAATGTCACCTCTGGTGGTGGTGCACCCGGCGAAGGCCAAAATATTAATATTCGGGGTGTGGGTTCTTTATCTTTAGATAGCTCTCCTTTATTTGTTGTTGATGGAATTCCATTAAATAACGAAAGTATAGGAGGATCTCGAAACCCTTTGGATTTTATTAACCCGAATGATATTGAAAGTATGACGGTTTTAAAAGATGCCTCTGCTACTGCTATTTATGGTTCTAGAGCTGCCAATGGCGTCATCATGATTACTACTAAAAGAGGTAAAGGCCAAGATTTTAAATTCAATTATTCTAGCTCAACTACATTATATAGACCTACTGACTACGTAGATGTTTTGGATGCTAATCAATTTAGAGATCTTGTTAACAAAGTCGGAAATGAATCGGCTATTGGATTATTGGGAGATGCAAACACAAATTGGCAAGATCAAATTTATAAAGATGCTATTGGTTTTGAGCATAATTTAAGCACAACTGGTAATATTGGAGGTTTTATGCCAACTCGAGCATCAATAGGTTATACTGACCAAGATGGGGTGTTAGATTCTGATAATTTTTCTAGAACCACGGCTTCTGTAAGCTTACGCCCTTCTTTTATGGATGGTCATTTAAAAATAGCTGTAAATGCTAGAGGAATGTATACTGAAAATACTTTTGCCAATAAAGATGCTATTGGTGCTTCGGTAGACTTTGATCCTACTCAAAATATTTACGATGAAGCCTCTCCATTTGGCGGGTATTACACCTGGTTAAATTCAGATGGATATCAGCAAAATTTAGCTCCTACCAATCCGGTTGCTTTATTACGCTTAAAAGATGATACCTCAGAGATTAGACGTTTCATAGGAAATACTAAAGTAGATTATCGATTCCATTTTTTCCCTGAGTTAACTGCAACGGTTAATATTGGTTTAGACAAAACCAATAGCCATGGTCGAGTAATTACTTCTAAGGAAATGCCTTCTTCTAATACAGATTGGAATGGTTCTTTTACAAACTATCAAAACGAATCTACCAATAAACTATTAGATGTCTACCTTACTTATGATAAGGACATTAACGACAAAAATAATTTAAAAGTAGTTGCTGGATATTCGTACCAAAGTTTTGAAACGCACAAGTTTGATTATAATAGTCTACAAGAAAAAGACGGATTAAATCCAAATACTGTAAATAAATATAAGAGTGTTTTGCTATCATATTTTGGTCGTGCCAATTATAATTTTGATGATCGGTATTTAGTTACTGCAACATTACGTGCTGACGCTTCCTCAAAATTAAATCCGGATGATAGATGGGGATACTTCCCTTCAGTAGCTGTAGGATGGAATATTAATAATGAAACCTTTTTCAATTCAAAAGCTATAAGTCAATTAAAACTTCGTGTGGGTTACGGAGAAATCGGAAACGTAAACGGATTAGGAGATTATAAATTTTTAACTCGATACCAAAAAAGTATCGCTGGTGCTGATTATCAATTAGGCAACAATTATTACCAAACATATCGCCCTGAACCTACCAATAAAAACTTGCGCTGGGAAGTAGGAAACACCTTGAATGCAGGTATCGACTATGGCTTTTTTGATAACAGAATTTCAGGATCTGTAAACGTTTACATGAAAAAAACGCAAGACTTAATTAGTAATGTAACGGTAGATCCTTTTACCAATTTTTCAAACAGAATTGAAAGTAATATTGGGGATATGGAGAATAAAGGAATTGAATTTGAATTAAATGTAATTCCTATCCAAACAGAAGATTTTAAATGGAATATTGGTTTCAATATGGCATATAATAAGAATGAAATTACCAATCTACCCGACCAAGTTGAAAAGGGTGGAATAGACGGTGGTACTGGTAATACTGTACAATTACATAAAGAAGGATATTCTCCTTTTAGTTTCTGGGTATACAAACAGGTTTATAATGAAAACGGAAAACCTATTGAAGGGGCTTATGTAGATAGAAATGGCGACAACCAAATCACTGAAAAAGATAAGTATTTATATAAAGATCCGTATGCCAATGTTACAATGGGCTTAAACACAAATCTAAACTATAAAAACTGGGATTTAGCAGTAGTAACTCGAGCTAGCTTGGGTAATTACGCCTACAATAACATGGCTTCCAGTCGCTCATATGAAGATAAAGCTACTATAAATGGTATTTTAACCAACTTGCACAGCAATTATTATGCTACTGGTTTTAAAAAATTAACAGAGGCTAATTTGAGAAGTGATTATTACGTTCAAGATGCTTCTTTCTTTAAAGTTGATAACATTACACTAGGCTATACTTTCAATCAAATTTTCAAAGAATCTAGCTTACGTATTTATGGATCTGCTCAAAATGTATTAACTATAACCGATTACGATGGTTTAGATCCAGAAATTTATATAGGTGGTGATAATCCAACAACCGGTATCGATAATAATTTTTACCCAAGACCTCGAGTATATACTGTAGGTGTAACCCTTAATTTCTAAAAAATTATGAAAACGATAAACTTGATAAAAAAAATGATGCTAGCTTTACCAATTGCATTGCTAGTATCGTGTCACGACGATCTCGATCAAGATCCTAAAATAAATCCTAATAACTTTACTGAAAATGATGTTTTCTCAAATGCAGATGAAGCAAAAAGCGCTTTAGCAAAATTGTATGCCAGTTTAGCATTAACTGGCCAAAAAGGCCCTTCTGGAGAACCCGATATTACGAGTATAGATGAAGGGACTTCCCAATATTCGAGAATGCTTTTTAACTTAAACGAATTAACTACCGATAATGCCGTTGTTAGCTGGGGAGACCCAGGTTTACCAGATTTACATGCTATGAACTGGGGAGCAGGAAACATTTTTACAACGGCTATGTATTATCGCCTAGCACAAGAAGTATCTTTCTGTAATTCTTTTATTAATAATGCAGAAAGTTTAAGTGAAAATTCTGAAGTAGGTTTTTACATAGCTGAAGCTCGATTTTTACGTGCATTTGCCTATTATAACCTTATCGATTTATATGCGAATATTCCAATAGTAACTGAAGTTTCTACTTCCCTTCCTACCCAAAATTCAAGAGAAGAGGTATTTAATTTTGTTGAATCTGAATTATTAGATGTTCAAGATCAATTAAAAGAAAGCGGTGCCAACGAATATGGACGAGTAGACCGAGTTGCTGCTTGGGCTTTACTTTCTAAATTATATTTAAATGCCGAAACTTGGGTTAATGAAAACAGATATACCGATGCAATTACTTATGCTCAAAAAACAATAAATTCTTCATATGCAATAAATACAACTGATGCTAATGGAAATGGTTCTGCTTACGATGAGCTTTTTCTTGCAGACAATAATAGCAATGGTGCTCAAAATGAATTCATTTTTGTATTAAATTTTGATGGAAATAACTCTAGAACCTATGGAGGTACAAGCTTCTTAGTACATGCTGCTATTGGTGGATCGATGACTGCTTCAGACTATGGAGTAAATGGTGGTTGGGAAGGATTACGGACTACTAAAACATTAGTTTCTAAATTTGATTATGCAGTAAACGAAACGGATGAAGATGGTAATCCAACTTCTTGGAACGATCACCGTGCTTTATTTTACACCGATGGTCAGAATCTAGAAATAAATACAATTGCAAACACTTTCTCTGATGGTTATGCAGTTGTTAAATTCACCAACATAGATAGCGAAGGTAATAGTGGAAATGATAAAGCTGGAAATTTTGTAGATACCGATTTACCCCTAATCCGATTAGCCGATATTTATCTGGTTTATGCAGAAGCTGTAATTCGTGGTGGTTCAGGTGGAGATGTTCAAACGGCTACTAATTATATTAATGAATTACGAGAACGCTCTTTCGGTAACACAAACGGAAATATTTCATCTTCAGACGTTAATTTAGACTTTATTTTAAATGAAAGAGCTCGAGAATTATATTGGGAAGGCCAACGTAGAACCGATTTAATTCGATTTAAAAAATATACATCTGCTAATTATTTATGGCCTTTTAAAGGAGGGGTACAAAATGGAACTTCCGTTTCAGATTATCGAAATGTTTTTCCACTTCCAAGTGACATAATAGCAATTAATTCAAATCTTACACAAAATCCAGGATACTAAAATATTTAAGACTATGAGAAATTTTAAATACCTTTTAATCGCTTTTTTAGGAATTATCAGCTTATTTTCTTGTTCTGATGATGACTTCACATTTATTGCAAAGCAAGATCCTAACGGAATTTCATTCTCCAATACAACATCAGAGGTTTATACCTTAGATGCAGTAAATGCCGATAATCTAGCAGAAAGATTTGTATGGAATTCGGTAGACTTTGGTGTACAAACTCCGGTAAGTTATGAATTACAAGGTGCTACTTCTTCATCTTTTGATGAAATAGACCCTATAAGTAATGGTAAAGAAACAAATGCGGCAGTAACTATAAAAAATATGTTAACATTAGCTAAAGATGCCGGATTAGATAACGATCCTGATACAGAAGCTCCAAATTCTGGAGATCTATTTTTTAGAGTACGTGGATATGTTGGTAGTAACGGTGGTGGAAATTTAGTGGAACAATATTCAGATACACTAACTGTCAGAGTGATGCTTCCAGAAAATACAGATGCTGTAGAACTAAAAAGAGAACTTTATTTAGTGGGGGATGCAACTGCAGCAGGTTGGAGTAACGATAACAACAATACTCCTCTTTTCAGAGATTCTGAAAATGACGACTTATATTATTTTGAAGGTCGTTTTGCAGGAGGTGCCGATGTTGAAGGATTTAAACTATTAGAAAGTTTAGGGAAATGGCAACCACAATGGGGAATTTCAGAAGAAATGGTAACCAGTAGCGAAATTTTAGGTAATGACCCTAATGCTTTTAAAGTTACTGAAGATGCTTATTTCAATCTTACCGTTAATGTTGCTGACGGTACTTATTCTATGGAAAGTATTGATGAAAGCTCTGCTACTTCTTATACAAGTATAGGAATTATTGGGGATGCTACTCCAACCGGTTGGGATGCTGATACAGATATGACACAATCTGAATTTAATTCACATATTTGGTACATTAATGATTTAACTCTAACAGATGGTGAATTTAAATTTAGAGAAAATAATGACTGGGACGTAAGCTGGGGAATTGTTTCTGATGCTTTGAGTGACAAAGCAGAATTAGGAAATTCTAAAAATATGACAGCTTCTTCAGGCATCTATGATATTTGGTTTAATGATCTTGACGGACGTTATATCTTAATTCCACAGATTTCAGAATAAACAACTTAATTGATAAAGGCTGCTGCGGCAGCCTTTTTTAAATCACCTTATTATATGAAAAAGTTAGTTACATCTAATACGCTTCTCTATATATTTATTTTGGTTATTTTCAGTTCTTGTTCTTCTGATGATGATGAAAATATAACTCCTGAACCTGAACCACCAAAAACTGTGAACCCAATTAATCTAGCCGATTTCGACAACGGAAACCGAGTTATGATGCAGGCTTTCTATTGGGATGTAGAACCAAGATTCGAATGGTGGAACACCATAGAGGAACAAGTTAGTGGTTGGTCTGAAAACGGTATCGATCGTATTTGGTTACCCCCTGCAAGTAAAGGCCAATCTGGTGGGTATTCAATGGGATACGATCCTTCAGATTATTTCGATTTTGGAAATTTTAATCAACATGGTACCACTCCCACCCGATTCGGAACAAAAGAAGAGCTCGAAAACCTGATTGCTACAGCACATCAGAATAATCTTGAGGTTATTGCTGATATTGTGCTAAACCATAACTCTGGTGGTGGTTTAGAATACAATCCGTACCGAAAAAAAGAAACCTATACCCTATTTGATGAAACACATGGAAATGCTTCCGGAATGTTTAATAGAAATTATGAAGATTTTTACCCAAATAGTGTAAGTAATTACGATCCGGGAAGTTTATTTTATGAAGAAACCAACCTCGACCATCACCGTGAACACGTCCAAAATTGGTTATGGAAAAACGATAATTCTGTAGCTAAATATTATAAAAACACCATGAAATTTGATGGCTGGCGTTTCGATTATGTATTGGGTTTTGAACCTTTTGTAATTAAAGATTGGCTAAATGAAGTAGGTGGTTTTGCTGTAAGTGAACTTTGGGATGGAAATCCGGAAGTATTGCGAAAATTTGTAAATGAAACGGGGAGTAGCGTATTCGATTTTTCAACATTTTACAAATTAGAAGAAGCTTTTGATAGAAATAACGATCTAACCATATTACAAAAAGATATGCTTTGGAAATCCAATCCGGATAAAGCAGTAACTTTTACTGCCAACCATGATACTGAAAAGGATGAAAATGAAAACAATTTAATTTCAACTGAAAATAAATTAAAAGCCTATGCTTATATTTTAACACATCCTGGATATCCTTGCATATTTTATTCTGATTATCAAAACGAAGCATTTCAAGAATCTATTCAACAACTTATCAAAATTCATAATAGCTTAGCCATAGGCGATGTTACAATTTTATATGTAGATGATGATGAATATATTATGCAAAGAGGTGGCTCCGAAGGTAATCCTGGTTTAATTTTGTACATAAATACTAGCAACAATAACAAACGTAGAGCTATTACTACAGATTGGGAAGATAAGGTTTTAATGGATTATACCTCACATTCAAACTATCAACCAAAATCAGAAATTTTCGGAAAAGTAAGTATAGAAGCTCCCGCAAACTCGTATGCAGTATGGTCTATTATGGAATAAATTAAATAAGAAAAAGTCTATTTAAAGAACAATAAAAATCCGACACTTTTTTGTCGGATTTTTTTGTTAAAAAACAGTTCAATTTAATGGGAAATAATTAGTTTTGCATGCACTTCTTTCTTTATAAGAAAAGTACTATTCTTCAATAAAAGCAAAACAAAAACATTATTTTTTGTTGACTTTCTTATTTTTAATTTTAAATAAAATATTGAAAAACAAGTTATTAACAATCAATATTTGATAACTTTTATATACTTTTTTAGTTGAAACTTTTCAATAATTAATTACATTTATCACTCTTAAATCTTAGTTAGTATTATTTAACCGAAGTGATTTTATGCCTGTACAAACAACACCTCTAAAAGCAACAATTTACACACAAGATGAAGCTTATAAAGCTGCTTTAGAATATTTTAAAGGAGACGATTTAGCCGCTCGTGTTTGGGTAAATAAATATGCTCTTAAAGATTCTGATGGAAATATTTATGAAAATACTCCTAACGATATGCACCACCGGATTGCAAAAGAAATAGCGCGTATCGAGAAACGGTACCCTAACCCGATGACGGAAGATGAAGTATTCGATTTAATTAAAAACTTCAAATATATTGTACCGCAAGGAAGCCCAATGGCCGGAATTGGAAATCCGTACCAAATTGCTTCACTTTCTAACTGTTTTGTTATAGGTAATGATGGTGATTCTGATTCGTACGGTGGAATTATGAAAATAGATCAAGAACAAGTACAATTAATGAAACGCCGTGGTGGTGTGGGTCACGATTTATCACATATCCGTCCAAAAGGCTCACCTGTAAAAAATTCGGCTTTAACTTCAACCGGTATTGTTCCGTTTATGGAACGCTATTCAAATTCTACTCGAGAGGTAGCGCAAGATGGTCGTCGGGGAGCTTTAATGCTTTCTGTTTCGGTAAACCATCCGGATGCTGAAGATTTTATCGATGCTAAAATGGAACAAGGAAAAGTAACGGGCGCTAATATTTCAGTGCGTATTGATGATACGTTTATGAGGGCGGTAGAAAACAACGCTACTTATCAACAAAAATATCCGATTTTCAGTAAAAATCCATTAGTTTTTAAAGATATTGAAGCTGATAAAATTTGGAAAAAAATTGTTCATAATGCATGGAAATCAGCTGAACCAGGAATCTTATTTTGGGATACTATTATTAATGAATCTGTTCCAGATTGTTATGCAGATTTAGGTTATAAAACAGTATCTACCAACCCGTGCGGCGAAATTCCGCTTTGCCCTTACGATTCGTGTCGTTTATTAGCGATCAATTTATTCTCTTATGTAGAAAATCCGTTTACTAAAAAAGCTAATTTTAATTATAAGCTTTTCAAAAAACATATTGAGGCCGCACAACGAATTATGGATGATATTATCGATTTAGAACTAGAAAAAATCGATGCCATTTTAGCCAAAATCGATGCTGATCCGGAAAACGAAGACGTAAAAGGAATTGAAAGAAATTTATGGATTAACATTAAGAAAAAAGCGCAAGAAGGTAGAAGAACCGGAATCGGAATTACTGCGGAAGGTGATATGCTTGCTGCTTTAGGCATTACTTATGGTAGTGAAAAAGGAGTTGAATTTTCTACTGAAATCCATAAAAATATTGCTTTAGAAGCCTATCGGGCATCAGTAAAAACTGCGAAAGAACGAGGTTCTTTTGGCATTTTTGATGCGGATCGTGAAAAAGATAATCCGTTTATTCAACGATTAAAAAAAGCGGACAAAAAACTATATTTTGACATGCTCGAATATGGTCGTCGGAATATTGCTTTATTAACCATTGCTCCAACCGGAACTACTAGCTTAATGACGCAAACTTCTTCAGGTATCGAGCCTGTTTTCTTACCGGTATATAAACGAAGAAGAAAAGTAAATCCAAATGATAAAGATTCACGAGTAGATTTTGTAGATGAAGTTGGTGATAGCTGGGAAGAGTATGTAGTATTTCACCATCGTTTTAAAGAATGGATGCAAGTTAATGGTTACGACACTACCAAAAATTATAGCAATGAAGAAATCGATGAGCTTATTAAAGCTTCGCCATATTATAAAGCTACTTCGAACGATGTAGATTGGCTCAGCAAAGTACGTATGCAAGGAGCCGTACAAAAATGGGTGGACCATTCTATTAGTGTAACTATCAACCTACCGAATAAAGTAAGTGAAGAATTAGTAGGTAATTTATATTTAGAAGCTTGGAAAGCCGGCTGTAAAGGTGTTACCGTATATCGAGATGGGTCTAGATCTGGAGTTTTAATTTCTAATGACGAGAAAAAAGAAGAAGAGAAAGCAGATAATGGTATTTTTCCTACCAAACGCCCAGAAGTTTTAGAGGCAGATGTAGTTCGTTTTCAAAATAACAAAGACAAATGGATTGCATTTATCGGTTTAATTGATGGACGTCCTTATGAAATTTTTACTGGTTTTGCTGACGATGAAGATGGTATCCTGTTACCACGCTGGGTAAATTCTGGATTAATCATTAAAAACAGAAATGAAGACGGTAGCTCTCGTTACGATTTTCAATACCAAAATAAAAGAGGCTACAAAACAACTATAGAAGGCTTATCGCATAAATTTAATCCTGAATTTTGGAATTATGCTAAATTAATATCTAGTACACTTCGGCATGGTATGCCAATAGATAATGTAGTAAACCTTGTTAATAGTTTACAATTAGATACAGAGTCTATAAACACTTGGAAAAATGGTGTTGCTAGAGCGTTAAAACGTTTTATTGCTGATGGTACTATAGCTAAAAAAGAACGATGTACTAATTGCGGTTCTTCAAACTTAATTTATCAAGAAGGATGCTTAACTTGTAAGGATTGTGGTTCCTCTAAATGCGGATAATTAGACTATAGTTAAACGCTTATATTTTTAAATAAAGGGTTGCATTTAGCAACCCTTCTTCGTGAATAAAATTCTTATTTATTTTCTGCTTTTAATTTTTGGAATTGGATATTTAAAATCTTAGTCTATAATCCTAAGTAATTCCAAATGAAAAAACATATAAGTTTAGATGAAGTTTTATCTCACGCCCCAGACATAATTTTATATGCGGCACCAATAATGATTGGTCTGGCACTGCTAGAATTTTATTTTAGTTGGAAACACAAAAAAGAATTATATGAAAAAAAGGATTTTTTAACTTCGCTTAGTATTGGGCTTGTATACGTATTGCAAGGTTTAGTAACCAAATCAATAATGTTTGGTTTAGTACTTTGGGTATATAATGCTGTACCTTGGAGTATTCCTGTAAATTGGTTTACTTGTATTTTATGTTTTATAGTATTAGATTTTTGTAGATATTGGGCCCATCGTTATGGCCACGAAATTAACTTTTTATGGGCTACTCATGTTACGCATCATAATTCAGAGAAATATAATTTATCGACTTCGTTTCGACTCTCTTGGACGCAACAAATAAAAGTTATCTTTTTTATACCAATAAGCTTTTTAGGCTTTCATCCGGTAGTATTTTTTATTTGCCATCAATTAGCGGTTTTATATCAATTCTGGATTCATACTGAACTTATTCGAAAAATGCCTAAATGGTTTAGTTTCATTTTTGTAACGCCTTCTCATCATCGTGTTCACCACGGAACTAACACACACTACTTAGATAAAAATTATGGTTCTACATTTATATTTTGGGATCGGATATTTGGCACATTTCAGAAAGAAGATGAAAAATCGGTTTATGGAATTATCGATCAGCCTAAACACTTTAATCCGGTAAAACATGTATTTCATGTTTGGGTAGACATTTTCAGAAATATGCGCCAAGCTAGTAGTGTAAAAAAAGCATTACTAATTCTGGTACAATCACCAGATACACTTGGTAAAAAGTCATCATCAAGTAAATCTTCTTAAAATTATAAATATTCTAATACTAAAAAAGATACTGTTTAAGCAGCTTAACCTATTTCAAAATTATATCCCATTTTCAATAAATCTTGATAACGTTTATAATCAAATTTATGCAAAAAAGCACCGCGTCTAGATCCGGTTTTATCTTTTTCATTGGTATTAATTAAAAGTTTTAAACTCTTCAATTTCTTTCTAAAATTTCTATCATCTAATGGTTTTTGATAAATCGCTTCGTATAAGGTTTGTAATTGAGGAATTGTAAATTTTTCTGGAAGCAGTTCAAAACCTATAGGCTGGTATCGAGCTTTAGTTTTTAAAGCTTCTAAAGCATCTGTTACCATTTGACTGTGATCTAACACTAAATTAGGTAACTCATCCATATCAAACCAATGTGCACCATGCTTTTTAGTAAGTTCTTTATCGTATTCATCAATACGAATAAGCGCAAATTGGGCTATTGAAATACAGCGGTATCCAGGATCCCTATCTGCCTTTCCGTAGGCTTTAAGCTGCTGCATAAAAACATTCTTCAAACCTGTTATTTCCTTTAAAACTCGTTGTGCAGCATCGGAAACATCCTCTTCTAATTTTACAAACTTACCAATTAAAGACCACTCCCCTTCTAAAGGTGAGACCCTTCTATTAAAAACTAATAACTTAAGCTTTCCTTCATCAAAACCAAAAATTATACAATCGGTAGCCACATACATTTTGTTATCTTGATACAAGTCTTTAGTCATCAGATTTTTTTATTGTTTTAAAAGTGCCCTAAATATAATGAAATAAGTAAAAAATTAACTCAAAAAAAATGAATGTAAATTTTACGTTTATTATATTTGATGTATAAACATCTTAAATAATAAGACTTTGGATACCATACATACTTCAGAAAAATTTCCGGAAGAATTAAAAAATTTCACACCAACACTAAAAGTAGGTTCTCCCGGTAGAATTAATTTAATAGGCGAACATACCGATTATAATAATGGTTTTGTAATGCCTACAGCTATTGATAAAAAAATATTTTTTGAATTCAGCGAGAATAATACCAATAGCACTTGCCGAGTATACAGTGCAACTTATGAGGCTTATTTAGAATTCGACAGTAACAACTTTTCAAAAAGTGATAAAGCTTGGGAAAATTATATTTTAGGTGTAGTTAGCGAAATTCAAAAAAAAGATAAAAAAATTAAAGGTTTCGATTGTATTTTAAAAAGTGAACTTTCTACCGGAGCAGGCATCAGTTCTTCTGCTGCTTTAGAATGCGGTTTTGCCAGTGGGTTAAATACATTATTTCAATTAGACTTATCTAAAATTGAAATTGCACAACTTTCTCAAAAAGCTGAGCACAATTTTGTTGGGAATAACTGCGGAATTATGGATCAGTTTGCATCTGTTCTCAGCAAAAAAGATCATATTATTTTATTAGACTGCGAAAGTTTACAGGCCAATTATATTCCGGCAGATTTTAAAAACTGTAAATTATTATTATTAAATACCAATGTATCGCATAGCCTTGCCGATAGCGAATATAACACACGCCGTAAGGAGTGCGAAAGTGCTGTATCCATTTTAAAAAATACACATCCAGAAATTAATAGTTTAAGAGATGTAACTTTTGAAATGCTGGAAAATGAAAAAAATAAATTAAAAGGTAAATCCTACCAACGTAGTTTATACGTATTACGAGAAAACGATCGGGTTCAAAAAGCTACTGAAGCTATTAAAGCAGGAAAATTAACGGAATTTGGTAATTTAATGTACGGATCTCATGAAGGTTTACAATACGACTACGAGGTGAGCTGTAAAGAATTAGATTTTTTAGTTGAATTCTCTAAAGATAAAAGTTACATCTATGGTTCACGTATGATGGGTGGTGGTTTTGGCGGATGCACCATTAATTTAATTGAAGCCGATAAAATTGAAGAGTATACAAAAGAAGCTGCAAAAGCATATTTCGAAGAATTTCAGATAAAATTAGATGCAATTGCAGTAACGCCAAGCGCAGGTACCGAAATTGAATATTTATAGTATAAAATAATTATAATGGCAACATCAATAAACTCAGTTCCACATAGAAGATATAATATTTTAACTGGAGAATGGATACTTTGTTCTCCACACCGTACCAAACGCCCATGGCAAGGTAAAACCGAAAAAGATACCACACCTAAAAAAGAAAAGTACGATCCTTCCTGTTATCTATGCCCCGGTAATACACGAAGCACAGGAGCAAAAAATCCAGATTACGATGCACCCTATACTTTTGTAAACGATTTTTCTGCTTTGCTTATCGACACTCCGGTTCTAAAAGAAGAAAACGGATTGATGAAAGCAGAAAGTGAAATAGGAATCTGTAAAGTAGTTTGTTTCTCTCCGGACCACTCACTTACCTTACCACAAATGAAGGTGGATAATATTGTGAAAGTTATTCAAACTTGGAAAAAAGAATATAAAGAGTTAGGATCACAAGAAAACATTAATTACGTTCAGATATTTGAAAACAAAGGCGCAATAATGGGTTGTAGCAATCCACATCCACACGGGCAAATTTGGTCACAATACTCTATTCCTACTGAAATTGAAAAAAAATCAGCTCGTTTTAAAGAATATTGGGATACCAATAAACGAAGCCTGTTAGGCGATTACTTACAACAAGAACTAGAAGTAAAAGAACGAATTATTGTTGAAAATGAAGATTTTGTTGCCTTAGTCCCATATTGGGCTGTATGGCCTTACGAAATTATGATTGCTCCTAAAAAGCACTATCAGCATATTGGACAATTAAATGAAAGTGAAGAAAAATCATTTGCTGAAATTTTAAAAAAGCTAACTATAAAATACGATAATCTTTTTGAAACTTCATTCCCCTACTCTAGTGGAATTCATCAAATACCTACTAACGGAAACGAATATCCGGAATGGCATTGGCATATGAGTTTTTATCCGCCTTTATTACGCTCAGCTACCGTTAAAAAATTTATGGTAGGTTACGAAATGTTTGCCGGACCACAACGTGATATTACCGCTGAACAAGCGGCAAAAACACTTCAAAATTTAAGTGATATTCATTATTTAGAGCAATAGTTTTTTTAAAATAACTCTATAAAAAAAGCCCGAATTAAAATTCGGGCTTTTTTATTGTTATTCTATTATTAAACAATTACCAGAACATTGCATATAGCATAGCTATAATTAAAATAATTGCAAAACTACCAATATTGAATACTGGACTTGTTTTAAATAATCCTTTTGTAATTTTAATTGCTTTTTCCTGATCTTTTCCTCCAGTTTCAGCATAACTAATACCTACCATAATCAACATAGTCAAGATCCATGTTGCCATCATTTGGTACATAAATGGCCAAGTAATAAAGAATGGAGACTCTACCCATCCGTTAGGTCCCACTTTAAAATAAAGTGCAATTGGAATTGAAACTAACACACCCCATATTGCTGCTTTGTTTGTGGTTTTTTTCCAAAATAAACCAAGCATGAATACAGCTAAAATACCAGGACTTACAACTCCTGTATACTCTTGAATATATTGGAATACCTGTCCTAAACTTTTTAATTGTGGTGCCAAAATAATAGCAATTACTAGGGCAATACTTGCTGTAATACGACCAACATTAACTAGCCCTTTTTCAGAATTTCCTTTCTGAATATAAGGCTTATAAATATCCATTGTAAAAATGGTTGCTGTACTATTTAACATAGAAGCTAAAGAAGAAACAATAGCTGCTGCTAAAGCGGCTAATACTAAACCTTTAAGACCCGCAGGCACAAACTCTTTAATTAACCAAGGCGCTGCATTATCGTTAATTATAGTTCCATCTCCTCTAAAGAAAGAAGCATCAGCAACTCCTTGTACTATTTCACCACTAACATCTGCATTCATTACAAAAGCAATAATTCCTGGTACAACAGTAATTAAAGGAATTAATAATTTTAAGAATCCCGCCATCACAATACCTTTTTGTGATTCTTTCAAACTTTTAGCGGCTAATGTACGTTGTATAATATACTGGTTAAAGCCCCAATAGTAAAGGTTAGCTACCCAAAGACCACCAACTAGTACTGCAATTCCTGGCAAATCCCACCATGCATCTTTTCCATTAGGTGTTATAATTTCACCTTTATCCAAAATCATAGAGAATTTCTCAGGAACTTGTTCGTAAATTTCCACCATACCATGGAAAATATTTCCATCGCTAGCTACGTGTTCTAAAGCAATATAAGTTGTTATTAATCCACCAATAACAAGTAATACTACTTGTACAACATCTGTCCATGCTACTGCAGAAAGACCTCCATATAAAGAATAAGCAGCTGCAAAAAGAGCTAAACCAATAATACTCTCCATAAATATGCTACCGTCACCAGTACCAATAATAGTGTCTAATGCTGTAGCTCCTAAATACAATACAGAAGTAAGGTTTACAAAAACAAATAAAGCTATCCAGAAAACAGCTAAAATTGTTTTTAAATTTTTACCATATCTAACCTCAATAAATTCAGGTATCGTATATAATTTCTTTTCAATAAAAACCGGCAAGAAAAATTTCCCTACAATAATTAAAGTTAATGCTGCCATCCATTCGTAAGAAGCAATGGCTATACCTAACGCAAAACCAGAACCTGACATACCAATATACTGCTCGGCAGAAATATTTGCAGCAATTAAAGAAGCCCCTATCGCCCACCAAGGTAACGATTTACTGGCTAAAAAATAATCTTCGGAAGTGTCTCCCTTTCCTCTAGATACCCATAGACCTACACCTATAATTAACAAAGCGTACGCAACGAATACTATAATATCTAGTAATTCAAATTCCATATATTGACTGATTTATAAAATTAATATGCTTCATTATGAAGCAAACACTGTTATGTTAAAAAATATAAAAATAATGATTTGACTCAAATGAAATGATTTTTTCACAAAATTTCTTTAAAATTATAGCTTTTTTTTAATCACACTACTACATCAATTGCGCTGAAAACCTAAGTATCATTTTTTTACAGAAAAAGAAAAGCAAATTTTGTTGTAGTATTTTTCATTAGGATTTAATACACTAGACGGAAAATTCCTAAAATTTGGAGAATCTGGAAAATTTTGACCTTCAAAACAAACCGATGGATACTCTGAAATTCGAGTTTGATAGGTTAATTCTTCAGGTAAACTTTCCGGTACATAGACTACGACTCCTGGCTGATTGGTTGTCATATCCAATTTGATTCCGGTTAATGGTGCAAATAATTGCGTTCCTATTTCTTCAGAGTCGCTATTAAAAACAAAAGTATCGTCTACAGGTCTATTCCCAATTAACCGATTTTCACCAAAATCTTTAGCATGTCCTTTTAAATTCATCAAATTACCAGTTGGCAATTGTTTCTCGTCCACTTCAAGAATTTTATCTGCATTAACTCTCATAAAATGGTCGCTAACACTTCCATCTCCATTTAAATTAAAGTAAGAATGGTTTGTAAGATTTACTACCGTTTTTTTATCGGTTGTTGCTTCATATTCAATAACAACATCATTATCCTCTGTTAAAGTATAAGTAGCTACTACTTCTAAAGTTCCCGGATAGTTTTCTTCTCCATCTTTACTGATATATTTTAGTTTAACTGATGGGTTTTCACAATGAGTTTCTTCTAAAATTTCCCAAAATTTATGATGGAACCCTTCTTCCCCTCCGTGAAGATGAACTCCTTTTTCATTATATAAAGAATACGTGTTATCATCTAATTGAAACGTTCCGTTTGATATTCTACCGGCATATCGCCCGATTGAAGCACCAAAACAACGATTAAACGATTTATTTTTTGAAGATGGTAAATCTTCAGCTTTTGGAGAAACTAGCACATTTACTAGATTGTGGTTTTTATCCAAAATTTTTAGACTCACCATGGCTGCACCAAAATTGGTTATCTCTAGTGCCGTTCTTGCTTTGTTGACCAGGGTGACGGTCTTAAGTTCTATATGTTCCAATATTATATATTTAGGTTGATTTTTCCTTAATCCAACGTTGCACATTTTCTGAAAGCGTATTTAACGGTAAAGCGCCATCCAATAAAATAACGTCATGAAATTCTTTAATATCAAAATTCTCTTTTAAAGCTTCTTTTGCTTCCTTCCTTAAATCTAGAATGGTTTTCATTCCTATTTTGTAAGCAGTTGCTTGCCCCGGCATTACGATATGCCGCTCTACCATTTTTATACAGTCGTTTTCAGAATTTGGGGTATTTTCTCGGTAATATTCAATTGCATCTTCTCTAGACCATTTTTTAGCATGTATACCAGTATCTACAACTAAGCGGCAAGCTCTCCATAATTCCATCGATAATCGGCCAAAATCTGAATAAGGATCTTTATAGAAACCTATTTCTTTTGGAATATATTCACTATACAGTCCCCAGCCTTCTACATAAGCGCCATACCCTTCATATTTTCTGAATTTTGGAATATTTTTTAATTCTTGAGCTATTGCAATTTGCATATGATGCCCAGGAATTCCTTCGTGATAAGCTAATGCCTCTAATTGATAGTTCGGCATATTTTTCATGTCAAATAAATTCACATAAAAAATGCCTGGTCTGCTTCCATCAGGAGCAGGCTGTTGGTAAAATGCTTTACCAGCACTTCGTTCTCTAAATGCTTCAACTTGTTTTACCTTAAGTCTAGCTTTTGGTTGTGTATTAAATAACTGATCTAAACTGCCTCGCATTTTATTGATTATCGATTTCGCTTCAGTTAAATATTGTTTTTTATCTTTTGGAGTATTATGGTAATAGAATCTTTCATTTGTACGCATAAAATCGAAAAAGTCTTGTAGTGAGCCTTCAAATTTTACTTCATCCATAATCTTTTTCATTTCTGAATGAATACGAGATACCTCATCTAATCCATATTGATGAATTTCTTCGGAAGTTAAATTTGTAGTTGTAGTTCGCTTTAAAGCTAACTTATAAAAAGCTTCTCCTTTGGGGAACTTCCAAACACCATCATCTGTTGTAGCTCTTTTTTGCTGACTTTCTAAAGTTTCAATTAAAGATTTATATGCAGGTTGTACAGATTTCAATAAAGCATTTTCGGCCTGACTAATTAATTGATCTTTTTCTGACTGCGGTATAGACAATTTAGCAACTTTAGTTTCAAAATCAGCTAACAACGTACTATGCTCTACCGATTTATAAAAAGGCTTTCCTTTTAGAAGATTACGGCAATCATCTAATACTTTATCAAATACAAATTTTGGAGGTACAATACCATTATGTTCTCTAATTTTGATACCTTCTGTAATCTGTTTAAAAGCTTTTTTAAATCCTTTTAATCTTGAAATATAAGCTTTAGCATCAGCAACAGAATCTATTCGATGGGTATTTATTAAAAAAGCAGGTAACGATGAATGGTAACCAAACATTTGGTTTATGGGATAGTTATAAAATCGGTAATCGTAATCTTCAATAGAATTTTCTACTTTTTTTCGGTAGAGTTTATAACTAAGTAAGGTTCCTTTATTTAAAGAATCAGTATCTATACTTTGTAAATATTTTAAACGCTCTCGATTTTGTTCTAATTCTTTAGAATATCGTAAATGTGAAAAATTATCCCATTTTCCATAATTTGTTTTTCGACCTAAACGTGCCTGCATCATAGGCGAATTCTGAACGTCTACTTCAAATTGTTCTTCAAAATAATCATTCAGGATTTTTGAATATTCAGCTTTGGAATAATCGATTTTCCTTTCTTCCTTACAAGAAAATAATCCGAAGATGATAAAGATTATGCTTATATTTTTCAGGCAAATTTTCATAGGCTATTCTTTTAACACTGAAAATTTAATTGAAGAATCTCCAAAAACAGTATGTGTTTGCTTCTGAAAATCTTCTTTTTTTGCTTTAAATATATTGTCCACATAAGTTTGCGGATTTAAATCGATAAGCGGAAACCAAGTGCTCTGAATCTGAATTTGAATTTTATGCCCTTTCTCAAAAGTATGATTCACTGCTTGCAAAGTAATATCTACAGCTGTTTTTTTATTTGCAGTAAAAGGTTTCGGTTTAGAAAAATCATCTCTAAAACGTCCTCGCATCACTTCACTACGCACCATCATGTGGTAATTACTCATTTTTAAATGATCCATTGTTTCTGGATAATTTTCTGCATCAGGTGGGTACACATCAATCACTTTTACCACCCAATCTGCAGCCGTTCCTGTTGTAGCTACTTTTAAATTAGCTTCAATTTCGCCAACCATAGTAATTGGTTGATCTAACGCTTCTGTTTCGTAAACTAAAACATCTGGACGTCTTGCTGCAAAACGCTGATCTCCTGACATATACTCTCTAGGAGTAAAAACAGTTTTAATTTCATCATTATAAGAAACAGGTTTTTTAGGATCGCTAATAAACTCTTGTTTTGTATCGGTAGCTTTGTTTGTTAATTCTTGATTATCGCCTAAGTACAATGTTTTTGAAGAACTATTTTTTGGAGGCCATTCTGTATAATCTCTCCACGTTCTTTTTCCAGTATCATAAATATGGGCTTCGGCTAAATTTAAAGGCTTATCGGTATTTTGTTTTAGAAAGTGATTAAAAAATCGCGTTTCGTAATTCTTCTGAAATTCACTAGAAATACTATCTCCAAAATATACATTCCCAACAGCTTGTCTACCTTGTTCTCTAGCCCAATCACCATGGCTCCATGGTCCATAAACTAAGATATTATAATTGTCACTAGATTTTTCGATTTTTTTATATTCATTAAAAGGGCCATATAAATCTTCAGCATCAAATAATCCACCAACAACCATTACGGCTGGTTTTACATCTTTAAGATGTTGAATAATTCCTCTAGATTGCCAAAATTCATCATAATTAGGATGATTTTTTAGTTGTTGCCAAAACTCATTGTCTTCTTTATAATATTCATCTAAAGAACTTAAAGGCGTATGGTCTAAGAAAAATTGATATTGATCTTCGGTCCCTAATTCAGGTAAACTATACCAAGAAGAAGTGGTTGGTGCATCTTTTTGATAGCCAAATAAAGCAGTAACTCTCCAGTAGCTCAACAAATAAGCCCCATTATGATGAAAATCATCAAAAAAGAAATCTGAAATTCCTGCCTGTGGAGACACTGCTTTTAAAGCTGGGTGTGAATCTACTAGTGAATATACAGCATAAAATCCAGGATACGAGATTCCCCACATCCCAACATTACCATTGTTATTAGCTACATTTTTAACCAACCAATCAATGGTATCGTAAGTATCGCTAGATTCATCTATTTCGTCTCCTTTTTTATTAGGAATATAAGCCCGCATATTATCATATTTCCCTTCACTCATCCATCGGCCTCGTACATCTTGGTATACAATTATGTTTCCTTCTTCCATTAAATATGGATTTGGGCCTATTTGCGAACGCATTTGTCCTTCTCCATAAGGTCTTGAACTATATGGCGTACGTTGCATAATTATTGGATATTCTTTAGAAGTATCTGTAGGAGAATAAATAGTAGTATGAAGTTTTACTCCATCTCTCATTTTTATATCCACTTCCTTTTTTGTGTAATGATCTCGAATATCGAAAGAATGACTGACTTGAGCCACTGAAATTGAGATTGTGAAAAATAATATAATAAATGAAATTGATTGGAGATTTATCTTCATAATATAATTAAATGTATTTTAAAGCTCTAAAGATAGAAATTACGCCTAGAACAGTAAAGGATTTTTATCATTTCAAGTTTGAAAATGTTTTATAGAAACCTTCTGTAAAATTTCAGACCTTAGATTCTTTAAAAAAGAAAAAACAAGCTCCAAAATTAATTAGTATTTTAACACAAAAATCACTGGTTTAATTAGAGTATCTTCAATTGATTTACAGTTTTAATTATTACAGGTTAATCTGATAAAAAATAGGCTTAGCTCACAAATGATATTTTTAAAATAGGCTTGTCGGAATTAGTTATTGCAAATCGGTTATCTGCACGCCTAGTTACCACCCAAACAATTGTATCTTTAGAACATAAAAGCCAAGTACTTTCTTTTTCGGGTAACGACATTTTTTGATCTTTAAAAAAATCGCTTACTTTTTTTCGATTTTTCATTCCAAAAGGATAAAAATAATCGCCTTTTTTTCGATGCCGCAATTGTAATGGGTAGCTCAATTTTTCCGGATTTACATAAATACAATCTTTTCCTATTTCTCGTATTTCAGAAACATACTCAAAATGCAAAGCGCCACCAGAAAACATAATATGGCTATCTTTTTCGGTTATTTCGTAAGTTTTATTAGCATCTGGAGCTGTAATTTCCGTTAACAATAAATAATCACGATCTTTTATTAACCGGTGTGTAGCAGAAAAAACTATTTTTCCGGATTGCGCATCTAATAAATTTTCTACATCGTTCCATTCGGTAAAACCAAAATCTTTAAGCAATTGGTATAATAAAGCTTTAGTATGCGGTAAACGCTTCAGCATCGCAATATCTAAAGAATAGCCGTAATCATTACGTGTTACTGCTTTTCTAAAAATTATCTCAGTATAATCTTCAACTAAATCTAATTGCTCTTTTAGGTAAGTTTGTGTATTTTCAAATCCTTTTAAAAATTGCGGATTCATTTCTTCCAATAGCGGTATTACTTGATGCCGTATTTTATTCCGAAGATATTTTGTTGATGCGTTGCTACTATCTTCTCTCCATAAAATCTGGTTCTCGATAGCGTATTGCTGAATCTCTTGCCGGCTAAATTTCAAAAAAGGTCGTAAAATTTTATCATTTTCAGCTTTAATTCCGGCCAAACCTTCCGGCCCGGTACTTCTCACTAAATTTATAAGAAATGTTTCTAATGAATCGTTAGCATGATGCGCTGTTAAAATATAATCGGCATCTTCTGAAATACGCAATTCTTCAAACCAACGATAACGCAATTCTCGAGCTGCCATCTGTATAGAAAGCTTATGCTTTTCAGCAAATAAACTTGTATTAAAATGCTGAATATGGATGGGAATATCTAATTTTTTGGCATTACTTACAACAAATTCCTCGTCTCCATCACTCTCTTTATCTCTTAAATTGAAATTACAATGCGCAATAATAATATTTAAATTGATTTTTTTACACAAGTGTAATAAAACCATACTATCTACACCACCGCTTACAGCTATAACTAATTTGGAATTTACTAAATAAGGAAAAGCTGATTTTATATGACTTCGAAAGGATTTTTCCATAACCCCAAAGATACAAAAATCGGCTTCTTTTGATTTTAAACGAACCGCTTTTACATAAATTAATCACTAAATTTTCCCAAAACCTGCCGCATAGCACTAGCTTTTACCATACATTCTTCGTATTCACTCTCAGGATTAGATTGTGCAGTAATAGCACCACCTACCGAGAAAGACGCGTATTTACGATCCTCATTATAAAGAATACTGCGTATTACAACATTAAAATCGAAGTCAGCTTCCGGCGTAAAATATCCAATAGCACCACTGTACAAACCACGTTTTGTTTCTTCTAAATCTTCGATAATTTGCATTGCTGAAATTTTCGGAGCACCCGTCATACTCCCCATAGGGAACGTGCTTTTTAAAACCTCAACAGCCGCAAACTCTTCTCGAAGTTCCGCTGAAATTGTAGAAATTAGCTGATGTACTTGTTTAAAAGAATGTACTTCACAAAGCCTTTCTACTTTTACGCTTCCCTTCTTTGCAATTTTAGAAAGATCGTTTCGTACCAAATCGGCAATCATTATATTTTCGGAACGCTCTTTTATGTCTTCAGAGAGGTTTTGAGCATTGTCAACATCAATTTTAGGATCGGTATTTCTAGCTGCTGTTCCTTTAATAGGTTGAGAAATTATAGTATCTCCCTTTTTCTGAATATACCTTTCAGGAGAAGCGCACATCGCATAGTAATCTTCTAATTTTAGAAAACTAGCAAAGGGTGGATTTGAAATTTCATTTAATTCCGTAAAAATATGGAACGGATTTAATACAATATTTTCAGCATAAAACTCTTGGCAAAAATTAGCTTCGTAAATATCGCCCCGATGGATATGCTGTAGCATTTCTGTAACTTTATATAAGTAGTCCTCTTTAGAAAGTCGAGATTGAATGCTAATTGTTTTTTGTTGAATTTCAGGAACTTTTTCAGCAATAACAATCTCGTTAATTTCAGTAAAATCAAAATCGATTTCATCATCTACCATTCGTAAATATTGTACTTCGAGCTTATTCTCTTTTAGTAAAAATAATTTTTGAGGCTGAAAAAAATAGAGCTCAGGAAATTTTAAACTATCATGGTTTTTGCTTGTTAATTTTTCGGTATCATTCTTTAAATCGTAAGAAAGATAACCAAAAATCCAATCGGCTGTAGTTTGCTGATACTCTTTTAATTTATCGAAAGCCTCAACAGTATCGGTTTTAATTGCCGTAAAAGCATTTATGGCTAAAATTGCATCGTATTGCTGGTATTTATCGGGATATTTATTGCTATCTAACCAAACCAACTCCTCACATGAGGATGCCCATGAAAGAAGTTGTTGTTTAAATAAAAGGGGGTCTGAAATATCAAATATCGCTTTTGTGCGCACGCTAATTAAATTTGTTGCGCAAAAGTATTTAATTTTGAAGTAATTTCAGATTCTATTTCAGGATTGGTAATTTCTCCTTCTTTAAAATTATCGTAAAAAACTGGAAAACTTAATGTTTCCACAACGTCTCCACCAAAAATCTTAAAAGCCGTTTTAGCATATGCCATAGCTGAAGCTGCACCACTACCACCAGGAGAGGCTGCTACTAAAAATATTTTTTTATTGTTCAAAAAACCACGATTATGCCTAGATACCCAGTCAATTAAGTTTTTAAAAACTGCCGAAAGACTACCATTGTGCTCGTTAATTGCAATAACAAGTGCATCATTTTTTTCAATTTCCGCCGCAAATTCTTGTGCTTTCTGCGGGATTCCTTTTTCATTTTCTAGATCTTCTCCATAAAATGGTAATTCGAAATCACGAATATCAATTTGTTGTGTTTCAAAATCAGAAGATAATCGATTTAACAAATTAGCCACTAATTGTGCATTTATAGATTTACTGCTATTAGATCCTGCGAATCCTAAAATACGTTTCATTATTTAATTTTTTTAATCTACTCAAATATACTGTTTTAATGAGGTTTTGAACATTGCTTTAAAAAGAAACATTTTATACTAGATATAAGAAATATTTATAGTTTTATATTTCTTAATAACCAAAAAGAGGTTTTATATTTATCTTCTAAACTCACCAATAACTATGTATACATTAAAAAACAAGCAACTACATGTTGGAATACAACAAAAAGGCGTAGAACTTTGCAGTATTAAGAATCTAGAAAATAACAAAGAATATATATGGCAAGCTAATCCTGAAATTTGGGGAAGCCACGCTCCTAACCTATTCCCGATAATCGGGGTTTTAAAAGATGGGCAATATAAATTTAAAGGCAGCCTTTACGATATGCCAAAACATGGTTTTATAAGAAATAATGATAATCTGGAAGTAAAAAACCAAACTAAAACTTCAATTACTTTTATTTTGAAAAGCTCGGAAGAATTATCAAAAATATATCCGTTTAAATTTGAATTTGAGTTAACATTTACGCTTAACGGAAAAACTATTGAAGTTACCCATCTCGTTAAAAATTTAGATAACCAAACTATGTATTTTCAAGTAGGTGGCCACCCTGCCTTTAATGCTCCGCTTTTTGATAATGAAGCTTACGAAGATTATTATTTAGAATTCGACCAAAAGCTTAGCCTAGAATCTTATATTTTAGCAGAAAGCGGATTGGTAAGCAATGAAACCAAAACGATTACTGAAAATGATTCTAAAATTAAGCTCTCCAAAGATCTTTTTAATGAGGATGCTTTAATTTTTAAAGATATTCCTTCTAAAAATGTAGTGTTAAAAAGCAATAAGCATGGTGAAATTTTAAGCGTTTCATATAAAGATTTTAAAAACTTAGGAGTTTGGGCAAAACCGGGCGCTCCTTATGTTTGTATAGAACCCTGGTTAGGAATTGCAGATGTTGAAGGTACCAATCAAAACATCGAAACTAAAGAAGGGATTATAACTCTTGGTTCGGAAAAAGATTTTAGTGCCAGCTATAAAATAAGCATTGCTTAATATTTATAAGGTAAAAAGAAGCAAAAATTTGACTTTCATAACCTACCTTTGCAAAAAATAAATCCCTCACTGTGAGTTTTCAAGACCTAAATTTAAATACTCCGCTACGTAACGCGCTGGAAGATCTTAACTTCCAGAATCCTACGCCTATTCAAAAGCAGGCTTTCCCAGCAATTATGTCTGGTAAAGATGTTGTTGGAATAGCACAAACCGGAACCGGAAAAACGTTTGCTTACCTGTTGCCTCTTTTAAGAATGCTGAAATATTCAGAACAAAAAAACCCTCGCATTCTTATTATGGTACCTACACGAGAATTGGTGGTCCAGGTGGTTGAGGAAATAGAGAAACTAACAAAATACATCAATATACGAGTTGCCGGTATTTATGGAGGAGTAAATATTAATACACAACATCTAGATGTAATACAAGGGCTTGATGTTTTAGTAGCAACACCTAGACGATTGTATGATTTAGTACTTAGAAGAGCCGTACAACTAAAATCGATTCAGAAATTTGTGATTGATGAAGTAGATGTAATGCTAGATCTTGGATTTAAATTTCAGGTAAATAATATTATTGAAATACTTCCTCCTAACCGGCAAAATATTATGTTTTCGGCTACAATGACGGAAATTGTAGAGGATATGATTTATGTAAACTTTAAATCTCCTGAAAAAATTTCTGTAGCTGTAAGCGGAACTCCATTAGAAAACATAGCGCAACAAGCTTATAGAATTGCTAATTTTAACACCAAAACAAATCTTTTACTGCATATACTAGCAGATAAAGAAATGTATAAAAAAATTCTAATTTTTATTGGCGATAAACGTATTGCAGACCGATTATACGATAAATTAGATGAGAAATTTTCTGAAGAAATTAGTTTAGTACATACAGGTAAGAGCCAAAATCACCGATTAAAAAACGTAAGCGATTTTGATAAAGATATAACACGAATTCTTATTGCTACCGATGTTATTTCTAGAGGTATTGATCTTGAAAACATCTCTCATGTAGTAAATTTTGATACACCACAGTATCCAGAAAATTACATGCATAGAATTGGTAGAACAGGTCGTGCAGAAAAAAAAGGTACTTCTTTATTATTTACGACTGAAGCTGAGAAAGAAAACTTACAAGCCATTGAAGAGTTAATGAAAATGGAAATTCCTAAAATGGAAATTCCTGCTGAAGTTGAAATTTCTACAGACTTAATTCCTGAAGAAAAACCTCGAGAAATCGAGATTAATAATCCTAATAAAACTCTTGATGAAGCAGGACCTGCTTTTCACGAGAAAAAAGAAAAAAACAAAAAAGTAAATCTTGGCGGTTCGTATCGTAGAGAAATTGCAAAAAAATATAAGAAACCTAAAACTCGAGGCGATAAAAATGCCAACAGAAGAAGTAAAAAATAAAAAAAGGAGCAATATTTGCTCCTTTTTCTTTTATAGATTAAATTGATTTTTTAAAAGCTTACTAACTTCTGTTTTTCTTCTTTGCAGCTTTTGCTGCTCTCTTCTCTTTAAGACTTAAAACCGGTTCTTTTTTAGCCGAATTTTTAGATGGTGACTTTTCTTTTGCCATAATTTCTAATCGTTAGAATAATTAGCTAAAAGTAATAAATCTTATCTTACAAAAAATCATAATTTTTTAATTTCTAAAAAGTTACCTATATATATTATATTTAGAGTTTATATTCATTAATTTTTTAGTACAATACAGACTGATTAATCTTTAATCAACTCATCTGTCAACTCTTTTTCTTCTACATTAAAATTATATTCAAATGTATAATTTCCATCATCTAATAATTCTTCTCCAACATAGTCAACCGGTATCCAACCATATTTCTCTCCATTTATTGTAATATCAACTTGACCATAACTATATTGATCTTCAAATATTTTATATTCCGTTTTTTCCCCAGGTTGAATATCGCCAAAATTTACATTGTTATAAGTTACATTTTCAAATTTCACCTCACTATTATTGGCTAATCGGATATTTACTTGATTTGTTTGAATTTCAACATCATCATCATTATCAGAACAAGAGAAGATAATAAATAATGATAGTAATACCAGTAATTTTGTTTTCATTGTTTTCATTGTTTTCATTGTTTTCATTTATTAATTTTTGATGGTCTATTTTTTAATTAGATGATTTTTTATTCGAAAGGTTGCGCCTAATTATTGATTATTAATTGGTATTCTAAGAGAAATAGTAAAAAAATCAGTCCCTTTTTCAATATTTAAATTGTAATTTTCACCGTAACTATATGCTAAGCGCTTCCGGATGTTTTCTAAGCCAATTCCTGAGTTTCGATCTAAAATTTCTTTTTGTTTCGGAATCGAATTCTTCAAGAAAAAAATCAATTGATTTTCGATAATTTGAAGTGTCATTTCAATTTCTAAAATTCCTTCAGAAGCTTTCCCGTGTTTAAATGAATTTTCTAAAAACGGTAAGAAAAGCATCGGCGGAATCTCGATATTTGGTGGAAATTCAGCAATAGCAATTTCTGTATATAATCGATCTCCAAAACGTATTTTTTCTAATTCGATATAATCTTCTAAATGCTGAATTTCCCGTCGCAGTAGCACCTTATTTTTTTGTGTTTCGTATAAAATATAATCTAGCAAATCAGCTAATTTTAAGATTATTCCAGGTGCCGAATCTTTTTTGGTAAGCGCTAAACCATAAATAGTATTTAGTGTATTGAATAAAAAATGCGGATGGATTTGCATTTTCAGGTATTGTAATTCCTGAATTTTCAGTTGTAATTCATTTTCTAGCAAAGTATTTTTTAATTCTTCATTATTATTTAAAGTTTTAAAATAAGATTTGGTAAGGCTTAATCCGCAGCCTAAAGCAATTACCAAATAAACTGCAAAAAATATAAAAGCTAAACCTTTTGAAACCGGATAACTTCCACCCCACTCTAATCCAAATGTTAGTAAATATCCATAAAACGCTGAAAAAATAAGTAGCGAAGCTGAAATGACTAATGTATAAAAGGAATATAGTCCCAATAAAAAATACCTCCGCGTGGATAAATACCTAGGAATAATAACAGAAGAAAACGTGTAGGTTGTAGCAATGGTTACGGGCATTAATGCCAAAGAAAATTTAGTTGAAATCCACAAATCTGAATCTTTAACTGCAAAAAAGAACGCATAAAAAAATAGCACTGCTATCCAAAATAAGCTGTGTTGGATTACTTTTTTCAAACTACCTATAAGAAGTTTCAACTTCATGATTTATCTAAATTCAACAGAATTTTTAGACGGTATTCAATAATTCATTCTAACCATCAGCTCATAAAATTGCTAAAATTCAGCTTGGCAAAAAGATTTCTGCGATTAAATACAGAAAACAAACGGTTTTCTACAAGTTTAGCGATAAAAACTTTAAAAAATATGTTGTTTATGTAGAAAAGCAGTAAAATCTTGTCATCTATCGCAAAGTGATTTTTTGAAGCCTTAATGCTCATAAATTTACACCATCAACTTTAAGATGGAGTTATTAAAATGACTTCTTAAACCAATAATTATAAATAAAATAGATTATTATGAGAAAAAAGCTTGCAACTAATGACAACTCCTATAGAGAATATGGGAATGGGAATTTCGGTTGATGCATTTAATGGATTAACCGTATACGGTCACGATGGCGATATAGATGGTGTTCTGTGCAATGGCTGTATATTCCAAAATTCAGATCGGCAATTACATTTAATTTTAGAGCTTATTCTGGCTCCAATATTCAACCTTTAATTGAGATTATCAAAACTTATCTAGAAATACCAAACAAATAAAACTAATTATATCTAAAACTTAATATTATGAACTTTGTACTACTTTATCAAAATCCTGGATTATTCTCTCAATTAGGAGATAGAATTAACGAAGGTGGTCCTTTCGCTATGTGGACAATTCTAATTTGCTTTTTACTTACTATTGGACTAATAATTTTTGCTGCTATAAAATTATCACAGGATCATCTTTTCAAAAAAACGCTCAGTTTAATTCATCACGTAGGTTTATTTGCTTTGGTAAGCGGACTTCTTTTTCAGTTTCTTGGTTTAATACAAATGTTCGATGCGATAGAATCCTGGGGAAATGTTTCTACCGAAATGCTGGCTGGTGGATTAAAAGTAACTTTACTCACTATTATTTTTGGCACTGTAACTTTTCTAGTTGGCAGGCTGGGAATCATTATTTTAACAGCCATAAAAAAGTAAAATTACTACTGAAATTCGTTAATTTTAAGCATTAATTATAAATAAATGGCGGCACCTATTAATTGTATTATCGTAGACGATGAACCCGTTGCACTGGATATTTTAGAAAATCATCTATCTAAAATAGACGATGTTTCTATTCTAGAGAGATGTACAAGTGCTACTGATGCTTTTAATATAATTAGTAGAGAAAATGTTCAGCTTATTTTTCTGGATATTAACATGCCAGAGATTTCAGGAATTTCGTTTGCGAAATCAATCAATAAAAACATACAAATTATTTTCACCACTGCTTATCGAGAATATGCTTTAGAAGGATTCAATTTACATGCCGTTGATTATTTATTGAAACCTATTTCTTTTGAACGCTTATTAGATGCGATCAATAATTACCGGAAAAATCATGCTGAAAAAGAAACCATTATAATACCAGAAAAAGAGTCAGAATTTATTTTTGTAAAAATAGATCGCAAAATGGTGAAAATCAATTTTAACGAACTACTTTTTATTGAAAGTTATTCCGATTATTTAAAAATTCATCTTTTAACGGATACCAAAATAACCAGAGAAACCATTACTGCTATTGAAGAAAAATTACCGAAATCAAAATTTATACGAACACATCGATCTTTTATTATCTCAATAGATAAAATTGAATCATATACCAACGATCAATTGGTTATTCAGCAAAAATCGATCCCTATAAGCCGAAGTTTTAAAGAACAAGTATTAGAAAAACTAGCCGAATATCATTGATTTTGAATTTAAAAATCAATTTATTCGGCTTTATAAAATTCTTCAATATTTGAAAAATTACCATCAATTTTAGGATTTTCAAATCCTAAAATCTTAGTAATTAACGGGTAAATATTTACATTTTCGATACTTTCTATCAGTTTTCCTTGCTGAATATGTGGTCCCTTAGCGTATAAAATACCATGCATATCTTCAGATTCAAATGGGTCGTAGCCATGAACACCTATAGTCTCAGCTATATCTCGGTCATTGAAAATATAACCAGGATCTGCAAGTACTACTACGTCACCAATTCGATAATTGTTATTATAGTGCCACTTTTTAGGCATCTGTCCTTTTTTATATACCTTAAAATGAGTCTCTAGAGACTTCAATGTAGAATAGGTTTCTTCAATTTTATTTTCCGGTAGATAAATTTGAGTTATTATTCCAGGTACTACTGTTGCAGTTTTCGGAATTGTTTTTAATACTGGTTCAAGGTCTATACTATGCGTTTTAGTTTTTATTTCTTTCATTCCGTGATCTGAAGTAATAATTACATCTACGGGAACATCTAGCTTTTTTAATTTCTTCATTAAAAACCCAACTAATCTGTCGGCTTCTTTTACTTTTGAAGCTAAAGCTTTTGAATTTGGTCCGCTTCTATGCCCTTCTGAATCGACCATTGAAAAATAAAGCGACACAAAATGTGGGCGCTCTTTTTCTGGTAACTGGAACCATTTTATAACCTTACGTATTCGTTTTTTATTAGGAACACTACCATCATATTTTAAATAATAATCCGGGAAACTTCCTTGTATGGGGGCTTCAGAACCTACCCAAAAATAAGAAGCTGATTTATAATTATTTTGCTGAGTTAATTGCCAAAGTGGTGTACCACCGTAATAGAAAGGATCTTCTACTAATTCTCGCTTATTAATTCTATATGTTGTATTCTTTATACTATCGTAAAAAGCATTAGCTACCAAACCATGATTACCAGGATATAAACCTGTTACAATACTATAATGATTCGGAAAAGTTTTACTTGGGAAACCAGGAATTAAACTTTTTGCAGCACTACCCTCTTTAATAAATTCCTTAAAATTCTTAGCATCGTATTTTTCTACATAATCATGACGAAAACCATCAAATGAAACTAATAGCAGATAACCCGGTTCTGACTGCTGTGAGAATCCTTGAAAAAATTGTAAAAATAGAATTGTTAAAAATAAAAAGCGTTTCATGTTTGTGTATTATTAATACTACAAAATTACAGTATCTCTATAACTACTACTTTATTAAATCTTTATTTTCATAAAAAAATCCGCTATCTGGAAATTTGCAAATAGCGGATGTAAACTATATTAAAAAGCTTTTATATATGTAAAGCTCGATTATCTGTTGCTGCTAATGCAGCTTCTTTTACGGCTTCAGCATAAGTTGGATGCGCATGGCTCATCCTTGCAATATCCTCGGCAGAAGCTCTAAATTCCATTGCTGTAACAGCTTCAGCAATAAGATCGGCTGTTCGTGCACCAATCATATGCACACCAAGAACCTCATCTGTCTTCTCATCCGCAAGAATTTTGATCATTCCGTCTATGTCACCACTTGCTCTAGAACGACCTAAGGCACGCATAGGGAATTTTCCTTCTTTGTATTTTATTCCTTCTTCTTTCAATTGCTCTTCAGTTTTTCCTACAGATGCTACTTCTGGCCAAGTATAAACAACACCAGGAATCAAGTTATAATCAATATGTGGCTTTTGCCCAGCAATAGTTTCAGCAACAAAAGTTCCTTCTTCTTCAGCTTTGTGCGCAAGCATTACACCTTCTACTACATCACCTATCGCGTAAATATTTTCTACATTAGTTTGTAAATGCTCGTTTACTTTAATTCGTCCTTTATCATCTAAAGCTAATCCAGCAGCATCGGCATTAAGACCATCTGTAAAAGGGCGACGTCCTACAGAAACTAAACAATAATCTCCTTTTAGTTCTACTTCTTTATCTTTTTTATCATCTGCTTTTACAATAATTTCATCTCCATTACGCGAAACAGATTTTACTTTTGTTTTAGTGTAGAACTTCACACCTTGCTTTTTAAGTACTTTAGTAAGTTCTTTTGAAAGCGCACTATCCATAGTTGGTATAATTCGATCCATAAACTCTACTACAGAAACCTCAGCCCCAAGTCGTTTATAAACCTGACCTAATTCAAGACCAATTACACCACCTCCAATAACAATTAAATGTTTTGGAATTTCTTTTAGTTTTAAAGCTTCTGTTGATGTAATTACACGCTCTTTATCTAAGTCAATAAACGGAAGATTAGCCGGTTTACTACCCGTTGCTATAATTGTTTTTTTAGCTTCAATAGTTTCGGTTTCTCCGTCATTCTTTTCAATATTGATATGAGTTTTATCTTTAAAAGAACCAATTCCTTCAAAAACATCAATCTTATTTTTGTCCATTAAGAACTTTACACCGTCACAAGTTTGACTAACTACAGCAGATTTACGCTCCATCATTTTTTCAAGATTTACTTTTACGTCTCCTGAAATTTCAATCCCGTGTTCTTCAAAATGCTTTATAGCATCATGATAATGATGTGAAGAATCTAGCAATGCTTTACTTGGAATACAACCAACATTAAGACAAGTTCCACCCAGAGTAGAATATTTTTCTATGATTGCAGTCTTCATTCCCAGTTGAGCGCAGCGTATGGCTGCCACATATCCACCAGGGCCAGAACCTATAACTGCAACATCATATGTACTCATAATTATATTTTTTTAATGAATTTTAATTCCGCTATCTACAAAAGTACGACTATTCTAGGAATGGACAATTTTTCATAAAAACCTTTATATAGTTTTAATAATTCAAAGCAATCTCTCAATTTTATTATATTTTCAATAAACATTTACCTGATTCACAAAATAATATACATTGAACACAAGCAACCAATCGATCATTTTTTTGCATACTATGCCTTAAAATCGTAACATTACGATCTAAAACTTAATCCTAAGATAGCTAAATACATTTTTAGTATTCTAAGATGACTTTTTTAAACATACCCTAACTTTTATAATTTTTAATGGACAACCCGAACAATCCAACCGAAAATGAAAATATAACTAAAAAAAGAGAATTAAGTATTCTAGAGGCACTCATCCCCGTGTTTGCTCTTATCATAATGCTTGGTTTTAATGTACTGGTGGTTTATGGAGACTTAGCTCTTGATGGGTCGAATCAGTTTATTTTACTCTTAGGTGGGGCTGTTGCGGCAATTGTAGGCTATTTTAATAAGGTGAAGTTTGACACCATGATTGATGAAGTAGCTAAAAATATTCAGAGTACCGCAGGCGCTATTTTAATTTTATTAATGGTTGGTGCTTTAGCCGGAACTTGGCTTATAAGTGGGATAATACCTACTATGATTTATTATGGGTTACAAATTTTAAATCCTACTATTTTTCTTGCTGCTACCGTTGTTATTTGTTCTGTTATTTCAGTAGCTACAGGAAGCAGCTGGACTACTTCTGCTACTGTTGGCATTGCGTTAATAGGGATTGCAGATGCATTAGGTATTCCATTAGGAATGACAGCTGGAGCAATACTTTCTGGTGCGTATTTTGGTGATAAAATGTCTCCACTTAGTGACACCACAAATTTGGCACCTGCAATGGCAGGAACCGATTTATTTACCCATATAAAATATATGGCAATTACTACTGTACCGACAATTATCGTTACTATTCTTGCTTTTATAATAATTGGGTTAAATTTAGAAACCACAGGTTCTACAGACACTTCTTCTATTTTAAATGCTATTAATCATTCATTTAATATATCTCCTTGGCTATTTTTGATTCCTGCTATAGTCATCTTCTTAATTGTTCGCAAAACCTCTCCTTTAATTGCATTACTAATTGGTACTTTACTAGGAGCTATAGCTGCTATAATTGCTCAACCAGAAATTGTATTGTCTATTAGTGGAGCTGAAAAACTTAATTTTGTAAATGCATATCGAGGTATTATGGACTCTATTACAATTGGAGCTTCTATAAATACGGAATCCGAAGCCTTAAACGATTTATTTTCATCTAGTGGTATGCAAGGAATGTTAGGGACTATTTGGTTGATAATTTGTGCTATGGTTTTTGGCGGAATTATGGATGCTATTGGTGCACTAGCTAGAATTAGTAAAGCATTACTTAATTTATTTCAAACAGTATTCGGACTTTTTGCCAGCACAGTATTTAGCTGTTTGGCTTTAAACTTTACTGCTTCCGACCAATATTTAGCTATTGTTGTTCCAGGAAAAATGTTTGCAAAAGCCTATCGCGATAAAGGTTTAGCTCCTGAAAACTTGAGTAGAACTTTAGAAGATTCCGGAACAGTTACCTCTGTATTAATCCCTTGGAACACTTGTGGAGCTTATCATAGTGGGGTATTAGGAGTTCCGGTAGCTTCGTATGCTATTTATTGTTTCTTTAACTATTTGAGCCCTTTTATGACGCTATTATTCGCTGCCTTCCGAATTAAAATAAGAGAACTTTCTACTAACGAAGTTGAAACAGCTTAATATTTTAAAATAAAGTTAATTTATTCAAAAACAATAAGACTATAATTTAAATTTATCACAGTATAAATTTAAAAAATTCGATTTCTATGGTTAAACATAGCTTCGTCGGTATATTTGCTATAGAAATTTAAATTAATAATCAACAAAAATATAAGCATATGTCTATCGTAGGAAAAAAATTTCCAAATTTAAGTGTTAATGCAATGAACGATTTGGGAGACACTTTCAAAGTAAACATTTTAGAAGAGGCTCAGAAAAACAACAAAAAAGTTTTATTATTCTGGTATCCAAAAGATTTCACTTTTGTTTGTCCTACCGAGTTACATGCATTTCAAGATGCGCTTAAAGAATTTGAAGAACGTAACGTAATGGTAGTTGGTGCATCTTGCGATACTCCTGAAGTTCATTTTGCTTGGTTAAACACTTCTAAAGATGAAGGTGGAATTGAAGGTGTTACATATCCAATTCTTGCAGACTCTAATCGTAACTTAAGTTCTCGTCTTGGTATTTTAGACATTACTGAAGAAAATTATGATGAGGAAACAGGAGAAGTAACTTTAGAAGGAGACAATGTTACTTATAGAGCTACATACCTAATTGATGAAGAAGGTACTGTATTTCACGAAGGTGTAAACCATATGCCTTTAGGTCGTAATGTAAAAGAATTTTTACGCTTAGTAGATGCATATACTCACGTACAAAAAAACGGTGAAGTTTGTCCAGCTAATTGGGAAGATGGAAAAGAAGCTATGAAAGCCGACAGAAAAGGTGTTGCTGATTATTTAAGCGCTAACTAAAAAATAAAAATTGCTATGATTAAGGAATTAGATAAAGATAATTTAAACGAAATTGTTTCTGATAACGAAACAGTAGTTGTGCAATATATGGCAGGTTGGTGTGGTAACTGCAGACTTATGAAACCTAAATTTAAAAAGTTAGCAGGAGAGCACGAAAATGCATCTTTCATTTTTGTTGATGCAGAAAAGTATCCAGAAAGTCGAAAAATGGCTAATGTAAATAACTTGCCAACTTTTGCTACTTTTAAAAACGGAGCTTTCGTAAATCAAGTTCAAACAAATAAGTTTGACGTATTAAAAGACTTAGTAAATGAAGTTACCAGTAATTAAGCACTTACAGCGAAATAATGAAATTGAAAAACTTCAGGCTACAGTTGAAGTTTTAGAAAATTTCACAGAACACCGTTCTGTTTCTGAAGAAGAAATGGATGTCGTGGGCGAATTAATCACAAACATTTGTGGAGCTATCGAGGTTCATAAAATGGTAAGTGAAGAAGGAATGAAAGAAAGCGATGCTGCTAATGCATTCGTAAAAAAAGTTTTAGGATCTATAGATCAGTAAAACTGAAAATATATTTAGATTAAAACGGGCTAATTGTTAATTCAGTTAGCCCGTTTTGTTTTATGAAAATTTTAGTACCTCTCCATTCAAAATAATTTAAATTTATCAGCAAGAATCTAACAATAGAACCATGTCTGAAATAATTTTTAAAGGAGAACGAGTTATTACTTATGGCGATCTTCCTGAAGTAGGCGAAAAAGCACCTCACTTTGAACTTATCAAAACCGATTTAAAGAAAGCTAAGCTAGAAGATTTTAAAGGAAAACGAGTTATATTAAATATATTTCCTAGTATCGATACTGGAGTTTGCGCAAACTCTGTAAGAAATTTTAACAAAAGGGCTACCGAGTTAGAAAACACTGTTGTACTTTGTATCTCTAGAGACCTGCCCTTCGCACAAAAAAGATTTGTAAACGATGAAGATTTGAAAAATGTTGTTAACTTGTCTGACTTTAAAGAACGTGAGTTCGGAAAAGATTATGGCGTAGAAATGATTACAGGTCCTTTAGAAGGCTTATTATCTCGCGTTGTAATAGTTTTAGATGAAAATTTAAATGTAATACATACGCAACAAGTACCAGATATTGCAGAAGAGCCTAATTATCTGGCTGCGTTAAAAACGCTACTATAATTATGAAAAATAGTTTCCTTGGGAAACGTATTCGTGGTGGAGGTTATGCCTTAAAAGGTGCATGGCTGCTTATTAAAAAAGAACCTAGCGTACAAGTTCAATTTTCTATTTCAATAGTTATGACTTGCGCTGGGTTCTTTTTTAATATTACCAGTACAGAATGGATTGCACAATTATTCGCTATTGGATTAGTAATGAGTGCAGAAGGTTTAAATACAGCAATAGAAGCCATAGCCGATTTTATTCATCCAGACTTTCATCACAAAATTGGGCATATTAAAGATGTGGCTGCAGGAGCTGTATGTTTTGCTGCAATAATAGCAATAATTGTAGGTTGCATAATCTATATTCCTTACTTAATAGCATAGTTTCTTTTAACTTATTTAATAAGGTTAAAGTTATTTTAAAAGAATTTTTTTATTCTTCCCTACCCACCTTTGTTTTTAATTTTAAAGGAAAACTGTTTTTATGAGAAAATTATCAATACTTATTGCTTTTATCATAGGCTTTGGGATATTTGCAAGTCAAGCTCAAGAATTTAAAGAACTAGACTTAATGCTAGAGAACTACGAATATCCTTACCCTGTTTCCTTTTTCAAATTTAAAGCTCAAAAAGAAGACTATAAAATGGCTTATATGTATGTTAAGCCATCAACAAGTAAAAGTAACGGTAAAACTGTTACGCTTCTTCATGGAAAAAACTTTAATGGAGCATATTGGCAAACTACTATCGCAGCGCTTACTAAAGAAGGATTTAATATATTAGTTCCAGATCAAATAGGCTTCGGAAAATCTAGTAAACCTGAGCATTTTCAATATACATTTCAGCAATTAGCTAAAAACACAAAAGGGCTTATTGATTCATTAGGAATAAAAAAAACTACAATACTAGGGCATTCTATGGGAGGTATGTTAGCCACTAGATTTGCTTTAATGTATCCAGAAATTACCGATAAATTAGTATTAGTAAATCCAATTGGCTTAGAAGACTGGAAGTTAAAGGTTCCTTACCAAAGTGTAACTGACTGGTATAAAGGTGAACTAGGTAAAACTTATGAAGATATTAAAGCTTATCAAACAGAAAGCTATTACGATGGTGAATGGAATCAAGATTATGCAAAATGGGCCAAACTTTTAGCCGGATGGACTTTAAACAAAAATTACGATAGAATAGCTTGGAACGCAGCCTTAACATATGATATGGTGTTTACTCAGCCTGTAGTTTATGAGTTTAAAGAAATTAGTGTCCCCACTTTATTGATTATTGGTACTAGAGATCGAACCGCTTTAGGAAAAAATTTAGTTTCTCCAAAAGTAAAATCAACAATGGGTTTGTATAATAAACTAGGGAAAATTACTCAACAAAAAATTCCAAATTCGGAACTTGTAGAGATTCCTAATACAGGACATTTACCACATATAGAGCGCTTTCAGAAATTTATTATTCCACTTATAGACTATTTACAAAAATAAGCCTTTTCTATACGCGTTATTACATTAAATTAGCCTCTTTTAAAATAGAATTTAAATTCATTACTTTAAAAGTGGCTAATTTGTATTTTTGCCAAAATTCCTAAAAACATCTATGGCTAAAAAGAAGACCAGAACCCGAAAAAGTAAAACACCGAAAAAGAAATTTTCGATTACCCTAAACCGTCATCAAAAAGTGGTTTTAGGAAGTTTTCTAATGCTTTTTGGATTGGCTTTAGTGGTCTCATTTATCTCCTTTTTATTCAATTGGAAAACTGATCAAAGTAGTTTATCAGAGTTTAGTAATCGTTCTATCGAAGCTAAAAATTGGCTTAGTAAATTTGGTGCTTTAATTAGTGATTTCTTCATATATAAAGGATTTGGTATCGCTAGTTTTTCATTAGCCATTTTAACTACTGTATCTGGTATACACCTTTTCTTTGGCTACTCTTTAAAAAAATTAAGCTCCTATTGGTTTTGGGGCATACTTGTTATGATTTGGTGTTCTATAACTTTAGGTTTTTTCACTAATTATTCTATTTTAGGAGGAACTATTGGTTTTGAAATGAATGACTATTTTCAAGACTATTTAGGTTTATTCGGAACTATTTTATTGCTATGCTTTTTATTTCTAGCATATGTAACTTTGCGTTTTAGAATAACTCCTGAAAAAGTAGCTCATTTTTTAAAGTCTAAAAAACAAGACATAGATGCCGAATTTGAAGCGGCTAAAGTGGCTTCAGCTAAAAAAATGACAGCTAATGAAACGGAAGAAGAAAAAAGCTGGAAAGAAAAACAAGAAATAAAAGAAGATTCTTCAGTAAAAAACACTTCATCCGAGACAATTGAAAATGAAGAAGAAGATCTGAGATCTGAAATTAATTTTGAAAATAACTTACAGGAAGAAACCAACATCTCAAAAAAACAAGCTAAACAAACCCCTGAGACAAAAGAGGAAGTGGCTATGGAAATAGAAGCTACTCCTGAAGAAGAAGAGGTTGATGAAGATAGTTTAAGCAAAAAATTAGTAAGTGATTTTGGCGAATTTGATCCAACATTAGAACTGGCAAATTATAAATTTCCACCTTTAGAATTATTAAAAGACTATGGAGGCAGTATTACCATTGATCAAGAGGAGTTAGAAGGAAATAAAAACAGAATTGTTGAAACACTAAAAAATTATAAAATTGAAATTGCCCAGATAAAAGCTACAGTTGGGCCTACGGTGACGCTTTACGAAATTGTACCAGAAGCAGGTATCCGAATTTCAAAAATTAAAAATCTAGAAGATGATATTGCACTTTCTTTAGCGGCTTTAGGAATTCGTATCATTGCTCCTATTCCAGGAAAAGGTACTATTGGTATAGAAGTTCCTAATAAGAATTCTAGCATTGTTTCAATGCGATCGGTAATTGCTTCTCAAAAATTTCAGAATGCCGAAATGGAATTACCAATGGCTTTAGGTAAATCTATAAGTAACGAAACCTTTGTTGTAGACTTAGCTAAAATGCCACACATGCTAATGGCTGGAGCTACAGGACAAGGTAAATCCGTAGGATTAAATGCAATCCTTGCTTCTTTACTTTATAGTAAACATCCCGCAGAAGTTAAATTTGTATTAGTAGATCCTAAAAAAGTAGAACTTACTTTATTTAATAAAATTGAACGCCATTATTTAGCAAAATTACCTGACACCGAAGAGGCTATTATTACGGATAATACCAAAGTTATTAATACACTAAACTCATTGTGTATTGAAATGGACGATCGGTATGAATTGCTAAAAGATGCAATGGTTCGAAATATTAAAGAATACAATGTAAAATTTAAAAACCGACAATTAAATCCGGAAAATGGCCATAAATTCCTACCGTATATTGTATTAGTAGTTGACGAGTTTGCCGACTTGATTATGACAGCCGGTAAAGAAGTAGAAGCTCCTATTGCTAGACTTGCGCAATTAGCACGTGCAATTGGTATTCATTTAATAATAGCTACTCAGCGGCCATCCGTAAATGTAATTACGGGTATTATTAAAGCCAACTTCCCGGCCAGAATTGCTTTTAGGGTAACCTCTAAAATAGACTCTAGAACCATATTAGATGGTCCGGGTGCCGATCAGTTAATTGGGCGTGGTGATATGTTATTTACACAAGGAAGTTCAATGAAGCGTTTACAATGTGCATTTGTAGATACCCCAGAAGTTGATAAAATAACTGAATTTATAGGTTCGCAAAAAGCCTATCCCGATGCTCACCTGCTACCAGAATACGAAGGTGAAGATAGTGGCACAGGAGTTGATATAGATATAAGCGATCGTGATAAGCTATTTAAAGAAGCTGCAGAAGTTATTGTAATTGCACAACAAGGATCTGCTTCTTTATTACAGCGTAAGCTTAAATTAGGATATAATAGAGCCGGAAGAATTATAGATCAGTTAGAAGCAGCGGGTATTGTTGGCCCATTTGAAGGCAGCAAAGCTAGACAAGTTTTAGTGCCGGATTTATTAGCTTTAGAACAATTATTAAACGAAGAAACGCAATAAGCAATTAAAATGAAACAAGTAATCACAATGCTACTTTTAGTAGCAGGAATAGCAATTCAAGCTCAAAATTCAGCTAAAGCTGAAAAACTACTAAATCAGGTTTCCAATAAAGTTAGCAGCTACAACAATATGGTTATCGATTTTAAATATTCTTTAGAAAATGCTTCAGAAAATATTCATCAAGAAACACGTGGAGATGCTAGTATAAAAGGAGATAAATATCGATTGAATTTTATGGGAACCACACAGTTATTTGATGGAGAAAAAGTATACACTATAATTCCTGAAGATGAGGAAATTAATATTTCGAATTACGTAGCTGAAGATGAAAATAATATTACTCCATCTAAAATGTTTACTTTTTATGAAGATGGCTATACCTTTGCCATGGATAAATCGAAAAATATTAATGGAAGAAATATTCAATTTGTAAAGCTTACCCCTAAAGATAGCAATGCAGACGTAAAAAAGATCTTATTAGGTATTGATGAGCAAACCAAAAATATTTATAATTTAATTCAAACACAGCCTAATGGCACTACTATAACCATTACAGTGAAAAGTTTTAAAACCGATCAATCGCTTCCAAAGAAAATTTTCACTTTTGATGAAAGCCGTTACGCAAATTATTATATCAATCGACTAGATTAAAATTTCCTTTTTTTGAAAATACTAGACCGTTACATACTAACAAGTTATCTAAAAACTTTTTTTACTGTATTTGTAATTTTAATGTTCATTTTTATACTACAAGCCATTTGGCTTTATATAGGTGAATTAGCAGGAAAAGATTTAGATGCAGAAATTATTTTCAAATTTTTAATTTATACAATGCCAAAATTAATACCTATGGTATTGCCGTTAACCATATTATTAACTTCGATTATGGTTTTTGGAAATTTTGCTGAAAATTATGAATTTGCTGCAATGAAATCCTCTGGAATTTCATTGCAAAGAGCCATGCGTGGCTTAACGTTCTTTATTTTACTAGTTGGTTTCACAGGTTTTTTATTTTCCAATAATATTATTCCGGCTGCTGAATTCAAATCTATTAACCTTCGTAAAAATATTGCTAAACGAAAACCGGCAATGGCCATTACCGAAGGTATTTTTAACGATGTTGGAGATTACAACATTAAGGTTGGCAAAAAAACTGGTGATAATGGGCAGTTTTTACATGATGTTATTATACATACCGGAACAAAAAGAGGGGATAATTATACCGTCATAAAAGCAAAAAATGGAGAATTAAGTGGTACAAATTCCAATGTTCTATCACTAATTCTAAAAGACGGGAATTATTATAATGAAATAGAACCGAGTGATTATTCAAAAAGAAAAAAGAAACCTTTTGCTAAAAGTTACTTTGATAAGTATACTATTAATATAGACCTCTCTAATTTTAATGATGTAGATATGGATGATGAAAACTACACCACTCAAAGCATGCTTAAAATTGGAGAACTCAAAAAAAGTATCGATAGTTTATCAACTGATTATAATAAAAAATTAGAAGCTTTTTCTGAGTCTATGTATAGTCATTCAGGAATCACCTCTATAAACACCAATTTCACCCCAAAAAAAAATAAAAATTATAAAGATTCCATTAAAAATTCTATTCTAGATAATTTCAATAGTAGTCAATCGGAACGTATTATTAATTTGGCAGAAAGTACACTCAGTGCTACTATATCACATCTAAATTTAAAAAAAGAAGAATTTAAGCAACGCACAAAGAGACTTAATAAATTCGAAATAGCTTTACATGAAAAATATGTATTAGGAATAGCGTGTATTTTATTATTTTTTGTGGGTGCACCTTTAGGAGCGATTATTCGTAAAGGAGGTATGGGATTACCTATGGTTGTTGCCATTTTACTATTCTTAACCTATCACTTTATTGGTATTTTTGCTAAAAATAGTGCAGAAGATGGTAGTATTAGTCCGTTTATTGCAGCTTGGTTAAGCACAATAATTATGCTGCCCTTAGGTGTTTTTCTAACGTATAGAGCTACAACAGATAGAGGACTATTTACTTTTGATTTCTTTATAACTCCTTTCCGTAAAGTTCTTAAAAAGTTTGCTTTAATAAAAGGCAAAAAGAAATAGATTAGATACCTTTGTTTTATAAAAAAAACAAAATGGCACAAATAAATAAAGGTCATAAATCATTCCAATTAAATTCTATAAAAGAAGCAATTGAAGATATAAAATCAGGAAAAGTAGTTATTGTTGTAGATGATGAAGATCGCGAAAACGAAGGTGATTTTGTTGCAGCAGCAGAGAAAGTAACTCCTGAGATGATAAATTTCATGGCTACTCATGGTCGCGGATTAATTTGTGCACCTATTACTGAAGATCGATCTAAAGAATTAGGTTTAAATTTGATGGTTGATGAAAATACGGTACTTCATAACACACAATTTACAGTATCGGTAGATCTTATAGGACATGGTTGTACTACTGGAATTTCAGCCCACGATAGAGCAAAAACGATTAAAGCATTAACTGAAAAAGAAACGAAACCGGAGGACTTAGGAAGACCGGGGCATATTTTTCCGTTACGTGCTAAAAATGGGGGTGTTTTAAGAAGAACAGGACACACAGAAGCTTCAGTAGATTTAGCTAGACTTGCAGGACTTCAATCATCAGGAATTTTAGTAGAAATTTTAGATGCAGATGGCACTATGGCTAGACTACCTCAACTAATAGAAGTAGCTAAAAAATTCGATCTGAAAATTATTTCTATTGAAGATTTAGTAGCCTACCGTATGAAGTACGATTCTTTAATTATAAAAGAACAAGACTTCAACTTACAAACTCGATTTGGTGAATTTCGATTAAGAGCTTATAAGCAAACTACAAATAATCAAATCCATATTGCACTTACAAAAGGTGCATGGCAAGAAGATGAAGATGTTTTAGTTCGCGTAAATTCAACATTAGCCAATAACGATTTATTAGGAACATTAACTAATCAAGTAGATAAAAAATTAGATTCAATGTTCGAAGCTATTAATAAAGAAGAAAAAGGAGCGATCGTCTTTATTAATCCGGCTGCAAAACCTCTAAGTTTACTTACTCGACTAGAAGAGTTAAAAGAAAATCAGCAAAACGGAATCGTAAAAGCTACTCAATTACCTATGGATCAAAAAGATTTTGGGATTGGTGCCCAGATTTTACATGATCTAGAGATTAGCAAGATTAAGCTTCTTACTAATTCTGAACATACGAAACGTGTAGGCATGATTGGCTATGGTTTAGAAATTGTAGATCAAGTAAACTATTAATATATTGAAATTATGCTATCTTCTTCGGATCGACGAACTTTCTTAAATTCGGAGAAGATATCATCTTTTGCTCTTATTCCAACCGGCAACACTAAAACCGATTCTAAATTTAGTTTATCAAGTTCTAAAAGAGCATCTACCTTTTCTGGTACAAAGCCTTCCATAGGGCAAGCATCTATAGATTCAACTGCACAAACGGTTAGTAAATTCCCTAAGGCTAAATAAGCCTGATTTTTTGCCCAATTTCGAATTTCTTCATCAGATTTTTTTTCAAAATCTTTCATTAAAAAATTTTTAAACGGATCTAAAATTTCATCAGGAGTTTCTCTTATTTTTTTTACACGTTCAAAATAATTGGCAATAAATTCTTTATTAATATTTTTCTCTATACACAAAATTAAAACATGAGAGGCCGAATCTAACTGAGGTTGATTCATTGAATACTCCCGTAATTTTTCTTGTACCGGTTTATTTTTTACGACGACTAAACGTATTGGCTGCAATCCGTATGAAGTAGCTGTTAAGTTAAAAGATTTCTTTAAAATTGCTATTTTCGCTTCAGAAATAGTCTTGTTCTCATCAAATTTCTTTACCGCATACCTCCATTCTAATGCCTTTATGCTCATCTTGTAATTTTTATTTTTCACAAATCTAAACAATACAAACTGTAAGTATGTTCTTTAAAAGAATATTATTTATCTTCGAAATCTATCTAAAAAAAATGCATGCAATTTCTTAAAAAATCGATTTTGTATTTTTCATTATTTCTATTAGTAGGGATCATAATTACCTATGGTTTATCCGCATATATTAAAAAAGATACCACTTCTAGAATTTACAATACCATCTCTGAAGTTCCCAAAACTAAAACGCTTATAATTTTAGGAGCAAGCGTCCATACCGATGGGCGCCTATCCCCTATTTTAAAAGATCGAGTAGACACGGCTATTGATTTGTTTAGAAAAAATAAAGCTCAACAAATATTAATTAGCGGAGATCATATTCTTGATAACTACAATGAAGTAAAAGCAATATCGGATTACTTAATAGAAAATAATATTCCTAAAAGGAAATTATTACTAGACCACTCCGGACTTAATACTTACGATAGTATGTATAGAGCATATCATGTTTTTGGTATTACTGACGCTATTGTTGTTACACAAGATTTTCACTTACCCCGAGCCATATTTATTTCAAAACACTTAGGTTTAAATTATTACGGATTTGAAGCTTACGAAAATGAATTTAAAATTGAGAATGAAAATAGAGTTACAAAACGAGAAAAATTAGCTAATTATAAAGCTGTTTTCGAAGTGGTTTTCAATATTAAACCTAAAATTACAAAGCTATCTTTAGGCATACCTAAAAGTAATTTATAATATGAAATTAATTATTAAAATCAAAAAGCTCGACAATTGTCGAGCTTTTTAGTATATCGATACTAATTATACTTTAAAAATAATAGCTAAAATTAGCTGATAAGTTTCTACCAATCTGTGGGTTTACTGTAGACCATCCGGTATAGTATTCTTCATCATTCAAATTATTCAACTTTAAAGTAATTCCAAATTTATCATTTTTATAAAATATAGATGCATTTAAAACACTATACGAATCGAGAGTAAAAGTACCTGCTAAATTTTGATTAAGAATCTTATTTTCACTGCCATAATTTCCGCCAAAACCAATACCAAAATTATTTAATACTGAATTTGAAAACTTATAGGTTGCCCAAAAATTAGCTAGATTTTGTGGTCCTGCACTTTCAGGACGACGCCCCAAGTAATTATCTCCCTCAGCTCCTTTGGTAAGTTTACTCTCATTATAACTGTAATTTGCAATTAAATTTAGTCCTTCTACAGGAGAAGCTGTAATACTCGCTTCATATCCACGGCTATATAATTCTCCCCCTTGAGTATATACCTGTGGTGCAATTGTCATTACCGTATTGGTTACCTCGATGTCATAGTATGATAAGGTAGCTGCTAATTTATTATTAAGCAAATTAAGTTTAACACCTCCTTCAAGTTGTTTTGCATGCTCGGGATCAAACTCATAATTTTTATTGTTTCCATCTAAGTCTTTCCCTACCTGTGGTGCTACGTTACTAAAACCATCCTGATAATTAGCGAATATCGATACCTTGTCTAATACTGGTTGATACACCACTCCAAACTTAGGTGACCATGCAGTTTGGCTATTACTTTCACTTTCAAAACGGTCTACACGTAAACTTGCCATAATCGATAATGCTTCGATAGGATTAAAAATATCTGAAACATAAGCACTGTAAATTTCTTGTCTTGAAACTGAAGGAGATATCTCTGAATTTGCGAAAAGCGCATCTACACCAGTCTTAGATAAAATTCCACTGTCGTAATCACTTATGTAAGAATTAGGATCTGTAATTCCGTAAACACTGGCATTTACATTTGCCGCACTGGCATTCCCAATATATACAAATCCATTTCCTAAATATCCTGTTCCGTTATTTCTTACTTCTTTATTATAATAATCTAAACCAGCAACAACACGGTTTCTCATTTCGCCAAGTTTAAAATCTCCAATGAAATTTTGTTGAATATCGGTAGTAAGTGTAGTAGAATTTTGGTGATTCATATTTCTAGCGAAAACAACCCCGTCTTCTAAAACTACTCCATTAGCTGGATCGTCTCCCTTAAATGCTGAAGTACCTTCATACAAATAAGAATAATATCCTTTTGCTTTTGCTGAACTTTGAGAAAATGCAGTTTGTGATGTCCAGCTATCAGATAATTTATAATTCATCTGTGCTTGTATGCTATACATAGGATTTTCGATACCTAAATCATCTGATGTATACGACCTATTATTATCGTAGCCCAGTTCGTCCAAATTATTTACGACTAGCTTAGAACCTCTGTCCAAGAAAAGCATAGTTTGGTTGGTACTTTCTACTTGATAAATTTCAGTATTAATTAAAAACGAAAGACGATCATTTACCTGATAAGATAAAGATGGCGCAAAGAAAAATGACTTTCTAAAACCTGCATCCTGAAAACTTTCTTGCGTATTGTAGGCTGAATTTACTCTTAAATTCACTCCTTCACCTAAGGGTAAATTCACATCTGCAGTTAATCTATTTAAACCATAACTTCCAGAAGTATACGAAACATTTCCTCCAAAATGATTATATGGCTTTTTGGTAATCACATTAATTAAACCTCCATAAGAAACTACAGAACTTCCAAATAAAGTTCCAGATGGACCTTTAATTACTTCTATTGATTCAATATTCTGAGGATCCGGACTTCCATTGGTTAATGCTGGCAAACCATTAGTTAAATTAGGTTGTACTGCAAATCCACGTAAAGAATAATAACCTGCTCCATCTGAACCTCTCCCTGTAGATTCCCATAACTTGGTAATTCCGGAAGCATTTTTAAGCGCATCATCAAAATTAGTAACTACTTGGCTTTCTAATAATTCTGAAGATATGGTATTATAAACCTGGGGATTTTCTAAGCGATTCAACGGAAGCTTAGCCACATAATTACTAGTATTTCTAGTAAAATTATTTCGAATTGACTTTCCGTTTAAAAGCACTTCAGATAAACTTTCTTGATTTCTAACCATTATTATTGTACCCAAATCAGAAGTGTTCTTGCTACTAACTACAACTTTAACTTCTTTAGATTTAAAACCTACATACGAAATGTGAAGTACATAGGTTCCTTCAGAAATATGACTAATTTCAAACGTTCCATCAGATAAAGTTTCTGCTCCAACCGGAGTTTTAAGAACCTGAATGTTTGCGTTGGCAATTGGATTACCCGAAGTTGTAGTGACTTCACCTTTAATTTTACCAAAATTTTGTGCGAAAAATAAATGACTAACGAACATAAAAATAAGCGTTAGTAAATACTGATACTTCATAATTAGATTATATAATTTAGAACTATTTTAAATAATAGCAAAAGTATATTGCTTTATTTAAAAATAAAAGCATATTTAGATTTAATTAAAATAAAATAATGTAAGTGTTTCAAAAAGAAGAAATAAAACAAAGGTTCTTAAGGACAATTTATTTTAAAAACTATTATATTAGAAATTCTAAAAAAAGACTATGATTAAATTGGTAATAACCGATATGGATGGAACTTTGCTAAACGACCAGCATGAAATTCATCCAGATTTTTGGGAGATTGAAGAAAAATTATTAGATAAAAATATACTTGTAGCTGTAGCTAGTGGTCGCCAGTATTACAACCTTATTCAGCAGTTTGATCGGCTAAAAAACAGAATGATATTTTTTGCTGAAAATGGCAGCTATGTAGTACACCAAGGTAAAGAATTATATACCGATACAATGGATAGAGACCAAGCAAATGTCTTTATTAACAAAGGTCGAGAAGCCGAAGGTTGTAATTTAGTTTTATGTGGTGTTAAATCTGCTTACGTAGAAAATAATGATAAAGCTTTTACAAGTGAAATTAAAAAATTTTACGAACGCTTAGAAGTGGTAGACGATCTTACTAAAGTGAAAGATAAAATTTTAAAAGTTACACTTTGTAATAAAAATGGAGTCGAAAAAAACACCTATCCTCTTTTTGAAGAATTTAAAGATGATTATAAAGTAGCCATTGCTTCTCCTATTTTTATAGATATTATGACGAAAACCGCCAATAAAGGGAATGCCATACACGGTGTACAGAAAAAATTAAATATTTCTCCTGAGGAAACTTTGGTTTTTGGTGACTATTTAAATGATTTAGAGATGATGCAAAATGCTAAATATAGTTATGCAATGAAAAATGCTCATCCAGAAATTATAAAAGTCAGCAATTACATAACAGATTATGATAACAATGAAAATGGTGTGTTACGAACTATCGAAAAGCTTGGTCTATTAGACGACTAACGTACGATTATAGATGTTTTGTCTAAACCGGTATTTCCGGTTTTAGTATCAAAAGCATAGACGGTAACCGAATAGTTCCCAGCATTAAGATTTACAGTAGCCGAAAAAGTATTTGCTTTTTCGGTTGCTTTTAATTCTACTTCTTTAGCAGTCTCTCCATTTTCTAATAACGCTTTAATTTCATAAGTTGACGCATCCCATAATCCGCCTTCAGCAACCGGACAACCACACATCATAACAATATTAGCACTTACTTCAAATTCCCCTTGAATTATCTCGTGAGTTTGAGGACTCAAAATATCTACAATAAAACCTGGGATTTCTAACATTACACCATCTCCTAAAATATCTTTATGAGGCAAAATCCACATTTGTGTTGCTGCTTTTACAACGGCCTGTTTTTTAGCAATTGGTGCAAATGCTTCTATTTCAACAAAAGTGGGCTTTTTAATATCCAGATTTGCTAAAAATCCAGCAGTTTTTTCATCGGTTAATCGTTTACCACGTATTACCGGCTGTTTAATTAGTAAATCGGTATTTCCAGTAGCGCCTTTAGTAATACCTTCTGCTAAAATGCTATTTGAATAATAATCTCTTATTATAATTTTTGCTCCGCCTATAGAACTGCCTATAAATTTGGCATTTTTGGCTTTTGCTCTTACCATTACCTGAGTTTGAGCAGTTACATTTCCTATAGCAAAACTAAAAAAAACTAAAAAAAATAAATATTTCATGTTGTTAAGATACTGAATTTATAGCACCTTCTACCGGAGAAGACTGTTCAAAATTTTTAGGATCAGCTTCATACTTTTTTACATAATCCCTAATAATTTGTAATTCGGATTCCATAAAATCATTAGCTTCCATCGAGTCCGCTAACTGAAGCCATGGTTTTATCTTTTTATAGTCATATTTTCCTATAACCATAAATGGCGTTCCATTCCTTTTTAATTGGTTACCGTTTAGCTGCCACATAGAAGCCCAATTATAAATAAATTCAGCATCATCCATATAAAGTCTAACACAAGCATGACTTGCTGGATAACCCGGTAAAGAATATTGATGAGTCCCTACTCCTTCAAAATTCATAAAGTTAAAATAATAGGGTAAAATCCAGTTATCGTTTACCGAACTTACTTTTCGTTTCGCTTTATAATTACCATAATGCAATCCATCAGGAGTTGGTGTACTCTTTTTACCGCTACTTACAGGACCCCATTTTATTAATTTACCTTTCTCGTATAAAGCAAATGCTTGTATACGTTGAGAGATTATAACTGTTTTGGGTAATTTTTCTATCATTCCTAATTCTATTGGAAAAGGAGTATAATCCATTAAATTAGAAGTTATAGTATCTGGTACTACCAATTGTTTACCCGCCCACACTTTACGTGAATCTATTCTATTTAAAGCATAAATAGTTTTACGCTCTCGATTAGAAAATTTAGTATTAAAAGTATCTAAATCCTCTTTGGTTTTTAAAGAATCTATAGAATATTTAACTAAAAGCCTATCCATAGGTGGTTCTAAACGGATAGTGTCCAAAACAGTCACAGGTACCTCGGTAAGCTTTTTCTCTTTTGTATTCTGGCAACTACCAATTAATAGTACTACTAATAATACAACGAGTTTTAAAAAAATTGTCTTCATAAAATTGCATATAGGCAAAAGCATCAGCAAAAATAAGACATAAGGTTTCTTCAACTTACTAAAAACGAGTTAATTCTTTGTTGAATTCTTATTAAGAAAGATATTTTAAATATACGCTTCAATATAGAATTTCAGATGAAACTTACTGCTAAAAATACCATTCAACTATAGAAATAGCTATATAGGAATTAATAAAAGCGACATTAATCTAATTAATACCACACCATTTTTAATAAAAAAGTATTTTTAACCATCGAAAAATAATTATTTCGAAATAATAATCGATTTAACAAAGATTTTATTTACAGCATTCTATTTTTAAATCGAAATATTATAAATTTTAAAAAAATTAAAATACTAGTTTAACACCCAAACAAATTGAATATATCCCTTAATAATTTATGAATTTTTGGTCTTTAAGCAAAGCTAAAAACAAAGAAGGCAAAATAGCTATAGTAACAGGAGCAAATGCCGGAATTGGTTTTGAAACAACAAAAGGATTTGCCAAAATTGGTATTATAACCATTATGGCCTGCCGAAATTTAGAAAAAGCAAAAAAAGCAAAAGATGAAATTTTAAAAATCTATCCAAATGCAAGACTAGACATTATACCTATTGATTTGGCTGAACTAAGTTCTGTAAAAGAATTTGCCAAAACTTTTAAAAAGAAATATGATTCTTTAGATATATTAGTTAACAATGCAGGTGTTATGATGACGCCTTTGCAAAAAACATCTGATGGTTTAGAGTACCAAATGGCAACTAATTATTTTGGTCACTTTTTATTGACGGGCTTACTAATCCCTGTTTTAGAAAAATCTTTTAGATCTCGAGTAGTTAATTTAAGTAGTATTGCCCATAAATGGGGAGATATTCATTTCGATAATCTTAATGCTGAGAAAGGCTACAATCCTAGAAAATTTTACGCTCAAAGCAAATTAGCCTGTTTAATTTTCGCCTATCATTTAGATCGAAAATTAGTAAACAAAAATTACAATATTCATGCATATGTTGCACATCCTGGAGTTTCTAAAACAAATCTAATGCAACATTTACCAAAATTCTTTAAATTTTTATCACCGATTTTAATGCCTTTATTATCACAATCAGCAAAACGAGGAGCTTTACCTATTTTACGAGCTAGTTTAGATGATACGCTAAATGGAGGTGAATATATTGGCCCATCTGGAAAGAAACAATATAAAGGCCATCCGGTTATTGTTGATTCTGATTACCATTCGAAAGATGAAGAAAAAGCAGAAAGACTCTGGAAAGTTTCAGAAAATTTAGTCGGCTTCAACTATTTATAACCTTTCTGAATATTATATAAAAAACAGCGCTTAAAAGCGCTGTTTTTTTTTGTTTATCAAACTAAATTAATAAAGTACTCGAAACTTAATAGTTCCTTCAATACTTTTCAATTCTTTTATTACATCATGATCATATTTTTTATTAATATCAGTAATTACATATCCAATTGTTTCATTGGTTTTTAAATGTTGCCCTACAACATTAATATCGCAAGTAGCTAAAACTCTATTGATATGGGCTATAATACCTGGTTTATTTAAATGAATATGAATTAATCGGTGTGCATTTTCCAAACGAGGTAATTGTAAATTTGGGAAATTCACACTATTAGTAGTTCCTCCTGTATTAATGTATTCTATAATTTTACCAGGTACAAAATTTCCGATATTTTCTTGCGCTTCCTCTGTACTTCCTCCAATATGCGGAGTAAGAATAAGGTTTGGTAAACCTTTTAATTCAGAAACAAATTCTTCGTTATTTGTTTTAGGTTCTTTAGGGAATACATCTATTCCAGCTCCTTTAATTTTTCCTGATTTTATATGTTTATGTAAAGCTTTTATATCGATTACCGAACCTCTACTCAAATTCAATAAATACGAACCCTCTTTTAATAAAGAAAGTTCTCTATCACCTATAATATTCTTATTCTCTTTTCTGCCGTCTACATGAAAAGAAATAACATCTACAGTCTTTAAAAGTTCATCTAAACTATTACACTTAGTTGCATTTCCTAATGCTAAGCGTTCAACCAAATCGTAATAATAAACATCAAAACCAATGCTTTCTGCTAAAACCGAAAGTTGAGCTCCTATATTTCCGTAACCTACAATACCTAGTTTTTTCCCACGTATTTCAAAGCTTTCGGTAGCCGATTTATTCCAAACTCCATTATGCATTTCCGAAATTCGATCAGGTAAATTTCGCATCAAGAAAATAATTTCACCAATTGCTAATTCAACAACCGATCTGGTATTACTATAAGGTGCGTTAAATACTGCAACACCTTTTTCTAAACATGCTTCTAAATCTATTTGATTAGTACCAATACAAAAAGCACCTACCGCCATTAAACGGTTAGCATGTTCTAATACTTTTTTTGTAAGCTGTGTTTTAGATCGAATTCCTAAAACATGTACGTCTTTAATTTGTTCACAAAGTTCTTCTTCATCTAACGCTCCAGAAACGGTAACTACATTATAGCCTTCTTCTTTCATAATGTCTACAGCATCTTGGTGTACATTTTCAAGAAGTAATACTTTAATTCGGTTTTTTGGATACGATATTGCTTTATTCATTTTATGGAGATATAAAAATTCGTCAAAACTTGGCGTTATATGGTCTGCTTTTTCGAGAACCTTATCTCGCTCAACGTTTTCTGTAAATGCGTAAAATTTGTTTGCTAGTCCTGCTGCTTTAATTTCGTAATCGGTATAACCATCACCAATTACGTAAACATCGCCTTTTAAATCTAAGGATTGTAATTGTTTCACTTTACCATTATTGCTACTTAATACATTTTCGGTATTAAAGCTTACAATTTTTCGGTTTTCGTCAAATACAAAATCATTTGCAAAAACATGGTCTGGCTTAATCCCTAATTCGGCTACTATCGGTATTATAAATTCTTTAAAACCATTCGATATTATATAAATATTTTCTCGATTTTCTCTAAAGAATTCTTCATTTCGACGGAAAGATTTTGAAATACGGGTTTTCAAATTCTCGATTAAAGGTGCTAAATGCTTTTCTTCAGCATCTAAAATTTCTAAACGTTCTCGCAGCGAATCACGAAACGCTAAATTACCTTCCATTCCCCTATCTGTAAGCGACACTAATTCTTTCAACTTCGCTTCTTTATCAGGTGCATCGGCTAACGATATTTCGCCTAATACATCTAAAGCTTCCACTTGTGTAAAAGTGCTATCAAAATCTATAACGTAATTTCTGTTGGTTTCCATCTTATTTAAGTTGCTCCAAATTTGCTTTTCCCAAAACTAAGACTTTTAAAACTTTTTTAATATGCATCTCCGTAAAAAAACCAAGTAACTTAATAGGATTTTAAAATTCTATAATTTTATGTAGAATTCGTACAATTTCAATTTAAAATAATTAAAGTTTAAGGTAATACGCTTCAAAAAATATATTTTTTAAAAAAAATTATCGTACTAAATTCTACATAAGTCTTTATGCTATTTCATTCAGAATTTATTTGAATACCTTTGTAAAAGTTCGCTTTACTATCTTCCTAATAAATAATAATAGCTATGAAAATTTTACATACTGCCGATTGGCATATTGGTAAAAAATTGCATAAACACGACTTATTTGCCGATTTTGAATTATTTATAGATTGGCTTTGTACATTAATTTCTGCAGAGCAAATTGATGTCCTATTAATTTCAGGCGATGTTTTCGATTTGGCGAACCCATCTTCAGATGCTAGAAAACAGTATTACCAAGCACTTATTAAATTACAAAAACTAAACTGTAAAATTATAGCCACTGGTGGCAATCACGATTCTCCAGCGATGTTAGATGCTCCTAAAGAAATTTTACATGAGCTTGATATTGATATTATTGGAGGATTGCCAGAAATACTAAGCGATACTATTATTCCTATTTATAATGTTGAAAAAAAAGTAGAATTGGTAATTGCGGCTATACCATTTTTACGAGATGCCGATTTACGAACTGCTAATGAAGGAGCTACCTACCAAGATCGTGTAGAAGCAATTCGTTTAGGAATACAACATACTTTTGAAAAAGCAGCCGATATTTGTCAAAATCAATATCCGGATACTCCTGCTCTAGCAATGGGACATTTATTTGCTGCAGGAATCGAAACTTCAGATAGCGAACGTGATATCCAGATCGGAAACCAAGCTGCTTTTAATGCTTCACAATTCGGAAGTTTTTTCAATTATATTGCGTTAGGGCATATTCATAAACCACAACGTGTTTCCGCAGAAATTCCGGTTTTTTATAGCGGCTCCCCTATTCCACTTTCATTCAGCGAACGCAAAGACGATAAACGAATTTTAATTATAGATACTGAGAACTCTTGGGAACCTAAAAGTGTTACTGTTCCTAATTTTAGAAAACTAATTAGAATTAGTGGTGATTTAAACGATATTCAATTAAAACTAAACACCCTAAAAAATAATACTGGATTGGCACATTTAATTGAAGTAGATTTAATAGACGATTTATACGATGCCCAAAAAATATATACTTTAGACGAGCTTGTTACCGGCTTTAAAAAACCAGGTTACGAAATTGTAAAGCAACGCGCTCAATTTAAAAACAAACTAAAAGGAACTGCCGAATTATATACAGAATCTCAACAACTCGAAGATTTAAAACCTACCGATGTTTTTTCTGAATTATTAACGGCACACGAATACAACTCAGAAACTAGAGATGAAATCTGGAGTGCTTTTAATGAAATTCTAGAAGAAATTCAACAATCTGAAAATGCTGCGCAATAATATGAAGATTTTAAAAATAGAATTCGAAAATATAAATTCGTTACGCGGATTACAGAAAATCGATTTTACAAAATCTCCGTTTGTAGCAAGTTCGCTATTTGCCATTACCGGCCCAACAGGAAGCGGAAAAAGTACCATTTTAGATGTAATTTGCCTAGCGCTATTTAATCATGTTCCTAGATTAGGTAAGATTACTAAAAACGAAATAATAAGCAAAGGTGCTATTCTTACTCGTAATCAAAAAGAAGCTTTTACGAAAGTTACCTACCAAAGTAAAGAAGGATTATTTTCTTCTCAATGGTCTATTTCAACTAACAGAAATGGAAATTTGAGGGATTACGAAATGGAAATTTCCAATCTGACTACAGGAAAATTAATCGATTTAAAAAAATCGGATGTACCGGCAAAAAACGAAACCTTAATAGGCCTAAGCTATAACCAATTTATAAAAGCAGCCTTATTGGCTCAAGGTGAATTTGCTCAGTTTTTAAAAGTAAACAAAGCAGAACGAGGTGCTCTTCTAGAAAAAATTACGGGCACCGGAATTTACCGCCAATTAGGTATCAAAGCCTTCGAAAAAAACAGAGATGCCGGTAAAGAAATTTTACAGCAACAACAAGAAATTAACATCATCCAAAAATCCTTATTAAACGATGAAGATTATGCTGAAATTTCTACTAGATATAAAGAGAAACAAGCTGCTTGCCAACCGCTGGAAAAAGAAATCCAAAAACTATCCAAATTCGTTGAATTAAAGCAAGAAATTCAACAGCAAAAAAATACCATTACTAAAATTTCTTCGGAAAAAAATCAAGCGGAAGAAAACCTCAACCAATTTGCTAACCATAACGGAAAATCATTAATTGCTCACGAAAATATTCAGCAGTATGCTGGGGATTTACGAAACTGGAAATTGAATACAGAAAACCTAAATGCTCTTTCTAAAGAAATTACTGAAATTGAAACGAGCATTACTGAAAACAAAGAGGCTTTTACAAAACTATATACCGAAGTTTCTTCATTACTGAGATCTGAAGTTTCTGTAAACGATTTTGAAGCGAAATTGGATGCATTTACTGCAAAAGTCCAAGAACTTGAAGAAGCACGAAAAGAAAAAGGTAGAGAATACAGTAAATTAGTTGATGAGTTTAAATTGAAAACAATTGATTTAAACCTGAATTTTAGAAAAAATCCGGAAGAAAATATTCTGCAGTTGCAAGCAATCATCAATTCGGCTACCAATACTATAAAAAAATACGAAGCGGAATTAGGTAATTTAAACCTATCAAATTCAGAAGCTGTAAAACAGCAACTTAAAGAAAAAATCGAGCAAACTCGCAAAGCGCAAAAAGCGAATGCAAAAATCGATGAAAGCGATAAAGAATTAAAACGAATTGCTTCAGAAAAAGATACCATAAAAAAAGAAAGCGAAACGCTTCCGCAGCAAATAAAAGAATTAAAAACTCAAGTTCAGTTTAAAGAAAAAGAGTTCGAAAATTTAGAACTTCAGAAGAAAAACCAGTTACTGGAAGCTAAATTAGAAGAATTACGTCCTAATTTAAACGATAATGAACCTTGTCCGCTTTGTGGAGCAACACATCATCCTTTTGCAGAACATACTCCTGAGAAAGATAATCGGCTAGATGAAAGAATTGCTCTAGCTCGTAAAGAATTACAAGTCAATTTATCGAATTTGACTAAAATACAAGCCAATTTCAACAATTTCCAGTCAAGATTTAAAGTACTCGAAAATCAGGAGCAGCAATGGAAAACTATTTCCGAAGAAAAAAGAACAGCTTTTAAAACCACATTTAAAGGTTTCGATTTTGCTACTGAAGCCATTTGGGAAACTAAAATTGCCAAGTTAAACCAGCAATTTGAATGTATTGAAAAGTGGGAAAAAGAACAAAAACGTTCAGAGATTGCTAAAAATGCTATTCCGGAAATGGAACGCACTAAGGCTGTAGTAAATAAAGGTCGGGAAATTGCTTCAAAACTAAAAGATTTATATGCTGGAGACGATATTTCAGCTAAAAACCGAGAGTATCACCGCAGGTTTACCGAACTAAAACAACAAAACGAATATTCACTAAAACAAAGAGAGAATTTAAAAACTAGATTTCAGAAATTAACAAGCGAAATAGCTAGTTTAGAAACGCAGCTAAATACAGTTTTATTAGAAAAAGGATATTCAAATATACCACAAGCTTTAAACGATTTGTTACCGGAAAAGGACTATTTGTCGTTAAGAGATAAACGTGATAAACTTCAGCAAGAAGTGTCGAAATTAAAAACTTCGCTGCAGGTATTACAAGAGCAATTAAGCGAAAAGCAAAAACTAGATATTGAAGAATCTACCGCTGAGCTCCAGCAACAAGTAAGTGAAAAACGCCAAAAACTTACTGAATTAAATGATGCTTGCAAAGAGTTTCACCGCCAATTACAAAACCAAAAGGAAAATCTAGAAAAGCTAGATAAAATTAAACGAGAAATTGCCGACAAAGAAAAACAAATTAAACGTTGGCGTTTGTTAGATGAATTAATTGGAGATGCTCGAGGCAGAAAATTTAATGAGTTTGCTCAAGATCTAACACTTTCTCAATTAATTGCCTTAGCAAATAAGCGTTTAGCAGAACTTAATGATCGATACATTATCGATAAACCAACCGGGGATGAAGATGATGGTCTTGTAGCAATTGATGAGCATATGGGTGGCCAACGACGCTCGGTTAAAACTTTATCAGGCGGAGAAACTTTTATTTTGAGTTTATCGATGGCATTAGCTTTGTCTGATTTAGCTTCTAAAAATGTAGAAATAAATAGCTTATTTATCGATGAAGGCTTTGGAACTTTAGATCCTGAAACCTTAGACCAAACTCTAGATACTTTGGAGAAATTACAAGCTGAATCATCCAAAACAATTGGAATTATTAGCCATGTAGATTCTTTAAAAGAACGTATTGCAACCCAAATAAAACTGACCAGAAACGGACAAGGATACAGTTCAATAGAAATTAAAGGATAGTATTATTTTTATTTAATTTTAACATTTATGGTAGTGTAAAATCAAAAAGTTATTCTTATTTTTAGATATACTTAACAATTAAAATCTAAATCCTCGCTTTAATTGTTATTTTTTGACTTAAAAACGATAACGTTTTCGTTGAATTAGATTAATAACTGAAATACTACTGTTTGTTAAATTTATTGTGTATGAAAGGAACCACTGTTTAGTTTAAAAAGTAAGTTGATTGAATTAAAACCGGAATCTTTTTAAATTCCGGTTTTATATTTTTATTTCAAAATAGACTGCACAAAAATGGCAAAACGTTCCTATTAACACAAAAACATGAAATATTGCGTGGTTATATTTCAATTTATTTAAGCTAAATAGTAGTGCTCCAACCGTATAAGAAATACCTCCGGCTAGAAGCCAAATTAGTCCTTCGGAAGATAAATTTTCTAGTAAAGGCTTAATCGCTAAAATAATAATCCAGCCCATTGCTACATACATTATAGTACTAAGCGTTTGATATTTGCCAGTATAAAATATTTTTAAAATAATACCGAGTATTGCTAACAACCAAATGCTTATAAAAATAATCCAACCGATTGTTCCATGTAAACTTAGTAATGAAAATGGGGTGTAAGTTCCGGCTATCAAAACATAGATAGAAGCATGATCTAAAATATTTAAACGATATCTTTTAATTTCTGATTTAGCGCTATGATATAGTGTCGACGCTAAATATAATAACAACATACTTAATCCAAATACTAAAAAACTAAAACAAACTATTGAATCTCCTGTTTTTAAAGCCTTTTTCAATAGAAGAACAAATCCAAGGATGCTTAACACAAATCCAAAAGCATGAGATATAACGTTTAACCGCTCTTCGTAATGTGGATAATAGTATACACGATTATTAGCTGCCATACTAAAGATTTTAAGCAAAATTATCAATAATTCAACAATTCTTACTTTAAAAGAATCGGAAAATCATTTTCTCATCTATTGAATATTACAAAATTAACTACTTCATAATATTACTAGAATCAACTTAATTTTAGGATAACTTTTAAAGAATAAATCCAAGTAATTTTACAGAAAAAAATTATGCTTTTACCAAACTTAACAAAAACAGTATTAGATACTATAACATTGCCTGTTAATTACGATAATATAAGCCAAACTATAAAAGATGCTAATGGAGTATTGATTTGTGATGTAAGGGGTTGGGGGAAAATTCAATTTATGGATAAAGCTGAAGAGCGTCATGATGCCATTGGTTACACCATAGCAGAATTATTGAACGGATTACAAGCATAAAAAAGTATTTTAGATTTAGGATCATATATTTTTACCTGTATAAGTAAAATGTATTTTATTTAAGTCGGTTTTTAATCATTCTTACCTTATTTTTTATAAATATCATAAATCGAATAACTAGGTTTTTTTTCATCCTATGAATTTCTCTTTTAAGATGAGCATTTTCAACTTTTAAAAATTGTAATTCACTAACTAGATATGCATTTTCATTAGAAATTAAATCCTTAGATTCTTCATAAGCAATATCAAACCGATTTTTTATTAGTAGACCTATAGATTTAAATGACAATTCCTTTTTTATGAAATTTTCTGCATTTAAGGCTTTGTGTTTCCGATCTTCTTTATTCTTATAAACCTTTTGCATCTTCAGAATTGCATCTTCCATTTTGGGATGGCCCCATATTGTATTAGGGCCAAAATTTTTATCAGTGGTTTTAATGAGACCTATTTCTGAATCTACTAAATAACTATTTTCATGATTCATGAATTGAGTATTCCCAGAATAATTAGTTGCAATTGTTGGTTTTCCGAAAAACATAGCCTCTGCCATCGTTAAACCAAAACCTTCTGAATGATGCATAGAAACATAACAATCACAACTATTTATTAGATGATTCGTATTGTTTTTATCTAAATCAACATTATAAATTTTTATATGTTTATATAAAGCTACTTTCTTTATTAAGAAGCTACTTTCTTTTTTAAATCTTTCTGCTCCTACTGTTTTAATAATTAATTCAACCTCATCAGAATCATTAAAAGCTTTTGAAAAAGCATCAATCAAAAAAAAAGGATTTTTTCGTTCTATTGAACTATGATAGCTAAATATAAATAAAAAACTAAATTTAGTTTCATCAAAATATTTTTTTTTCTTGATATCATTAACTCCATTCAATTTAAACTCTATCGGATGAGGAATTACAGATATAGGATTATTATAAACTTTTTTAAAAACATTTCTACAAAATGTTGAAGCTGTCCAGATTTCATTAAATAGATTTAGATTTTTTGTAAATTTAGATGGAATATATTCAGATTCCCACATTAAAAACAAAATGCTATATTTAAATTTAAATAGTTCAGGATCTATAAGTCTAAAAAAAGTATCTAAATCTCCTAAGGAAATTTGAATTAAATTTACTGAAAAGTTTACATTGAAAGTATAATTTGGATTTCTTTTCATTTTTTCAAAATCTATCAAATTAAAGGAAATATTTTGGCTTTCTATGGCTTTAATATTTAACCTAACTGCTTCTCCAAGTCCAAATTTACCTTCAGTATACCCAATAATGTTTATTCCTTTACCACCTTGCTTCATACTAACTTTCTAAAACTGTTTCTGTTTCATTTTCAGTATTTAATGATTGGAGAGTCACTAAATTTTTATACGTCCCATTTAACTTTAAAAGCTCTTGATGAGTCCCTTTTTCTACTATTAAACCTTTTTTCATTACTACTATTAAATCTGCATTCTGAATTGTTGAAAGACGGTGAGCTATAACTATAGATGTTCTATTTTCCATCATATTCTCTAAAGCATCCTGTACAAGCTTCTCAGATTCTGTATCTAAAGATGATGTAGCCTCATCTAAAATCATTATTGGTGGATTCTTCATTACGGCTCTTGCTATTGCTATACGTTGACGTTGGCCACCAGAAAGTTGATATCCTCCATCTCCAACGGTATGCTGATAGTTATTTGGAAAATCATTTATAAAATTATGTGCGTTTGCTATTTTAGCTGATGCTACTATTTTCTCTTCATCAGGATTTTCAATTCCTAGAGAAATATTATTCGCAATACTGTCGTTAAATAAAATCGAATCTTGCGCGACAATCCCCATTTGATCTCTTAGCGATTTAGCTGTAACATTTCTAATATCTGTTCCATCAAAAGTTATACTCCCTTCTGAAACATCATAAAACCGAGTTAATAAATTAGCTAATGTAGATTTTCCACTGCCCGACTCTCCTACAAGTGCTACTACTTTTCCCTTTGGGATTGTCAAATTGAAATTCTCTAAGACATAATCATCTTTATATTTAAAAGAAACATTAGTAAACTTTATTTCTTTAGTAAAATCAGTAATAACTTTAGCATCAGATTCTTCTTGCAAAGGATCTTCAGCATCTAAAATTAACGCAACTCTCTCATAAGCTGCATTCCCCCCTTGTAAGGCATGATTAGCCTTAGTTATAGCTTTTGCAGGTGTTAAAATTTGATATGCCAAGCCCATATAAGCTATAAATGCTCCTCCACTTAAAGATTGATCTACTAGCACTAAAGATCCTCCATAAATCAAAAGAATTGAAATTGCAAAAATACCTAAAAATTCACTTGCTGGGGCAGAAAGACTCATTGTCTTACCTATAGAATTATTAAGATTATTAATATTTTCAGTAAAACCTAAGAATTTTTTTGAGAAAAAACGCTCAGCATTAAAATTTTTAATAATCTTAATTCCCCCTAGAGTCTCCTCTATATTCGAAAGCAACTCACCTTCCATGGCAAAAATATTTCCTGATTGGCTTTTTATACCTTTAGTTATTTTGGAAATTAAAAAACCAGAAATTGGTATAAAGAAAAAGACAAAAATTGTTAGTTTCCAACTAATTACAATCATTCCTCCCAAAGTGAATATTATAGTTAAAGGCTCCCTTATCATCATAAGAACACTCATAAAAGAAACTTTTATAGTATTAATATCAGAAGTCATTCTAGCTATAAGATCTCCCTTTTTAGCATCCGAAAAGAAACTAACGTTTAAACTTATTACTTTATTATAAACATCTTGTCTTAAATCTTTTAGTATTCCATTATTTAAGTAAGTCATGTATAATATAGAGAGGTAATTAAACAAGTTCTTCAGTAAAAATGTACTAAGAACAAATCCTACAACTATAATTAATGTATATAATGGTCCCTTTGTTATTCTAGTTGTAGTAATATAATAGTTAAGGTAATCTTCGAAATAATGTAAGTCAAAATCGCTTATACCATTAAAAACTGGTTTTACAGTTATTTTCTCTCCCTCTTCGAATAAAACTTTTATCATTGGTAATAATGAAAGCATCGATAAAGAAGAAAAAAAAGCGTATAAAATATTAAATGCAATACTTAATAATTGATAATGCTTGTATGGAATAAGATATTTTAGAAATCTTTTAAAACTTTTCATTTGAATTTAATAATGTAATTAATCTTTAAATTGGACTGTCTGCTATAATACTTTTATAGACTTTTATATATTCTTTAGCGGCTTTATCCCACGAAAACATATTTGAACGTTTTTTATAATTAGTTACATATCTTTCTTTATTAGTTTCAAATTGAGAAATTCCATCTTCAAATACAGTTACCATATATAGAGGATCAAAATTATCCCAATAAAAACAATCTTCCCCGCCTACTTCTGGTAGAGATGTCATATTAGAAAGGAATATCGGTTTACCAAAAGTCATTGCCTCAATAACAGGCAATCCAAATCCTTCTCGCAAAGATGGGAAAGCAAAAGCAAGGCAATTTCTGTAATAAACCCGTTTTTCACTTTCACTTATAGCTCCTTTAAAAAAAACTTTGCTCTCAAGTTTCTCTTCTTTAATTTTCAACTTTAATTTTTCTGCATATTCGGTGTTATCACTACCTGCAATAACTAAATTTATTCCTTTCAAGTGTTTTACCATCTCTATGAGTGTGTGAATATTCTTTTTTTCATCTACTCTGCCAATCGTAAAAATAAAAGGTCTTATAGTTTTTTTGTGAAAGAATTGATCTTGATTTAAATCAAATGAATTATTAATTATAGGATTTCCATTATAAATTACATACTCTGGAATGTTAGGTATATCAAAATGAGCGTGAGTGTTTTTTTTTGTGAATTCAGATATATAAACTAATGCAGAACTCCTATTTAGTTTTTCCTTAAACTGATTTATTCGTTGCTCTAATCGAATTCCATTATCCTCTTCTATAAAATTAATATCATGTATGGTCAATAAATATGGTATACTATTAGAAAACGGTTCTATTTTAGTGTTCTGATTAACCGAGTGCCATAAGTTGAATTTTTTCTTTATTCTAAAAAAAGGATAGCGTGTAAACTGAAAATATTTATTATAGCTAAGCTTTCTTCCTATTTTTCTCTTAGTTGAAGAATTGTTACAATTAATTATTACTTCATGTTCATTTAAAAACTCTTTTTCATCACTCAATGATTTTGCTAAATTAAAATTGAATTGACCAAAACCACTTTTTAGGTTTTGTATATTATGAGTCTCCAAAAAAACCTTCTTTAAACTACATGAATCATTTCTAAACATAAGTCTATTTTGAAAATTTATCCTTAATTTAACTATAGATTAAAACCTATAGTTAGGCTATAGATATATAAATCTAAAATGGTTGCGTTAATTTTTCTAAAAAATTAAAACCAAAAGATTAATTTGCTTCAATTCAATAAATTAACTTAAAAAATTAAAATAAATTGATTATCATCTACGATTTAAATTAACAAAACTAATAATTTACTTACATTTCACAACGCAATTTTTTAAATGATATTTTATTTGAATATCCGTAAGCATTCATAACATAAAAATTTAAAGTAAATTTCCTAAAAAATTACTTCTATGAATTTGTTTACTTTTACAGCCAATTTTGATAGTAAAGAGGCCTGCCGCATGCATTATAAAGAGCAGCGGGATAAAATCGGGCCTGTTTGTAAGTACGGAGGCCAGTAGCTCTTTTGGATAAAAAGCAGGTGGAGCTATGAGTGTAAACAATGCAGAATCAGAATCACCCTTCGCAGTGGAACGATCATACAGAGTTCAAAGCTTTCTTTTTTGACCTAGTACAAAACCATGTTTCTAATGAGTGCAACTCGCCACTAAAAAAGGATTTTCCAGTAAAGAGATCCAGACCCAGCTAGGCCTTAAAAGATATGAACCGTTCTGGGCGATGATGCATAAAATACGAAAAGCGATGGGCAAGTGGGATGCCCGCTATACTTTAGAAGGAATGATCGAGATCAATGAAGGCTATTTCATATTGGAATCATCTGAGGTATAACAGTATAAAGGCACCCGTGGACGGGTAACTGTTGGAAAACAGAATGTGGCCATCATGACTGAATCCACTCCTTTGGAAGATATAAATACCGGAGAAAGATCAAGACAGGCTGGCTATTTTAAGGCAAAGGTTCTCAACAGTCATGCGGCGGGGGAAATTAATCAAAAGGTACGAGAATCTATCGATCAAAAGAGTATAGTGTTTACCGACAAAAGCACTTCGTATATGGATATAGCTGATTATGTTGAACTTCATATCAGCGAAAAATTCAATAAAGACACTACCAAAGAAACTTCAAAATGGATGCATCTTGCCATAAGCAATGTAAAAAGAAACCTGCTGGGGAACTACCATAAAATCAATGGAAAGTATTTACAACTATAATTAAATGAATTTATCTATAAATTAAACCGCAGGTATTTTAGAGAGCGGCCTCTTTGACCGGCTCATAATTACCTATATCACAGAGCTGTGACACCAAACGGGTATTCAGATTATTTTGTAGATTAAATAACACACTGTACTATCTAAATTTATTTTAATTAGTTTTGGTGTTTATCAAACTCTAAAAAATGTCATTCCTTATGAAACTAAAAAATATTTTTTTTCTATTAGCAGTTATTTCAATACAACTCCCCATAAATGCTCAAGACTCTTTAGAAAAGCAAGAAACCATACAGCAATTAAAAATTTTACCACTTCGAGATGGTGCTTTCGATAGTTTCTTAAGCTTAATGGATATTAATATAACAGAAAGTAAAAAAGAAGATGGAGTATTAAATTCTTTATTATATCGGCAGCAATCAAACACTAAAACAATGGTTCTATTTGAGCGTTTTAAAAACCAAGAAAGTTTTGAAGCCCATAATGATAAAGTTTATGCTCGCTCCACAAATGGCATTGCACCTGCTGCTACCGCTATGCGATTGGAAACAATTACACTTTCAACGATTCCTGAAATTTCAATTGATATTATACAAAAAAATACAGTTTTTCCCGAAAATGCAAGCTATAGCATTTATATTGTGAAAAACGGAAACAATACTGGTTTCATTCAAGCAGCAAAACAATTGGTTAATGAAATTAGAACACAGGAAGACAATGAAAGTATTTCTGTTTTCCAAGACTCTGAAGATACCAATCGATTTATTATTTTTGAACAATGGGCAACAAAAGATGCCCTAGCTTCCTTTGAAAGGAGCTCAAATTTTAAGCAATTTAATGCTATTACAAGTCCGTTACTAGTTTCTAAAAACCGAGAATTACTTCAATCCATTTCTGAATAAACCGTAAAATACATTCCTATAGCTTATTTTTAATTAATTAAGCTTTTGTATTAACACTTTTTACTTGAGCAAACCTATGAAGTTAAAGAAAACGATACGGATAATTGCTTTCTTCTTTTTTATCTGTTTCCATCTTATTTTTCTTACTTCTATATTACTAGATAAACTACATCACGTTTGGGTTATAGCTGGAATTGTATTCATTTCAGCTATTATCACCTATGCATACTATCATAAAAGTATGGATGAAGAAGATCATTTTCTTGAAGATTTACAAGATATAATCTATGTAGTAATTGGAGGTGTGTTTACCTATTTTATAAGCAACTATTTAAATCTAGGCTCCGTTATAGGAGCCGGTTTAACGGGGACTTTAGCTTCTTTTGCTCCTGCATTTATAAAAAACAAACCCATGAAACGTTTTCCCGTAGCTTGCTATTGCGGAGCTTTTGTTGGAATGACGGCCCCAAATGTAGCCGAAGGCTATTCGTTTATTATATTCGCAACCTTCATTACGGGTGTATTTTTTTCCGCAGCTAAAAATGTATTTAATGGATACGGCGGTAAATTGGGAACAATAGCATTTGGTGGAGTTGCAATTACTTCATTATTAATTTATCTTTTTGCATAATACAATTTAGTAGCTTATTTAATTCCTCCAAAAGCACCAAAACACATATTTTTATGTAAAACTTCAGTCTTTTTAAAACCTACTTTCTTCATTAATTCTAATTGATAAGTCATAGATCTTGGTGTATCTTCTTTTTCTATATACGCTAATACTTTTTCTCGATATTCTTTTCCATCTACACTTTCTAAATAATCACCATAACGTTCCCATACATATTCATTAACAAATTCGGTTTCTTGGGTTATTAAATCTGAAATCATTAAACATCCTCCTGGTTTAAGTAAATTATACAATTTAAAGAAGGTTCTTTCCCAATCATTATTATCTCTTAAATGATGTAATACAGCACCGGCTAATATAATATCGAAATTATTTTCTTTTAAATTAACTTCTCGAATATCTCCTTGAATAATAGTTACCTCATTATTGGTTTTAGCTGATACTCTTTCTTTGGCTTTATTCAACATTGGCTTGCTTAAATCTACTAACGTACAGTTTAAATCAGCAATTTTACTTAACATTTTTAAAGTATAATTACCTGCTCCACAGCCTATATCTAATAAATTTTGAGAATTAGGTTTTATTCTTTTAGAGGCTTCTGTTAAAAGCTCAAGAGAAATTTTCGCATCGATTGTTGCTACTTGTCCGGTCTCCAAATTTGAAAATCGTTCAACATCATTATCAAATCGCTCTTTAATTTCTTTAACTGTTGACTTTTTCATTTTATATAATTTTTATTCAATTTCAAATGTATAGTTCTTTTAATTGTTTTAAAAAGACTTATTTTGTCAACTAATAATACTTTTAAGATATAGCTATCGAATTAAGACACTTAAAATATTTTTTAGCGGTAGCTGAAGAATTAAATTTCACAAAGGCTTCTAAAAGGCTTTGTATTTCTCAACCTCCATTGAGCAGACAAATAAAAGAACTGGAAAATGAACTGGGCGCTAAATTATTTGAAAGGAATAATAAAAAAGTTAGTTTAACGGATGCGGGTAAATACTTCAAAAAAGAAATTACAGCTCAATTGCAAAATTTAGAGTCAATAGCTTTAAAAACAAGAAAGATTTCAGAAAATATAAGTGGAGAATATAGTGTGGGATATATCAGTTCAACATTCTCAGGAGAAATTACAAAGCTTATTCAATTTTTAACGGAACGATATCCTTTCTTAAAAATTAAATTATATGAAGTCTCTACTGTGAAACAAATTTTAGCCTTAGAACAGAATAAATTAGATTTGGCAATTATAAGAGCTCCTTTAATGTCAACAAAAACAAAATCTACCCGTTGGTTTAAAGATTTTTATTCGTTGATTTTTAATAATACTGTATATAAAAATATTAAGGATCTATCTGATATGAAAGATAAGGTTTTTATATTTTTCAATAAAGATTACGCACCAGTATATTATAATTCTTTTATTCAAATTTGCGCTCAATACGGTTTTACACCAAACATTGTTCATGAATCGAATAACATCAATTCAATAATTCAATTGGTAAGGAATGGATTAGGAGTTTCTATAGTCCCAAGTAGTTTAAAAAATAGCCATATTTATTCAGAATTATCTTTTTTAGATTTAGATAAAAAATTTACTACAGATGTTTTACTTGCAACACCTAAAAACCAAGAATCGCAAATAACAGATTCTATTATATCATTTTTAAAAGGATAATTTTGGAATTATACACAACTGATATTGTTATTATAATTACGGGTATTTTGGGTAGTCTAATCACCTATATCATCAATAATAATTTTAAACAGGGAGGTGTTCGTGCATCTGCTATGCCCTCCCTTGTTGTTGGTTTATTTTTTTATCTTTTTCCGGAAGTTTTATCTCCATATTTAACCCACCAGATTCCGTTAGTTTTTATAGGTGCTTCGTTTGTTGGAATGGTATCAAACCAATTACTACATCAACATATTTTTGTTGGTTTAGCCGGATTAATATTTGCAATAACTTATATAAATACAGGAACTTTTTTTAAAGGCTTTGGTGGAGCATTAGGAACTACTGCTTGCATTGCAATCCTAACAGCAACAGGATTAGCTAATTTGCTTAAACATAAAGGTATTAAAAGAAAAAAGAATGTAGAGAATAATTGAAAAACTAAAAAAGTCCCCTTAAAATATTTTATTTTAGTAAAATGAAAAAGTTAACTCCTAGACCAGATATTGGTCAGCATAAAAAAGCATACAAAGCATTTTCTCGGTTTATGCAATTTTTAGACGTAATTAACCAAGAAGAGCGGATAGAGGATTTAGCTTCAGATGTTGAAGAAAAAATCAATACTGAAATTGAAAAAGTAAATACTGTTCCTTTAAAAAAGTTAAATTCTCAAACACGTAAAAGTCAGATTAAAATTCTTCAAATTATAGAAAAAGAATTAAAACTGGTGCCTAAAGATTATTATCGAAATACTTGGTTAGGCTTTGGTATAGGCGCTTTTGGAATTCCTATAGGTGTAGCAATAGGTATCGCTCTAGACAATATGGGATATTTAGGTATAGGATTACCAATAGGGCTAGCTATTGGATTATTAATAGGAATTGCTAAAGACAAAAAAGCAGCAAAAGAAGGAAGACAATTAAAAATGGGAGTATAAAAAAAAGCCCATCAAAAATTTGATGGGCTTTTTTATAACTGAACTTCTTATTTTTTAGAATCTAAAATTTCTTTATAAAACGGAACGATTTGGTCAGCCATCATTTTATCTTCTTCAATTGAAGGGTGTGCTCCACAACCTGTTTCTGGTATGGTTTCAAAATCGAAAAAGTATATTTTTTTATCTTGTTTTTTGAAGTGATCAACGACATTATTTAAACATTCATGTAAAATTTCTTGACGTTCTCCAGAAACCATAGGGCTATCTAAAATAGCGATTTCGGGGTTGTCTCTAGTGTCTATAATGTGTTGTACAAATTTAACGTATGCATCAACATAATCCTTTTTACTAAAGGGTAAGCGTTCATGTTTACCGTCACCTTCGGATAAATCGTTAGTTCCTAAATTAATACTTACTAAATCCGGATTAAAATTTTTAGCTGTATACGCTTTTGTTGAATCGGTATTTAAATATAAATTATCATATACATCAGGTACAGTTGGCCCAGGTACATCCCAATTTCTGTACATTCCCCACCCTGAAATAGATGATAATACGAAATCAGCATCTAAGCGATTCGCAGAAATCGTTGCATACGAATAATACGCATTATGAGAATCGTACCAAGAACCTTCTCCACATGCATAAGCTGTGGTATCGTTACCAAAACCAGAAGTAATAGAATTACCCACAAACTCTATTTTTATAGATGGCTTAGTTGGTGCTTTTTCTACATTTTTTCCTTTTATACCGTTAACAACTAAATTACCAGTACTAGCTTCTGTTAATTTATAAAGTTCCACCAAAGTATCAGTTTCAGAAAGTGGAATTTGAATAGTATTCACAGTGTCACCTTCAATACGTAAACGCTTTTTATATTCTTTATTAGTCACTAGTCCTAAAAAAGCATGTTCATCTTTAAGATCTGTTTTTGCATATACGGTAATAGTATCTTGCCCTTTATGTTTAAATGTAATTCTTGAAGCCGGGCTAATCATTACCAAAGCAGAATCTCTAGCATCGGTTCTACCAGAAATGGCAAAAATATTGGTGTTATTTGGCGAATATAACTTAGCTGATTCTTCGGTCTTTGAAGTTTCTTTACAACTCCACAAGCTACAGGCTACAACTGCAGCCATTAGTACTGTTTTTTTCATTGATATAGTTAATTTGAATATAAGTTTCAAGGTACTAAATTAGAGAATGTTTTTCCATAGTTATTAATAAATATTGAAGATGTTTTTTCAAAAAAAACGACTATTAAAAAAATAAATTTTCTATATAGAAAAATAGAGCAAACAGGAATAACAAAATTCTGAAAAATTGTACCTTTAAACGTCAATTTAAAATTGATTATGGCATGAAAAAAATAGGGATTTTATATTCTAGCGTAGATGGCCATACTAAAGAAATTTGCACTGTTCTTTCTAAAAAATTAGCAAAATCCGATAAAAAAATTACGCTAATTCCTATTAGTAAATTTAATAAAAATATCACTGATTTTGAAGTGATCGTTATTGGAGCGAGTATTCGATATGGCAAACACCGAAAAGAGGTTTTTAAATTTATCGAACAACATAAAGCTAAATTTCCTAAACTAAAAACTGCCTTTTTCTCAGTTAATTTAGTCGCTAGAAACTCCAATAAAAATTCACCAGAAACAAACCCATATCTACTTAAATTTTTAAAAAAGATAGACTGGAAACCTGATTTACTAGAGGTATTTGCCGGAAAATTAGATTATAAAGCATATTCCTTTCTAGATCGAATTATGATTCAATTAATTATGAAATTAACTCACGGCCCCACTTCTTCTAAAGAAGCAATAGACTATACTAACTGGGAAAAAGTAGCTCGGTTTTCAGAAAAAATAATGCAACTAACTTCTCCTCCTTCAAAATAGAAATTACAATTTTGCTGATTGCTAATTTAAATTTGTGCTGTTATTATCGATTTTATGTTTCAGGATATATCGTCAAAAAAAAGATTTTTAATTATCAAAAAAGCCTGTTTTACAACAGGCTTTTTTGATTTTATTGATCTAGTAAAAAGTTTAGGCTTCGCAGCTAGAACAGTTTACAATATTAGAAACAAATTCTTTTGAAACACTCTGACTTCTTTGATAGTACAAAGTTTTTACGCCTAACTTCCAAGCTTCAATAAGTAACTTATTAACTTCTCGTACCGGAATTCCAGCGGGTATATTAAGATTAAGACTTTGCGCCTGATCGATAAATTTTTGACGTACAGAAGCTTGTTGAATAATTTCTAACTGACTTATTTCTTTAAAGGTTTTAAAGATATCTCTTTCTTCTTGAGTTAAAGAATCTAGATGTTGCACACTACCGTGGTTAAGCATTATACTTCTCCATGTATCTTCATTATCTAAACCTTTTTCTTCAAGCAATTCTTTAAGGTATTTATTTTTACGCATAAAATTACCTTTTGCTAATCCAGCTTTATAGTAATTACTGCTAAAAGGCTCGATACCTGGTGAGGTTTGCCCTAGAATTGCAGATGAAGAAGTTGTAGGCGCTATAGCCATCAACGTAGTATTGCGAAGTCCGTAACCTTTTAAAATTTCAGGTTCTCCGTAAATAGAAGCCAATTCCTTACTAGCTTTTGTAGCTTTCTCACTTATTTTTTCGAAAATTTGATGCGTTAATCCTTTTGCCTTCATTCCTTCAAAAGGAATTCTGTTTTTTTGCAAGTAAGAATGCCATCCCATTACTCCTAATCCTAAAGCACGGTGGTTTTTCGCAAATTTATTGGCTGCAGATAAATAGTGATTCCCTTCAGTTTTTGCTATAAACTCTTGCAACACACCATCTAGAAAATATACAGCTAACTTTACAGCTTCAGTATCTTTCCATTCATCATATAACTCTAGATTCATAGATGATAAACAGCAAATAAACGACTCGTCTTCTGTTGAAGGTAAGGCTATTTCAGAACATAAATTACTAGAATGAATTGTTCTGTTTTTATCTTTATAAACCTGTGGCTTAAAACGATTAATATTGTCTTTATATAAGATATACGGCAATCCTTTTTGCTGACGACTCTCTAAAACTTTAGCCCAAATTGCTCGTTTATCGGTATCGCCATCAATCATTTCTTGCATCCAATAATCTGGAACACAAACTCCGTAAAATAAATTTTGAATTGGATTTCCGATATTTTTAATCTCTAAAAATTCTTTAATATCCGGATGATCAATATCTAGATAAGCTGCAAATGCTCCTCTACGCACTCCACCTTGAGAAATAGTATCCATTGCAGTATCAAAAAGTTTCATAAAGCTAGTAGCTCCACTGCTTTTTCCATTATCGGTAACCGCACTACCACGACCGCGTAATTCACCAAAATATCCGGAGGTTCCGCCCCCTATTTTGGTTTGCATAATCACTTCTCCTAATTTATGAGTGATCCCTTCAATATTATCTGGAACATATACATTAAAACAAGAAATTGGCAATCCGCGTTCAGTTCCCATATTGGCCCAAATCGGAGAACTTAAACTCATCCAACCACGTTCTATCATTTCAATAAAAGCCTCAGCTAATTCTGGTTTATATAAACGTTTTGCTGATGCAGTTGCAATACGCTCAATAGCTGCTTTTACTGTTTCTCCTTTTAGCAAATATCCTCTATTTAATATTTGCTGACTTTCTTCGTTTAACCACCACAATCTTTTGTTTTGAGGTTGCTCTGTAAGTTGCTCTAAGGGCTTTGTTGTCATTTATGGGCTTTTTCTGAATTACTAACCTAGTATATTACTATACTATTGAACTACTAAATTATTTTGTTTTAGAATAAATCTTCAGCGGTAATACTTTTATCGTGCTTGGTATAATCTACCGGTCTTCTAGCAAAGAAATCGTCTAAACTATTAGCAAAAACTTCTTCTTCGAACCACTGCATAGGTTTATATTCTGCTGCGGAAATATTGTAAATTTTTGGAATTCCAATTTGTGTTAAACTTTCGTCTAAACGGAATTTCATGAAATCCATTAAATTCTTTTTATTGATATTATCTAACTCACCACTTTCAAAAATCCAGTCTAAAATTTCTTCTTCAACTTCTATAGATTTTTTTACAGAATCTGTTAGTTTCTGAATTAATTTATCATCAAAATAATCTGGGTTTTCTTCACGAATTTTATTGATAATATAAATACCAGCATTAGCGTGAATTTGTTCATCTACAGATGTCCAAGCAATAATATTACTCACATTTTTCATTACGCCTTTGAAACGATTAAAATATAGTACAATCGCAAATTGACTAAAAAGTGATACATTTTCTATAAGAATGGAAAATAAAATTAAAGAAGATACATAATCTTTAGGTTCTTCTGCATTGGTATGCTCTAATGCTTCAGTTAAGTAATTAATTCGGTGCTTTATAGCGGGTACTTCTATTACTTTTTCAAACTCATTATTATAACCAAGTACTTCCAATAATCGAGAATAGGCTTGTGAGTGACGGAATTCACATTCAGCAAATGTACTTCCTAATCCGTTAAATTCCGGTTTTGGTAAATGCTTGTAAAGATCTCCCCAAAACGATTTTACAGCTACTTCAATTTGTGCAATAGCAAGTAAGCTCTTTTTTACTACATCTTTTTCTCCTTCTGATAAATGAGAATGAAAATCTTGTATATCTCCTGTAAAATCTACTTCAGAATGTACCCAAAAAGAACGATTAATGGCATCTGTAAAATCTAAAACACCCGGATATTCAAAAGGCTTGTAATTAACTCGTTTATTAAAAATACTCATATTACTATACTATTATTTGTGAGACTCTTCCATTTAAAAAACCGAACTTAACAACTAATCATCGTTATAGTCTGGTTTTTCTGATCGTCTCCGGACCTACCGGGAAACCATTTTACATTATAAAAACGTACTTAAAAAAACAGCTACAATTCATTTTTAAATACGTTTTTTTATCAGCATCCAAACTTACAAAGTATCGTCGATACTTTGATATCTTGAAACATAATTTATTCACAAACTTGTGAACAATTTTAAATTTAAATAAAAAAAGTTATCAAAAAATATTTTTAAAACACTAAAAAACAGCATTTTAATTTTACAAAAATTAAAAAAGTTATCAAAAAACAATTATTACTATTATTTTTTTTGGATAAATATAATTTTAAAGGAAAGATTTTATGAGCGCAATTTCTATTTTTTTTTGCAAAACTAATAGTTAAATTTTCAAGTTTATTAAAACTTTTATTTACCAAAAAAATAAGTAATTTTTTTAAGTTTTTTTATAACAGAATTATTGAGCTGCGCACCCCTTGCTATGACTAGTATTTGATAGATTTAATTGCATAAAAATCAATATTAAAAACGTATTTTTATATAATTCATAAAAAATTAATC